>JAISGK010000063.1 GCA_031263155.1 Clostridiales bacterium
TTTTTTTGAGGAAGAGCTCCTCAAAAAAATCTTCCTCCTACCCTTGACTCCTCTACTGAACAGATTTTAGCTTACAGATATTGGCATTTTGGATAGGACAATTAAACTTGCAATCTTCAAAAGGCAGAGAAGCTTAAATATTTTTATTGACAAACCCTTTGCGACATGGTATATTATCGTCTTGTGAAGAGCTAAAGAGTAGTTTTTTTTGTTTGGCCCAGTAGCTCAGTTGGTTAGAGCGCCGGCCTGTCACGCCGGAGGTCAAGGGTTCGAGCCCCTCCTGGGTCGTAAAAATTATTTTGGTCGATTTAGGCAAAAGATTTGCGTATAAGAAAAAATAATTGAGAAAATTTGCGCTTGGCAAGGCGACGAAGCTGCGCTATACTGCATGCATACAGAGCAATGGGGCTTATCGTTCCTTTGCTCTGTGTTTGCTTTGAGTTTACAAAAAGTGCCATGTAACAGATTTTTAATAATGTTACATGGGCTTTTTTATACCCAAAAATCAGTATTCTCACTGCCTTCCTTTTATTCATGAAAGGTAACAGTTGCTTGCTAGCATGCCTCACCCCCCTGAGAAATCAGCTCTTCCGACCATGTAACATTATTAAAAATCTGTTACATAACTAAGAGGAGTTAACGCATTGAAGACATTGGAAAAGAAGAAAGCACCGGCTCAGATGATATTTACATACGAGCCAAAACGTGGTGGCGTCTTTTGCGATGAATACAAGGTTGCGCCTTGGCCCAATCTTATTTTCCGCAGACAGGCACTGTTAGATTTGCTAAAGATGGTTACGCCGACGCATACGACAACTGTGCCGAGATATCTTGAGTTTGGCTATGGTACAGGTGTTTTCTTGTATGAGTTTTATGAAAGAGGATACGATGTAACAGGTTATGATTTGAATGATAACGCGCCGGCCGATAGTATCTTTAATGCGGACAGAAGCCGTGTTAATATCATTAAGTCGTTGGATGAGATTCAAAAAGAGAGTTTTGATGTTATCGGCGCGTATGAAGTATTGGAGCATATAGAAGATGATGCAGACATGCTCAAACAATGGTCAGCGTATTTAAAAAAAGGCGGCTATGCACTTTTTACCGTACCCGCTCGTATGAAATATTGGGGCGCGGTGGATGAGCAAGCAGGCCATGTGCGCCGCTACGAAAGGCGAGAGTTGCATGACTTGCTTACAAACAACGGCCTTAGTGTCTTAAGTATAGCAAACGCGGGATATCCTTTTAGCAACTTCATATCACTTGTCAGCAACATCATTGTGCATAAAAAGTATGTGGAGGACAAGCAAGAAATGGATTTACAATTGAGAACTATCAACAGTGGCTTTGAGCGTTCGAGGGAATTTAAACTGAAAAAGTTTGTGCCATTTCGAATTATGCAAAGTTTAACATCTATTTCACGTTTATTTTACAATGGAGACGCTGGCAGAGTTTACGCAGTCGCGGCCAAAAAAATGTAGCGTTTACAATGGCAGAGGTGTAAAATAAACTATCTTATCAAAATAAGGAGTTCCAAATCTTGACTCCCTGGCAAGATTAATGACGAATACTTTTAGTGATAGGTACTTTCATTGCCGACAAGGAGCATAGTAAGCCATAATGAGCAAAGAGATCGTATGCCGCGCTTTCCCGCCGTTGTACGGCGATAAACCGCGTCTCTTGATTTTAGGTACTTTCCCAAGCCCTTTGTCGCGTCAAAAGGGCGAATACTATGGAAACCCGCGCAACCAGTTTTGGCGCTTGATATTCGGGGTGTTTGACGAGCCGTTTGACAACCCCGATTACGATACGAAAAAAGCCATCCTTTTCAGGAACGGGATTGCGCTGTGCGATGTGATTATAGAGTGCATGGCCAATGGCGCGCTAGACTCCGGTATTCGCAATCCGGTTTACAGAACGGAGCTATCGAAATTTATTGCCGCGAAGGGAATATCAAGGGTATTTTTTAACGGTAATAACGCTTATCTGTTTTACCGGCGCGGAATTGGAGAAATTGAGCGCCGCGTACTGCCGTCGGGCAGCCCCGCCTACGCGGGTATGCGGTTTGAAGAGAAGCTGCGGCTCTGGCGGGAAAGGCTACAGTGCTGTTTGTAACATCACTGATGCCTCGGATTAGTTTTGAAACATCTCAACGGGGGGACACCGTTTAATATGTTGAGCTGTGTGTCCCCTTAACGAAACGCATCTATGGGGCGCGACTTGAGTCTTATCTCCTTTTGTTTCTTTTATTAAGCCCGGCTTGGCGTTCATTAGATGCCTTTAACCACTCTTTAAACTTTTCTTCAAATGTGCCGGGTTCAGCGCGGCGCATTTCTCGTTGACGCTCATACTCTTCTTGGCGCTCCGCTACATTTTCCGGTTGCTCTACGTCTTTCATGCTTAGGGATATCTTACCGCTGGTCTTATCATGTGATATGACCTTTACACGTACTATGTCGCCCGATGCCAAGTGATCGTCCACATTTTGAACATAGCTGTTGCTTATGTGAGAGATATGCACCAGGCCTTGAGAATTGTCGGGTAAAATGACAATTGCCCCAAATGGCTTTATACGTACCACTTTGCCATCATATATGTTCCCAGTGACTATTTCTATTTTTTCCATGTTGCACCTACTTTTTTTCTTCGGAGGCAGAATTGGTGGGAGTCAATTTTGGCTCTTTTACGGCGACTATGTCTGTTTTGCGCACAGGCACACGTACACCGCGGTTTGTGCCAAATTCGACCACAAAACAATCATCGCCCACATCAGCTATTTTTCCATACATACCGGATGAGGTAAGCACATTATCTCCAACATGCATACTAGCCTGCATTTCTTTCATTTGCTTGTCACGCTTGCTTTGGGGGCGAATACTAAAGAAATAAAATACACCAATAACCGCAGCCCATATGACGATCATCATGATGGGGTTAAAGCCCGCGCTCGTACCTGCGTCTGCTGCCGCCGTCGCCGCGTCAGCCGCCGTGCCGGGCGCAGCCGTTACCGCTGTGCCTACATCAACCCCGCCGGCGGTAAACATGTTGTAAATAATCGAAAACATCTATGCAACTCCTCTATAGAATTAATACATACAAAATCAATAAGCACTTTCTACTTTCCTTTTATTGAGAACATTATATAAAATCGGGATGGGTTCGTCAAACATAATTTAGGGCATAGCGGCGCGCCCCAATCGGTCAAGGGCTGCGCGTTTATATGCCGCGAAACTGCCCGCCTCCAGCGCGGCGCGTATTTCTACCATGAGGTTGTTGTAGAAATACAAATTGTGCATTACACACAAGCGCAGCGCCAACATTTCTCTTGCCGCGAACAAGTGCCGCAGGTATGATCGCGAATGTCGTTGACATACAGGGCATCCGCATTCTTGATCTATTGGCCCGTCGTCACGTTCATA
This sequence comes from Clostridiales bacterium, assembly GCA_031263155.1. Taxonomy (GTDB): domain Bacteria; phylum Bacillota; class Clostridia; order Lachnospirales; family WQUN01; genus JAISGK01. The sequence continues at coordinate 3,420 of JAISGK010000063.1, forward strand.
CTGTTTGTTACGCAGATTGATTTTTCCAGCGTGTGTAAAAACATGCGCGTGACGCCCATTACGGGCAGGCAAAACACAGTCGAAAAAGTCTACCCCGCGTTCCACCGCTTCCAAAATATTCTCTGGTGTGCCAACGCCCATCAAGTATGTCGGCTTATCTTGTGGCAAATATGGAACAATATCATCCAACATTTGATACATTTGGGCGTGTGTCTCGCCCACCGCCAAACCTCCAATAGCGTAGCCGGGCAGGTCTAGCTCCGTTATCTCTTTTGCGTGCTGTCGTCGAATATCTGTAAACAACGCGCCCTGATTTATGCCAAACAGCATCTGCGAGTGATTTATAGAGCTTTCATATCCATTCAATTCGGTCAATCTTATGACGCAGCGGCGTAACCAACGCGTTGTTCGCTCAACGGAGTGTTGGATATAGTCTCTCGTGGCGTCTATGGGAGCGCACTCGTCAAACGCCATGCATATTGTCGCCCCTAGATGCGATTGTATGGTCATACTCTCTTCCGGTCCAATAAAGATGCGGCGTCCGTCTATATGAGAACGGAATGTGCAACCTTCTTCATCCATTTTTGGTGAGAGAGAAAAGATCTGAAATCCGCCTGAGTCGGTCAATATTGGCGCGTCCCACGCCATAAATTTATGCAACCCGCCCATATCATATATCAGGCTGTCTCCTGGGCGCACATGCAAATGATATGTATTTGCAAGCGCAATTTGACAGCCCAGGCGTTTTAAATCTTCCGCGTCTAGGCCGCCTTTTATGGCTGCGACAGTTGCCACGTTCATAAACACAGGTGTTTGTATAACGCCATGAGGGGTTGTAAGTTCCGCGCGTTTTGCGTAGCCACATGTCGTGAGTATTTTGTAGTTGTTCATTTGTTTGTCCTTTTTAATCCGGTTCGAGCAACAGCCTCTTTATTTTAACATTTGCGCCATCTATTGTCCATGTTATTTCCTCTATGTCTGGGTGAGACTCTATTGACGCGGGCAGCTTGGCATAGCGTTCCGCATATATAACGGCTCCGTTCGCGCTGGGATACGATACCTTGCCATTGTGTGAAACGTATACCTCCAGCTCGGGAAGAAAGTATTTAGTATAATCTGCGGGTTCTACACCCTCATCTTCTTCGAAAAAGAATACCAGCGCGGGAGTGCTGTTGTTAAAAATTTTATTATCCATTTGCTCGCTCACATCGAACACCACGCGCGTCATGAGATGCCCATAATATTCGTTGATGTCAGCTGGTATTACAGGCTGCCATAAGTTCACGACAAAGACTATTATTGTGTACAGCGAAAAGCCTATGTTGATCACCAGGCGTTCACGAGAATTTTGCATAATATTGTTACTTGTGCCAAAAAATCTTATGCCTGTAAGGGTAGCGAGCACGGGAACGGTGACTATGGCGTATTGCAACGCGGCTGTGGGGTCTTCGCCTTGCCCACAGAGAATGATACTTATGAAAATGGTTATTAGCGCCCACAAAGATACAAACGCGTCTTTCGCGCTAAAAGCGCCCGCAATGCTTAGAAGCGCTACAATAAGCACCACAGGAGTAAACAATCTAAATAATCCATATGGATTTTCAAACAATATGCTTTTGAGCGACAACAGAATGAAGTCAGGTGATATAGTGGGAATAGATAATACGGCTCTTTCATTTACCATTTTTAATGAGTAAAGACCTACTACGCATATATACGTGGACATGCATATTCGCAAGATGGTTTCCGAGTCGTAGTCGTTAACGGGGTTATGCTTACGCCTTTTTTTGTCCATGAAGCCGACGAGCGAGAGATACGCCAGCCCCAGAACAATAAACGCCGCGATTGCGTAGCCCGGCGAGTACATACACGCGGTGTAGTAGCCGCAAAAGCCCAGGCCTAGCGTGCTTGCGATTGATATGCCACAGCAAAACATTAAAAACCAGCCAACAGTTAACATGCTAAACGCGGGGGCGGTTATCGCTTGCCCGACATTGTGAGCGAATAGCGGTATAAGCGGACAGCTGAGGGAAATAAGGCTAATTATACCGTTGTATGGCACAAGTTTTGGCATGTATTTGACCAAAAACATTCTTGTCCCGCTGTACATAGTTAAAAAACCCACAGCTATCATCACATCGAAGCCTAAATCCAAATTAAATAAGCTCTTGCCCCACCAATACGTGGGCAGTGACGGCAAAATACATGAGCGAGCCAAATAACCGAACTCACTCATTGAAACGTATCCAATATCCGGCGTTTTGAGCGATTCAAGACCTGTTAATACTTGCCGCGCCCCGTCACTGTTTATGTAGCGCGAAGATTCGTTACCTATGCCGTAAAAAAACGCTATGACAACCCCAATCAATACAATTAAGTCAACAAACGATGAAGATTGCAAAATATTGACAACACTTCTAACTATGGCTCTAGCGCACAGGATAAAAAAAAGTGCCATATATATAATCCATAAGCGTGAGGCCAAAATGCTCGCGCCTTTTATGCTATCGTAACAAAAAATCTCCAACCCTGCCAATAAGATAAAAAACACAGCAAATATCAGCATGACTTCCCGTGACAATTTCATATCCAAAAACGCTAGTTTGTTCATTTTGTGTGATTTAATCCTTTTATCAATTGATGCTTCTTTATGTGGATGTTCATATGCGAAACTCCACTTATGCAAACCGTCTATTCTGTAGAAATTTTTCCATAATATTGTAGCGCCTCTCCTTTTTCGATCATACGTTGTATTAGCCACATGAACAAGGGGGTGTTATTTATATTTATGAAGAAAGTTGAAAATGAGTTGGCTTTAGCATTAATTTCTGGCGCTGGAATACTGGCCGTCGGAGCTGCCGCCGGCGTGTTGGCCGCTGCTGTGACAGGATACTTTATCGATTATGAATTAGTAGGTAAAGAGAGCAAAAGCCCTCAAAGTGAAAGGCAAGGATTTGGCGAACTGGTAATAACGAACAAATTGCTGACTCCCGGCGCGTCTCACGGACGTACTGGTCAAAAGTTGGACGCTAAGGGTGTTGTGATCCATTATGTCGCAAACCCGGGTTCGACCGCTATAGCAAACAGAAATTACTTTGAGAACGGCTCAGAAGGTAATGGCACATCCTGTCATTATATAGTTGGGCTGCAAGGCGAAATTTTGCGCCTGATACCAGAAAATGAGCGCGCAATGCACGCTGGCAAAGCCTATGGCGTGGCGTGGGCAACGCAGGCTAAAACGAACAACTCGACTTATTTGGGCATAGAAGTATGCCATCCAGATAAAACAGGGAAATTTAGCGCTGTAACGTACAAAGCATTGGTTGAGCTCGTCGCCGATATTTGTGAACGGAACGGATTTAACCCGTACCAAGATATTCAGAGGCACTATGATGTAACCGGAAAATTGTGCCCTTTGTATTACGTTAATAATCCTTCGGCTTGGGAGAAATTTAAAACTGATGTTTATTTAACGATGAACGCCAGTAAGCCCGATTTGGAAGCTGAACCGTCTGACTGGGCGCGAACCGCGTGGGAATGGGGTATTGAAAACAGCGTGACAGATGGCGCAAGACCTCATGGCGCCGCGACCAGGCAAGTGTGTAGTATATCAATGACTTACCAGGCAACGAGAACCGCCAATAGAGCAACGCAATCTACTAATAGCGAAATATGTCGATAGTTGTAAGCAATTAACTCATCGGAGATAGCGCCTTAAATATATGAGACGAAAAGGCTGTTGAACAACAGGCAAGCTGTTGAACAACAGCCTTTTGTCGCTTTTTCTTTAAAGGTATTTCTGCTTAAGCGTGCTCGCCATATCCAATTGCTCCCATGGCAAATTTAGATCGTCGCGACCAAAATGACCATAAGCCGCTGTCTGCCTGTAAATGGGACGCAATAAATCAAGGTGTCTTATGATTGCGGCGGGACGCAGATCAAAATTTTCGCTCACTATATCCGCGATTTTTTCATCGGTTAGCGCGCCTGTCCCAAACGTATCCACGCGAATTCCGAGCGGCCTTGCCACCCCGATTGCATACGACACCTGCAACTCACATTTTTTCGCTAAGCCGGCGGCGACAATGTTTTTAGCAATATACCGCGCCATGTACGCCGCGGAACGATCTACCTTTGTGGGGTCTTTGCCTGAAAAAGCCCCGCCACCATGCCGGGCATAGCCGCCGTAGGTATCGACGATTATTTTGCGACCGGTTAACCCGCAATCGCCCATGGGGCCGCCTACCACGAATCTACCCGTCGGATTGATGTAATACTTGGTATCTTTCAGCAACCAGGCAGGAATAACAGGTTTTATCACGCGCTCAATAATGTCGCGGGTGATGGCCTCACTATCCACAGCGGGAGAGTGTTGGCTACTGACTACCACCGAGGGAACGCGCACGGGTTTGTCGCCGTCATATTCCACAGTAACCAGACTTTTGCCGTCGGGACGCAGATAACCCAACTCACCGCTTTTGCGCACCGCAGTTAGGTTGCGGGTAAGTTTGTGAGCCAGGTATATGGGCATGGGCATGTACACGTCTGTTTCGTCACACGCAAAGCCAAACATCATGCCCTGATCACCTGCCCCGGTTGAAAAATCGCTGTCATTTTCGCCCTCGCGCGCCTCCAAGGCATTGTTGACGCCCATGGCGATATCAGGAGACTGGTTTTTGATGGCTGTTATAACAGAGCATGTTTCACAGTCAAACCCATACTTCGCCCGATCATAACCTATTTCTCTAACAACCCTTCGAACCAGAGCTTCCATGTCTACGTAGCAATCGGTGGATATTTCGCCGGCAACCAATATTAAGCCTGTGGTCGCCAACGTTTCACACGCTACGTGCGCGTTTTTGTCCTGAGCCAAAATGGCGTCAAGTACCGCATCTGACACCTGATCACATATCTTGTCAGGATGGCCTTCCGTTACAGATTCTGATGTAAAAAGCATAAACCCCCCAAAAATTAGTTTTTTATATACAAAACGCAATGATAGCAAGGAGAGCCTTGCGGCCAAAAAAATGACTTGCAATCATAAAATGACTTTTGATCATAAAATGACTTTTGGTCATAAAATGACTTTTAGTCATTTGCGTAATTGCCATGGTTATTCGCTTTCTTTTGCGCGTTTCGTTTGCTTATATAGCATGTTCGCAATGCCAATGCCGCCAGTAGCCGCTGCTTGTTTGGCATATTCTTCATAAAGCATATCGGTAAAAACTCGCTCGGCGTTACTTTTTGCAAACAGTCCGTCGCCTCTAAACGTGGTTTCACGCATTACTTGCATGGCGTATTGTATAAAATAAGCCTCCATGCCATTACACGCCTCTTTGAGTTTGGCGTCGTCAAATTTGACGTCGTCACCGCCGCCCAAGGCATCGTTAAAAATGCGGTCAAAGTCGCGGTTATTACACTTACCCAGTGCTCCGCGCGCCATGTTTTCAAATTTCGACGCGGCGATTGGAGCAGGGGTTGAAGGTCTGGCGTTATTTTCAGCTATGCCTGTCATCTCTTAAGCCCGTTTGCCGTTTGCAGCATTTCATCCGACGTGGTTATTGACCTGCTATTAAGATCATACGCGCGCTGTGCTACTATAAGGTTTACCATCTCTTCAGCGACTTGCACATTGGACATTTCGAGAACGCTTTGACGTATACGGCTGGCGCGGTTTGTCTCTCCATCCGCTTCGGACAACGCCGGGCCCGAGGCGCTGGTTATCCTAAGCAGGTTGGAACCAACCGCCTCCAACCCTTGAGGGTTGGTGAACTGCACGAGCTTTATTCGCAGCCCCAAGTCTTGATATTGCCCTGTACTATCCATATAGCTCAAATTTCCCTCTTCGTTAACCATCACATCTTTGCCTTGAACAGACGCCGGTAAAAACATGGCGGAATTGTCCACACCCAAAAAGGGGTATCCTTCGGACGTAACAAACATGGAACCCTGGTCGGTGACGCTTATTTTAAAAGAGCCATCTCGCGTGTAGAGATATTCACCCGGGCCGCGCTCCACAACAAACATGCCATCACCTTCGATGGCAAAATCTTGATTGTTGTCTGTGCGTTCCATATTGCCATCGGTAAAGATACGTGCTGTAGCTATGCTGCGCACACCGTGCCCAACCTGCAAGTTGACCGGTCGCCCGGCCTGGTTGGCCGGATCCAGATCCGCTCTGGCCATTGTTTCGTACAACAATGTTTTAAACTCCATGCGTTCTTTCTTATAGCCAAATGTATTAACATTCGCCAAATTGTTGGCGATGGTGTCTACATTTTGCTGTTGGCTCATCATGCCGGACGCTGCCGTCCAGAGCGATCTCATCATATCTGTCACCTGTCGTTAGTATTGCCCCCATAAGATTTAACCCCCAGCACATTTGGAGCATAAGAACCAATTCAAAAATCGGCTGACGCGCGCTATACTTTCCTGCCCACGTCATTGGCCGCATGACTCATCATCGTGTCATGAGTTGTAATCATACGGGCGTTGGCGTCGTAAAGGCGGTTAAGGCTTATCATATCTATCATTTCGCGCATGGCGTTAACGTTGGAGCCTTCCAGAAAACCCTGTTGTACTTGCCCGGTAAAACCAGATTTTATCGCGCGATTGGTAGCCTGGTACAAATTGTTTTCGGTTTTACGCAACTCGTGCTTGTCCGCGAAATCGGTCATCCTTATTTTGTCAATGTAAGTGCCGTTGGAGGTGATGTCTCCGTTAACCCCTATCATAACTGTGCCGGCGGGTATGTGTATCATCCCGTGTTGCCCCAAAACGGGATTGCCCTCTTTGGTCATTAACAAGCCGTCGTTGCCCAATGTGAGCGAGCCGTCGCGCGAGTAAAGTTCTGTACTCTCGCCCGCGCGATTAGAATTAGACACACAGAAAAAACCGGTCCCAATTATCGCCAAGTCTAGCGGGCCATTTGTCTGTTCGAGTCCGCCGCCTTCGAAATCAGAATATACATCGTCGATAAAGACTCCCATTGACATTCCGCCAACGTTAATGTTGTTATACGTTGTTTTGTCAGCTTTATCGTTAAGTCTAGAGGCTAATTCTTCCGTAAAAGAGCGAATGGAGATACGATCGCGCTTAAAACTTGTTGTGTTGGCGTTGGCGATGTTATTTGCCACAATATCCATGCGTTTCATTTGCGTGGTCATGCCGAGCGCAGATGTGTATAATCCCTTTAGCAATACACTCCTCCTATCTATGAGGTCATTTGCTCTTGTTCATATCCCTCATATCTATTTTGCCCGACGAAACGAATTCTATATACTTTCCTGTGCCAATTGCGACGCAAGAAATGGCGTTTTCAGCTATTATGGCATTAATGCCTGTTTTTTCCTTTATAAGTTTGTCCAACCCGTTTAGCAGACTACCGCCGCCTGTCATAACGATGCCGCGGTCGGAAATGTCGCTGGCAAGTTCGGGAGGGGTTTGCTCCAGCACCATGTGCACGGCTTCTATGATATTAGTCACAGATTCGGATAAGGCTTCTTGCATTTCGTCTGATGTGACTTCCAGCACTTTTGGCAATCCTGTAATGAGATTGCGCCCGCGAACATTCATGGTGAGCGGAACGGGCAGTTTGTTTGCCGTGCCTATTTGTATCTTCATGTCTTCCGCTGTGCGCTCGCCTATCAAAAGGTTATGTTTTTTGCGCATGTAACGCACTATGGCATCGTCAAAATTGTCTCCCGCCACTTTAAGGGAGGTGCTGACAACCGTACCGCCCAGCGATATGACCGCCACATCGGTCGTACCGCCGCCTATGTCTACCAACATGCTGCCGCATGCCCGGGCAATGTCTATACCCGCGCCGATTGCGGCCGCGATGGGCTCTTCTATAATAAATACTTCGCGCGCGCCCGCTTGGCGGGTAGCGTCTTCTACCGCTTTGCGTTCTACCTCTGTAACTTCGGATGGAACGCATATGGCTATGCGCGGTTTTATAAACATGTGACGTCCGACAGCCTTATTGATAAAATATTTAAGCATCTTTTCTGTTATCTCATAATCCGAAATCACACCGTCACGCAGAGGGCGTATGGCCACGATATTGCCGGGCGTGCGCCCTATCATGCTTCGGGCTTCGCTGCCTACCGCAAGGATGGTGTTGGTATTTTTATCTATAGCGACTACAGACGGCTCTTGCAGTACGATACCTGCGCCTTTAATATACACTAATATACTGGCGGTGCCTAAATCTATGCCTATGTCTGCGCTCATATGGTGTCTCTCCTTATCGATTGTTTGTCGGGTACGGTATGTTAACGCATATATATTATCTGCAAAGTGAGCAGCGAGAGAATACGGAGTAAGAAAATAGAAGTTTGATTATTATTATAACCTATGTGCTAAATTTGTAAATATCTAAAATATCAAACGCGCATAGAATCAATAAAATTGGTACGGATTTATGAAATATAGCTGCTTTCACAATTTTTCCGAAAGCCATATTCCCAAAGCAAAGCCGATCATGGAACATAACGCGGGCAAGCGGCCTTTCCATAACTCTTTCGACTCGGGTATAATCTCGCCGCAGGATATGTACAGCATTACCCCTCCCGCGAAACAGACGCATCCGTCTAAAAAGTAAGGCGATATGGAAGAGAAAAACGCTCCGGCCATTGCCCCGGCTCCCATGGGCAGCGAGAGTAAAAAGGACAGCAAGATCAAAGTTATGAGATTTGCCCCGTCTTGTTTCATGGGTAAAGCCATGGCCAACGCGGCGGGCACACCGTGAGCGGCTATCATTATCGCGAAAGAAAAACCATTTACTGTGGAGGCTTTCATGATAGAACCCAGAGCCATACCTTCTGGTATATTATGTACACTTATTCCAATTATTAGAATTAAGCTGGCGCGCCTAAGAGCACTCAAACCGTTCATATGTCCCTCAAGCCAACTTGACGCCAATACGCCCAAGAGCAGAACGCCTATTCCTTGATACAGCCCGAAATTTTCTAACGCGCCAGGCAACATTTCAAAGCAAATGAACGCCAATAGCAACCCGGCGGTAAAGCCCATCATAGATCCCAGCAGTCTGCCGTCTGCCTTTTTGATAAACGCCGTGAGAATAACACCTATAAAGAACCCAATCCATGCCGTCATGTATCCGAAGCCGCCTATCAGCACAATATCCATTGCAAATCCCCTTTGATTATAAAAAATTGATTAAAAATTCTCATATCAACTCGCCATGGGCTATAAATATGTATATGTAAGATTGCGAAAAATAAGGACACTGTGTTACAATATGTGTATCGATAGTTCATAAATATAAGGGGAGAGACTTCGATATGCCCAATCAAAGTCAGGAAATTGGCGCTCTGATAAACGCGCTGGAAGAAAAAAGGGGATTTGACCTGCACATGCTTATCGGAGTGGATGGTTTTGTAGATTCGATCATCCATGTGGTAGACAGGAGACAAGATTTTGAGAATTTTACCCGCATAGAAACAATCTCCGACTTTGGCAAACGTATACTTAACGCCGTCGGCTTAAGTGCTAATTTGGAGTTTGTGACTGTACAAACAAAACTTGGAGGTAATGGACCAATCTATTCCAACGCGCTTATCGAATATGGTGTGAAGTTAACCTATTTTGGCGCGATTGGAGATGAAGCGGTAAACCCTGTTTTTAGCAATATAGAGCAAAAGGGTGAGCTAGTGTATCCCCTGGCTACCCCTGGCCTGACAGATTGCCTGGAGTTTTTGGATGGAAAGCTGATGCTGGGCAAACTTACATCTTTGGCGGACATTACGTGGGAAGCTGTGGTAAAGGCATTTGGCGGCGTACCCGCTCTTGCGAAAAAAATTGCCGCAAGCGATCTGCTCGGTATGGAAAATTGGACGATGATACCGCGCATGAACGACATTTGGCAACACATTATTAGTGAGGTGTTTCCTCTGTTGCCCGATAGAGAGCAAAAGCCTGTGGTATTTTTTGACCTTGCCGATCCAGAGAAGCGTACGAAGGAAGATATATCGGAAGCTATGGCCTTGATAGGAAAGTTTGAGCAAAAATTCCACGCTATATTGGGGCTTAACGAAAAGGAGCTTTATGAGATAGCGGATGTGCTGGGAGTTAACCATGAGGGCACAGGTCGCGAGCAACTGGAAAAGACTGCGTGCGGCGTGTATGATAAGCTGGGTATCTACTGTATGGTGGCGCACCCTACAAAAGAGGCGGTGTGTGTGGTTAACGGAGAGTTTTATCAGGCGGATGGGCCCTATTGCGCAAAGCCGGTGCTCGTGACCGGAGCGGGCGATAACTTTAACGCGGGCTTTTGTTTGGGGCAAGCGCTTGGCCTTGATCCAAAAAGCGCCTTGCTGCTAGGTGTGGGAACAAGCGGTTATTACGTGCGAAACGCGCATAGCCCAAGCTACGAGCAAGAATTGGAGTTTTTGACGCAATGGCAAGCTGGGAAAATTTAATAAAGGATCAAAAAAATCACGCGGGAGGCTACCCATTAGTTGAGTAGCCTCCTTACTTGATTAGACGGCGATTGTTGGCGGGCTTTGCCTCGGCGACGATGTGAGATTTCCTATTCCGGAGGGACAAAAAAGTTAAGCGCGGCGGCGACTATGCTTATGTCTGTTGTACCGCAGTGTGTAAAGATGTTGCCGTCCAAGCATAGTTTGTATTCACTTGGAATTTTTATGGAAATGCTTTCGCACTGCGCAAAGGTTACTTCTTTTATGCGCCGGTGTTGTCCGATTATGGCCAAGGGAAACATGATCATCATTTTTTTCTTGGTCATACGGTGGATGAGGCACACGGTTATTTTGCCGTCGTGCATAAGCGCGTCGGGCGCGATGCGCACACCGCCGCCGTATTGCGAACCGTTGCACATTGCAATGAGCGTGAAAAGACCGTTTCGGCGTTCGTGGTTCATGGTAACCTCCGCCGCAAACGGTTTAAAACTAATGATATTTTTAACCAGCGACACGATGTACGAAAAACTGCCGAAATATTTTTTCAAATTGGGGGCATATTCGGCCGTGTCAGCGTCGAGTCCTATGTTGGCAATATTAATGGAGTACTTGTCGTTTGCGCGCAACAAGTCAATTTTGCGTTTATTGTTATATAGTATATAGCCAAGGTATGTTTCGATCTTCTTTTCGAACGATTCATGCAGTTTGGGCAGCGCCGCGCGGGCAAAGTCATTGCCATTGCCCACGGGAATTAGCCCCAGATTTATGCGTGGGGTATCTATAGATGTGGAGGATGTTGAATAATCATTTGCCACCAAGCTCAATGACAGCGAATTTTCGACACGCTTGACAAGCCTTGGAGCTATGCCGTTTATTATTTCTTGCAACAATCCGTCGCCGCCGACGCTCACGATTGCCTCGCAATCTTTGTCTATTACACTGCTGGCAAGGTGGGTCGCGTGACCAATATATTCTGTGCGCAAAAAAGTGAATGCCTTGCCTGCCGCTTTCATTTCGCGCTCTATGATGGGTAAGGCCTTTGCCGACGCGCCTTTGCCCGACACAGAGTTCCAAATAAAATAATACATTGGACTGCCTCTCCCTTCGCTTGCCCACTTAAAATAGTAAAATTTCTTTTATGACAGGTACATTTGAAAGCGTTATCCAACCTGACATTATTAAGCCAACCCCACAGAGCAAATGAATTGATATTTAGCAGAATTATAGCATAAAAATAGCTTATTTACAATGGACAAGTAGATATTCTGCGGGCAGTGGCATTCATTTTCTGCATATATATACAAATGCTATTATCTTGTCTAAAGCAGACACAAATTTTGCAGCAGTTTTTATTTTATGTTAGCGACAGAGGTAAGTTGTAAAATAAATTGTCCTAAATAAAAATGTTCCAATTCATGCCATTCTCTGATAAGCTGAGATCACCACAAAACAGCGAAGGAGAATGAAGGAATTGGAACAGCTTGATA
>JAISGK010000084.1 GCA_031263155.1 Clostridiales bacterium
GATCTTAGGATGCGGCGCTACAAGCGCGCAATAAAAAACCAGCGCCATAAGGCGCACATTCAAAACCGTGCCTTATATCCCCAGCGCTAAAGCGCGGGGCTTTACGGCACATTTGGTAAGCATTACCGCTGATTCATGGAATAACAAGAATGTGTTTAGAACGTCGAGGTATTGGCTTCAAAAGCTGTTTTTGACGCTTGAAAATATTCAAGACAACATCATTTTGTCTGATAAAGTCTGGCTTGACGAGACTTTTTATTCCGTCCGTTCAGAAGATATTGTACGCAAAGAAGATGGCAGTTTGCCAAAGGGACTGTCTGTAAACAAAATCTGTATTGGTGTTGCGACCGACAAGCGAAACAGTATTATGTTCGTAGAGGGGAACGGAAAACAGTCTCAAAAAAAGACGTTTGAAACATTTGGAAACCATATCGAACGCGGTTCACAACTGTTTCATGATGACGACAACTCGCACCATCATTTAGTAAAGGAGCTTTCATTGAAAAGTACGGTGTACCCCTCCAAGACCTTGAAAGGGTTACCCGATAATGAAAACCCCTTAAATCCGGTGAACCGCGTTCACGCTATTCTTAAAAACTCTCTAAATTCGCATAGTGGGTTTAAGCGCGAGGACATGCAAAACTATCTGAATCTTTTCGCATTTGTCACAAATCCACCGATCGAATTGCTCGAAAAAGTAGAACTTGTTATAAATTTGGGATTTCAAAATCCCAAATTGTTAAGATACAGAGAGTTCTATGGCTTAGATACGGACTTTTAGTCGTTCTATAGCAACACTATGCATTAGGGGGTTTATCTGCTAAATACTAATTACTTTCCAACGCCTTGAAGCTAAAGGTTTCCAAAGTTTGGCTAATCGGTATCAGGTTGTACATTAATTCTATTTCAACCGCTGTGTACCGAACGGTATGCACAGTGGTGTGGGGGGGTCGGGGGTTAGTCGCCCCCTCCTACCCGATTGGTGATCAATCACAATAACACCGTGAATAGTAACAAGCTTGAAGATTGCAAGCTGTATCCGCCCAAGCGTCAAGATCCTGATAGGTAGCTATGTCAGGGGAAGGGTGGAAATTTTTCGCGCTGTTTGCGAAAAATACTACTCCATTTACGCGCCAGCCTAAACAAGGCTTTCTTTTCCCGACGATTTAATATGACGCCAGCGCTCGCAAACAGCGACGCCACTGCGGTTATACCGCAGGATAAAATCCAAACCCCCCAATTATCCGGCTTTAATATAAATTTTACGATAGCGCCGATTGCCAAGGCAATGGAAACGCATATAGCCGAATAAAGCACGCCGATATAAAACCGCCGCTTGTGAAAGCCCAAATAGGAAGCCGACGCGGGTATGGCGTAAATCAAATAACGCGCGAGATTAATAACGCCGCTTGTACCCGCCACAGCATAGACGCCCCATTTTGTAAAGCGCAGCGCGGTTAATAGAACCGTCGTGCTTACCGCTCCACTTATAATGACGCTGATCGCCTGCGGCTTGATTTTATTGGCGGCGACAAAAATATTGTTGATCGGATGCACCCCGGCCAACAGCGCGACTTGAATACACGTTAATATAGACAGTATCCATAGCTCCCTGGCGTCCTGCCCCGGAACCCACAGGCTGAAAAATACTCGTCCAAAAACGATCAGGCAAGCTAACGGGATCGTCCCAATAATTGCCAGCATTTTGAACGAGCGTTTTAAATCCAGCCATAGGGCTTCCTTGTGAGTGTTGGCGTAATAAATAGTCAGTTTCGGCGCGAACGATACCACTATTTGCGAATTGAGGTTTTCCACCAACATGGGCACGGTTTTTGACAGAGCCAAAACACCCATCGCGGCAGGACTGATAAATAGGTTGCAGATAGGCAGATCAAGGCCGGTGAGAAACATTACGCCCGCTGACTGCACACTCCGCCAAATGCCGGCCGAAACGATTTCTTTTAGCCTACGGAGCGAAAACAGGTTATTCCTGATTCGCAAATCAGGGCGTAGCCTGTTTTTGTTCCATATGCCCCATATCACGGCTACAGGAACCACTGTAAGCTGGGCGACTGTCATATACCAAATTTTTGGGTAAAACAGGGAAAACAGTAGTATTATCAGTGAAGCCTTTATCAATTCCGTGCCGGCTTTGCCTGTTTGCTGCAAATAGACTCTGTCGGCGACAAAAAAAACGGTGTTGCAAAATGATACTATATTGGCCGCCGCGTAGTTCGCAAAGGCGAACCCGAACAGAATTTTAACGTCGGAAACAAGTTGAGCGGGTATATTAATCAGCGAATCCAGTTGTGCCGTAACTATCGTGGATAGGATAACCATTATACCTAGCAGCGCAACATATGCCCAGAATATTGACGTGTAATAGCTTCCCGCTTTTTCCAAATCGCCTTTCTCTATAGCTATTGTTATAAATCTACCGGACATAGAACTGACGGCGATTGTAATAAGCGAAATATACTGCGCGAAATTTGCCGCCAGTTGTACAAACCCATTTGCCTCCACACCGACGGCGCGTACAATATAAGGTGTAAAGAAGAAATGAACTGCGGCGTTCATGCTAATCAGCAGAATACTTGCAAACAAGTTAATTAAAAATTTCGCCCCGCCGCGCGTTTGAGCTTCTTTTACTCTCACCGCGCTTACCGCCATTTCTTTACGTTCTTTACTGTATGTTTTGCGCAAGCTATTACCACGCTGATTATGTTAGCGCCAAAGAGGCCGAAACGCTTATACAGCTTCCGCCGCAATTTAATGCGCTCCACATCAAAATCGCTTTTCCATGACGCGCTGTAATGATGAATGGAGTATGTGTTTGGCGTAATCGTTATCTCTCCCGTTTGTATATTCATCGGGCAAAAATACTCGGATGGGTATACGCAAAACCCGTTTAATTCTTGTTTAGTGTCATTGTCCTTCAGTCCGTGTTTTTTAAGTACGGAGGTTTGATAAAAAGTACATGTCGTTAAGTTCAAACTTCCATCCGGGTTTATAAAACTCCTTCTTTCATAGTCGTCCCGCATTTCTTTCAATACAGGGTTTCCCGCGCAAGCTCCAATGGCTGAACCGGCGTTCACGCGGCAGGTATGTAATTGGAATCCGGCGAAAGCTTCATCGCCGAGCAAATCGTCATATTTCTTAATGACCTCTACATCCGTGTCCAGAAATATCCCGCCGTGTGTATATGGCACGTCGAGCCTGACATAATCCGTAACAAAAGCATATTTCTTTTTCTCATACGCTTGTTTGGTATACTCAATTTTAGTTACTTCATAATTATCCTCGTTCCACAAGCAAAACTCATAATCCGGCATTAAAGCTTTCCATTTTTCAATAAAGGCATTTTCTTTTTCCGGGATAGAATTGTCGCCAAACCAAGCGTAATGAATTATTTTAGGTATCATGATATCTCAGCCTCTTTACAAACCTTAACAATTTCTTCGCCGTTTCCTCAAAGGGTAAATGATCTAAATCATAAAAAAACTCTGTTCTGCGCGGGTTATACGGCACAGAGCGCTATTTGACATGGGGCACCGGAGAAAAGCACATGCCGCCCCGCGTCCAAGAAAGTTTTTGCCTGCCGGAAAGAACCCCCCGTGTCCGACTGGACATACTTGCTATTTCGGAAACTCCCTAACTTGGCTGATTTTTCAATATATCTATGTTGCACTTTAAAATTTTCATCAAACGCGGCCCCGAACACTACCCCGCCTTTGCCGAGAATAGATTCCGCCAAACCGGTGAACGCGCCGCCGGATGTGGATTCGGCAAGTATGTTTTTGTCAGAGTGCTGAACTATGAAACAGCGCTGGCTAAAAGGTTTCTCCGGCACAGGGTTCAGCACCGGGCAGATATTGCCGCACAGCCCGCAAGCAATACACCTGTTTTCATCAATATCCGGATAGGAGAAGCCCTCAAAATCCGCTTTCATAGCGATAGCCTCGCATGGGCAAGCGTTCAAACAAGCTCCGCACCCACAGCAATTATTTTTTTCCTGGATATTCAGTTTGCCCATTATTAATACGCCCCCTTGGATCTCAGCACCGCGCCCGCCGTTCGCCATATGATTCGCAAATCCAGTGAGAAGCTCTTCTCCCGTATGTACTTTAAGTCAAGTTCCATCATTTCGCAATATGTCGTGTCGTTTCTGCCGTTCACTTGCCACAAGCCCGTCAGGCCGGGGATAACACCCAACCGTTTCGCTTCAGGGCCGCATTGAGGCTGCTCGCTGGGGATTAACGGCCTTGGCCCAACTACAGACATGTCGCCCATTAGGATATTTATAAGCTGAGGCAGCTCGTCTAGTGAAGTTTTACGCAACAGCCGGCCCAGTCGCGTTGCTCTGGGATCGTTCTTCATTTTGAAGATAGGCCCGTCTTTGATTAAGTTGCTATCTTCTAAAATATACCGCTGTTTTTCAGCATTTTTGTACATGCTGCGGAATTTTATAATACGGAATATAGCTCCGTTTTTGCCAACCCGTTTTTGTATAAAGAACGGATTCCCAAAATCGTCGATTACGACCGCAGCGGCGATAAGCGCTAAAATGGGCAGAAAAAAGAGCAACACGGTCAGTGAGAATATAATATCAAACAGGCGTTTTGTAACTTCATACGCGCGTTTATTGCCGTGCGCCACCGTCTTAAAGGCGGTTCGTGATCGCGCGGAAATGGGTTGTATTGTGCTTTCCATGATAGGCTTACTCTCCTATCCATGTATAATTTTCCGTATCGGATGTATCAAAAATCAGCAGCAGAATCGGCAAACAGACTGATTCATGCCTTACGAAACTGCCGAAATCCGGCTCAAAGACGGCGCTCATCATCAGAAACGCTAGGAATAGGTTAAGCGCGGTTCTCTTTTCTTTCGGCAAACAGTTAAATCGCTTCATGTTGACGAATACAACCACTGTGACGAATAATTGGTATAATATAAACATAATTTTCAGAAACACACTCACGCGGGTGCTGACTGTAATCAACTCCAGCGGCATAAGCAGACGGAATACCACGCCGATAAACTCCAGCGTCAGGGAAATATCCGTTACCCCGCTTGATGAAAAAAATGGCTGAATGGCTGTGTTCCACGCGTGCGTATCAACCCGTCTGGCGCTTCTGAGGTATTGTAGCGTTGAGTATACATCCGGCGCAAATATAGCCGATATTTTCAGCACACAGAAAAAAACGAACGCGGACAGCGCCAGCATGATGATCCAGCGTGCCGAGCCAAGTTCCTTTTTTAGGGATGTAACACTCTGCATCGTCAAAAAAAACACAATTAAATAGACGTAGTATGCGCGCAAGAATAGAACAAATATGGCCACGATGCTTACAATGATCAGAACGGCTCTTTTTTCCTTATACACACCGACTTTCAAAATATAAAAGAGGCACGCAAACAAAAGCATTTGCACGGGCTCTTTACCTAAGGTGAAAGAAAACATGTTCAGCAATGCTATAGATACCAATGAAAAAATAAAAAGCGCCAAACTTATCTCATCTTTTAAACGAAGCAGCAAAGCAAATAATAGCAGATTAAAAACAACGGTAATAAGAACTTCAAACTCGTTATAGGTATTCGGGCCGAAGAATGTCAAAAATTTATAAAGGAATACAACATTGTCGGAGGTGGCGGACGACGCGCTGAAATCCCAAAGCGTGAAGCTGGGCGTCCCATACAGTATTTCGTTAAGGTACACGCGTCCAATAGCGTTTTCGACAAGGTTGCCCGAAAAATTCCAACGCGTGATCTTTCCGATTATCACGGCGGGTAAAAAAAGCGCCAGCAGAATTTCTTTCTTTACCGTCACAGTACCACACCCAGTCCGCGCCGGTTAGAATCGGCCCTCCTTCCGACTCTAGACTCTAAAGCGCGCGCCTCAAAAATGACGCCGATTTTTTTCTGAAACCCGCTAAAGCGGCGTCTATGGCTTCATAATCATACGTTACGTTTAAAGATCGGCTTAAAGGCGTCTGGTACGCAGTAAAAGCGTCCCCCCCTCCCCCGCCATCCATGCCTAATAGCGTAAACAGCGACTCCAGCCGCGCGTTGGTGGACATAGTGCTTTCTTTTGGGAAACGTTTGAAAACAAACACCTTTTTATGAAACAGCAACGAGAATAGTGTGGCGTGATATGAATCCGTGCATATATATTCCGCGTTCCGAATCAAATCGACAAAACCAAAAGGATCAATGTCAAATGGCTTATAATCTGCGGCAATGCTGGATTCCGGCATATAAGCGTCCAATTTGAGCAACGCGACAACTTTGCAGCCCGTTGTGTCACGCAAGGTTTTCACCCATTCATAATACTTTTTTTCCGGGCCCAGTAAATAACATAGAATGTATTTATTTTTGTATTTTCGCTCTGTCGGGCAGTATCGCGCCCATTCGTCCGCCGTGAACAGCAGAACGGGATCGCATACGACCGGCGGAACTACGCCTGTCAAGCCATCCACAATCTTTTGCCCGGATAATTCTCGGACGCTTACAACTTCAAATTTTCTTAAAAAGCCCGCCGCCTTACGCGCCTGACCGGCAGGTATCTCCGATACGCCGAAACTGGTGGCGTATGATACTTTTTTGACGGTATCGGGCGCAAAAGACAGCGTATAGTAGCCCGCCTCAATATTGGCGGGCAGCCAAAGTTGATCGCTCCCAACCAGCACACAACGGCAGTTTTGCTCACACGCTCGCCCCAATTCGGCAAAGCTCGCGAAAGGTTCCGTTAAATCAAAGTTCTGTTCCACAAACTCTTTGAATATACTTTTACGTGTGGAAACATCCCGGTTAAGCGCCGCGTCGGTTTTACGCATGAACCAAAGCCTTAAATATGAGTATTTGTCCGAAACAACGTCTTTATTCAAAATTTGCGTTAGAAAATATTTTACTTTTCTAATCTTTATATGCTTCTTCAAACCATCAATACGTATGGTTCGGTTGGGGACGCCGATTTTTTTTAGGTATTCCTGCGTGGCGAAAGCTTGCAGCACGCTTCCGTAATTTCCGTGAAAATAGCAAATTGCCAGGTATGTACATTTCATATGAACTCCCCCCTCGCACACGTTCATTTCATAAAATTTGAGAAATCCCACAAAATAGGCGCTTATTTGCAGTCGCATGTGAAACGAACGTGGCGCCGCTATGTATCAGAATTTCTAGACTGCTACATGGAAACTAAAATGTAGAAGAAAAATTTATTCATACGGCACTTTCTCAAAGCTCATGAAACGAACTCCCTCCTTGTATAGTTGGCGGACGACTTTTCGGTGTCGGCCATAAGCTCTGTATATAAAGCTCGGTATGATTCAGCCATAGCATCCGCGTTAAAGCTTGTTACTACGCTGTCGCGGGCATTGTCGCGCATGCGACCGGCACCCGGTCCGCCGTTTAAAATGCTCCGGATGGCATCCTTGAAATCGTCGGTCCCGCAGCACAGATAACCGTTTTTATTGTGGTAGATAACGTCGCTTGTACCGATCACGTCGAAGGCGACGCACAATTTTTTAAGGAACATAGCTTCCAGCAGAGCTATCGGGAGTCCCTCAAACAGTGACGGCAAAAGAAATACGTCGTGATCATTCATACAGGTAAGGGCATATTCGCGGCTTCGCCATCCGGTTATTTGTATATTTGGCGCGGTAAGCAGTCCGCGCAGTTCACCGTCTCCTATCCACGTAAACTGATGGCGGGGAAAACTCTCCGCGACCTCGTTAAAAACAGAGGGGTTTTTCTGCGCCGTTATACGACCGCAGGTACAAAACTTTATATTAGCGGGATCAAACGGTCTGTCGGGCAAACGCTCTATCTCGGCTCCAAGCCCGCGTATATCAACGCCGTTTCGGATGAGCCGCACATCCGTGCTGAGTTTAACCGCTTCTTTGTATTCTCCCTCCGAACACGCCACAATCACACAGTTCCGAAGCGCCGCCGCCTTTTCGGCGGTTTTATAAACGAAACGTTTCAAGGCGTTTGTTTCTGTGTTCAGAAACGCGTAACTGTGAGGATTGTAGATTATCCGCCTGTTTTTTATGGGAACCGCGAAGCGCCCCAGTGCGCCCGCTTTTGAGGAATGCAAATGAACAATGTCGGGTTGTATTTCCTTTAAGCGTGCGCGTATTTCCAGAAACGCTTTTACATCTTTACGGATAGAGATCTCTCTTGTAAAGTTTTCAATCTCCACAAAGCGCACGCCGCGATCAAAATAGCGTTCAAAACCTTCAGGCGTGCAGTATCTTCCCCCGTACAGCACGGTAATGTCAAAATCCTGTCGCGTCCTGTCAACGATGTCCGCCATAACCGCAAACACACCGCCGCCGAACGCTTCCACGATATGCGTTATTTTTGGCTTGTAATCCCGGCATCCGTTTTTACGGATATCCATACCCGCCATTTCGCTTTTTCTCCACGCCATGTATGACAGCCCCCAATATTTTTGCGCCAATCCCGCTGATAATATGAATCGTCCTTGACAATTCGGAGTGTAGCGAAAACCCCTGAACAACGGACAGTACCACGCCGTCACATAACTTGATCACACTTAGCCCGTCCGTCACGGCGTTCACCGGCGGCGTATCCATAATGATATAGTCGTACTCGCTTTCCATTTCCTCCAGAAATGTGCTAAACAACGGGCTTGCCAGTATTTCAGCCGGGTTGGGCGCCATCCGCCCGCCGAAGGCGACGGAAAGGCCGGGCGCGTCATTTTGCTGGCGTAGCAGATCATCTATAGAACATTCTTTTATAAGGTAATTCGTGAGCCCAGGCGTACATTCGCAATGAAAATATTCGTGTATTTGAGGTTTCCGCAAATCGCAGTCAATCAGCAGCACCCTTGTATCCATTTGATAAGCCAGCATATAAGCAAGGTTCATCGCCGTGGTCGTTTTGCCCTCGCCGCTTTTGGGACTGGATACAGCCACCTTTTTGCATCCGTTTATCATTAAGGAAAATACTATGTTGGCGCGCGCTGTCCGGTAGGCCTCCCCATATTCGGAATTCGGTGAGAATCCGCTTTCCGCTTGTTCTTTTACAAGCGCTTCTTCCTGAGCCGCTGTCATGATTTCCGCCTCCGATACATGCTTGCGTGCTTTTTTCTGTCCGCTTTCCCGATGTCTGAAACCTCTGCGAGAACGGATAACCCGTGTTTCTCGTACAATTCCGCAGCGCTTTGGATTCTTACGCTCGTCAGATCCCTTAAAATTAAAAACATAAACGATAAAAAGCCGCCAAAAACAAGCCCTAGCAGCAGGTTTAGCTTGAGGTTCGGCGATATGGGTTTTGGATTCAGGCGCGGAAAATCCACTATTTTTAGCTGACCTGTCTCCTTTATGCCGGAAATAACGCCGGGCGCGATTTCACCTATGGCCTCGGCAATTTTCTGTGAGTCCTCGGGTTTCGTTGACGTTACCGTCGCGGCGAAGATTTCCGTACCGTTCAGGGATGCAAAACTGATCATGCGCTCCAGCTCTTCCGTCGTATAGTCTAAACCGGTTGACGCCTGCACCCGTTCGTAAAACGAGTATGTTTTAAGCATCTGAATATAAGTGTTTACCACCCTTTGCGCGTAGGTTAGCGCACTTACCTCGTCAGAGAGACGCAAGGCGTCGTCCGCTGAAACGTATACATACAATTTTACAGTGGAAACGTATTTCTTTTGCATTGCCCAGTTTGTTACGCAAAAAGCGGCTGCCAGTCCAAAAATGGCACCAAAAAAAACCCACATCCAGTTTTTTCGTATGAACTTCCAAATATACGCCAGGCCGATTGCTGATGTTTTTTCCATGATGTCAGGCTCCTTTTGTATAAGCCATACCAAGCGGGGCGTAAACAATCGCGTCCTGCAAGGGCTGGCTTCCACGGTTATAGATTCGGGGGCAGCGCCACCCCCACCCCCGAATCCATAGGCTCAAAACGGATATATACCGAATTAACGGTTTTTATCTTGTCTGTGTAACAATGTCCGGCGAATCGCCTCCGAATAATTACGCCGTAATTTTTATCACCATTGATTTTGATTTGCCGCTTAAAGTCTCCGTCACTTTCAGAGTAACGTTTTTAGATCCGCTGGTTAAGTTGGATGTTATCGTGACGGTTCCGTCATTGTTGTCCACCAATGTTACAAAATCAGTGGTGTTTCCGCCGACCGTGGCCGTCCACACAATGTCAGCCGCCCTTAGCTCCATAGGAGCGCCGTCCGGATAAGTGAGGCTTGCCGTAAATGTCACGCCCGACGGATTGACTTCAGTCGTGTCCGACGTGATGGCCACTGCGGTTGGCAGGTATTGAACAGAACCAGTTCCGTCGTCGCTACCGCCTATGATATGCAACACCATCGCTGCGGTCTTCTTGCTTACCTGATCCCAAACTCGCAGGGTTACATCCTTGATTTTATTGAGTAAATTGGCCTTAACAGTAACCTCTTGCTCGTCATCAGGCCCATCTATCCCGGCAATATCCGTGGTACCGCCACCCTGTGAAACTTCCCATTGGTACTCCGGAGGCGCCTCCAAGTCTTTCGGCGTGCCGTTAGGGTAAGTGACTTCCGCGCTGTACGTCTCATCTCCGACTACGGTGTTTTTCTCCCAAACAATGGAGATGCTTTTCGACGGGACTTTTAGCGGTTGCCCTTCTTCAACCTCTGTACCGCCTATGATGTGCAGAACGAGCCCCGCTTTTTTGCCGGTTATGGTATCCGTGGCCCACAGCGATACATCTTTAAATGCGCCGTCCATGTTAGCTTCCACAATGACGGTTTCTCCGTTTTGACTCACAATTTTAGCTATGGTCGTTTCTTCGGTTTTCCCAATTTCTACATCGCTTTGCCGCGTTATTGACCAGACAATATTATTGTAATCGTATTCGCCTCCATTTTCCGTGGTAACCGTTACAATATATTGCTGGGTCAAGGTGACGGGCACGGTTATGGAATAGCCGTCGTCTGGCGCTATGGAAAGTTTGGCTGCGCCGACTGGTGTAATTGGCGTATCTAAAACCCACTTGGCGTAAAAGCCCTTTGCGCCTGTGTCAGTTGTTGAAATCGCCGCTATCGTGTCCCCGGTGAGTTGATCATCGCCGTACCATCCCTCGAAAGTATAGCCATCTTTCGTGGGAATGGGCAGGGTTAATCCGACGCCAAAGGTGTAAGTGGTTGGCGCGCCGTCGGGCAAAACGCCGTCGTCCAAATAATAATTAATAATGTATGTTTCCGGCGGAATCTCAAGCCACTTGGCGTAAAAGTCTTTTGCGCCTGTGTCAGTTGTTGAAATCGCCGCTATCGCGTCCCCGGTGAATTGATCATCGTCGTACCATCCCTCGAAAGTATAGCCATCTTTCGTGGGAATGGGCAGGGTTAATCCGACGCCAAAGGTGTAAGTGGTTGGCGCACCCTCGGGCAAAACGCCGCCGTCCAAATAATAATTAATAATGTATGTGGCAACCGACACCGCGCCATAGGCGATTTCAATGCTTGCTGTTTCGATCTCGTCTTCGTTACTGTCCGTCACAGTTATTGTCGCTGTGCCGGCATTTGATACTGTCGTCGGTGTGCCAGAGATTATGCCGGTGGTTTCATCAATCGTCAGCCATTCCGGAAGACTCGTCGCGGTAAAGGTGTAAGGCTTGGCACCGCCGGATACCCCATCGCTTACGTCTATGTCCGCAATAGTCGTTCCGATGGTTGAAGCCGGTATATCGTAGTAGTCGCTGTCCTCGAAAGCCAGTGGCACATGCTTTGAGTACGAGTCCTTCGCGGGTGTTGGCGTGGTCAAGCCAGATACCCCTTGACCCCATATCTCTACACCGTCGTCACTAATTGCGGTAAAGGCTTGCACCCATTTGGAGTTGTCGTTATCCCATTGGCGCAAGAACACACCCTCGTATCTAACTCCGTTAAGCTTTATTATAGCTGTTTTGCGGTCATCGCTCAGTTCCCAACTACCGACGACCGCCGCAGAAGTGTTCTTTATCGTGCCATCATCTATTAGATGATATGGCGTAGATTTTACGGCAGTGATAAGTTTAGTCTTGTCGCTAAACACTATAACCTTATAGCTACCGACAAGCTCTCCAGAATAGAACTCACGCACATTACCGCCGTCCGAGCGTAATGGAGCGGCTGCGAGCCATTCGCCATCCGTAACGAACATTTCACGTATATGCACATTATGGACGCCCGCGCTGTCAAATCGTGTATGATAAATTAAGTAATATTTCTTCGTATCTTTATCGTAATAAGCACTGTTGTGACCGGGCGACAATGTGTGCATTCCTTGATTGTTATCGGCGGTCGTTTGTAGAAATTGATAACCTCCTAAAATCTTAACGCCTAAATCGTTGAAGTAAAAAGTGGTGTTGTCACCATCCGTATACGCCTGATTTTTCAAATAAGCGTCTGCAGTATCATTTACTTCAGCAGTTATTTTTGTGTGTTCGGCATCTTCATATGGGCCTTCTGGGTCTTTTGAGCGGAATATACGTACATTGTAACCCCCGTTGTCCGTTTCAGAACCTAACCAAAAGAACGTGGTGAACAGGTAGTAATAACCCGTTTCAGGGCTGTAGAGTACGTAAGGCGCTTCAATGGCGTTCCATGAATTTGCTATAAGCTTTGTGCCGTATTTGGCGTTTTCGTTGTTTATTGTCGAGATTGATTTTGGCATACCGGTGGCATTCTCCATCTCATATATGAAAATACCGCCGCCGTATGAGCCGTAAACCATCCACAGATCGCCCTTTTTATCCAAAAAACCTTGCGCGTCAATACAATTCGGGTGAATAGTGCGGTTATAAGTCGTTGAACCATTCATAGCCTTACCACCGTTGCTGGCGCCTGACTTAACAATTAAACCCTGAGTGGTGAAAGGGCCGTTTGCGCTATCTCCGATCGCAAGGCCAATTGCGGACGAATCAAAATCGCTTGAGTTTAAGCTGCTTAGACTGTAATACAAATAATACTTATCGCCCACTTGGACTATATCGCATGCCCAATAATTTACGGCAGAGGAGGTCTTTGCCCCGACCGTAGCCAATTGCTGCTCCATTGTTTGAATGCTTGTATTCGCGTTATCTTTCGGCCAATACCAAACCTTGTTGTAGTAGTTCGAGGCGCTAGCGGTCATGGAATAACCCTCGTTTGTTTGAGTAAGCGTTATAAGGTTTGTTGATTTTGCCGAGGCGAAGTGGCTGCCTGTAATTACGTACGTACCATCCGCCGCTTTCACTATGGACGGATCATGCACAGTTACATTGCTTGCCCTTGTTCCAGTATCTTCTGTATAGGGCGCTGTTGTTGATTCGTTGTAGCTGTACGCCGCTCCGGGTACAATCCATTCAACCGTACCGGGACCGGCGGGTTCGGTTGGTTCCTCGTCGCTACCGCCCGACTCGCCTACGGTTATCTGTGCCTCCGTAGGCTCCAGCGCGTTATAGAGCGCGAGCACGCCCGCGTCGTTCAGAGCCCCGTTATCGTAAATGCGAACTTCGTCGATACGACCGTTAAAAGCGCTGTCCCAAGGGTTAACCCCTAAAAAGAAGGTACCCGCGCCATTAGAGAACAGGTCAAAAAATTGATTGTTTTGCCCATTTCCGACAGTAGTATTGCTCGTGGCAACCAAGCTACCGTTAATGTAGTATTTTAGAGTAGTTCCGTTAGCGACAACCGCGAGGTGACTCCATGTGTTTTGCGAAATCAACGTGTTATTTCCATACCACGGTTGTTCGTCTCCAGTGCCGTTCCTTGCCCATACAACAGTTTGATTCCAGTCGGAGGTTGGCCGTGGCACTATAGACAGCCATGAGTCGGCATCCTTTAATCCGAAAAACGCCGCCGTATAATTAGAATACGAAGTAGGTCTCACCCAGAGGGAAATCGTGTATGTATCTGACGAAATAACTCCAGTGCCTAAGCTAAGCCCGGTCGAGCCGTTGAAATTAAACGCGTTCGTGCTGCCGGATTTGCCGTTGCCGGTGTTGTAAGACGCGGCGCCGCCTGTCGCGTTTGATTTGTCTCCTGTGAGTGTAGCCAAGGCGCCTGCTTGGCCGTCTACCGTGTGGGTCAAATCATTTTCAAACTTCCACTCGTGCAATGTGTAGTCGTCCGCCGCTTGCACTGTAATAGCCATCGCGGGCAGAGCCAGCGCCGTGGCCATAAATATAGCTAAAATCCTTTTAGCAAACCCCATTCTACCCCTCTCCTTAAGAAGGTAAGACGCCTCCGCCGAAAGAGGCGTCCACGCGCTTTCAAATCGGCTGCTCGTTTAGCTGTTTGGGTTTATATCGGCTTCATCGGAAATAGACTGATCCAGCAATGCCTGCGCGTTCGCCTGTATGCTGTTCAGATAATCCGACACGCTCATTGGCGTTACTCCTTTGTCGCTGCCCTCGTAATAGCTCCACACCGCGTCCACGCCCGTTATAAAGCCCTCGGAGTGCCACAGATCGTTGAAAGTGAAGCTGGTGGGGATGCGCCGGCCGTTCTGCCCGGAGAGCATGTTTACGAATACCTCACGCGTTTCAGGGAAATATGTATCGTCGGTCAGATACTCGCCCTTGGCCATGTCTACTATGTTGGGGAGCTGCCCGCCCTGCTGCGCCACGTAACGCTGCACTTCCTCGTCAGCAGACAGCACGTATGCCAGTTCCGCCGCCAACTGCTGATTGGGGGATTGGCTGGATACGCAGTACCCTACGGAATCCACGCGCCCTGCCCATTTATCCTGACGTTCCTGAATGGATAATCCTTTGTAGCTGTCGCTGATTGGCCACGGCGCGACATCGAAATCGAACCAGGACTTGCCGGGGTTTACAGCTTCGTCGTTCTCAATCGCCTGGAACGCGCCGACATCCCAAGTGCCGCATGGGAAGTACGCGACCCTGCCCGCAAGGAACTTCAAATAGCCGGTGGTTTCGTCGGTTGAAAGCCCCGAACCGCCCATCTCGACTATCTTCATGAAACCTTCGTAACCGGCGATAAACTCTGGTGAATTATACAAAACTTTTGTGTGGTCGTCGCTCAGATATTCGCCGCCCGCACCCCAGATAAAGGGTTGCAGCGTGAAATCTTCCCACAGGTGTGTCCCGTAGACCTGGGTGGAGCCGGCTGTTTCCGGAAGAGACGGATCTTCAAAGGTAAGTGCCTTGCACAGCGTGGCGAACTCGGTAAACGTGTAGACGGGAAGGTTGCCGTCGGCGTCAATTTCCGGGTAGAACGGCAGTTCGCCAGCTGTTATAAGCGCTTCAATTTCAGCGCGCCGCTTTTCTACAATGGCCTTGTTGACGGTCATAGACACTGCCGAGAAGTCTTTCGGCAACGCGTAGATTTTTCCCTCGCCAAGAGTGTTGGACGCTTCGTCGTACTTGTATAGGTTAAGCGCGTCGGGCCAAATTTTACTAAGCGAGCTTACATCCAGCAGATCGTCCAAAGGGACAATCTTTTCGGCCCACACGCGTTTCTTGATGTCGCCCAGACCCAAGTAAAACACGTCAGGGGCGGTGTTCGCGGTAAGCGCCGCCTCAAGCTCCGGCCAATACTGATCGCCCGCCACCTGGAAGTTAACCGTCACATTGTAATCCTCCTCGAAACGGGAGAGCACTTCCTTATACATAACCTGCTCATGTTCCTGAGCGAAGACTGAAACATTAAGCGTTACTTTTTCTCCGGCGGACGCGCCAGTATTATCCTCTGCGGGTTCAGAAGCCGCAGCGCCGTTTGTGGCCACCGTGCCGCTTGTGGCCGTCGCTTCAGGCGCTTGAGTCTCTCCACAGCCTGCCAGTAGCGCTACGCCAAACACTGCGGACAGGACAACCGCAACTGCTTTTTTCATACATGAGCCTCCTCTTAAATATATAAATATTTTATATAAATCTAAACTTATTTAGATCTATATAAATTTATTGACAACCGCATCTTACTACTAAAAAATAATATTGTCAATAGAATTTTTTCCAAAAAAAAAAAAAGTTAAAATTATCGAATATAGGCTGCTTAATTTATGTAATATTACCATATAGATTTGTTATCAGGAAATTATCCGCAAAAATTTATATTTAATTTATATACAGCTAGATTACTACATTCGCATATAAATATTATACAACAGACTTGCGCATATGTTCGTTTTATGGACTTTGAACCCGCCACGCCACACAATTCACTCCTCCGTTGAGGCGAGCGGCATGCTCGCTGTGACTTTCAACCATTTCCCTATGGGTGATAATTTAGCAACAAGGGCGAGCATAACGCTCGCCCTTGTTTCCCTTATAGTTTCTGAAATGTGTTTGCGATTGATTGCCGCAAAATTTAGATTCCTTATTTCTTACCGCCGAACCTAAACATAGTATAGCTAAGCGGCGCTAGTTCCGCCGACACATTCTGCCCTTTGACAACTGGCGCTCCGCATGCGTATGGCGCTACCGCGTCAGGGGCCTCGAAACTGTTGCGGGCATCCAGCTTTCCGCTCATCTCGGCGGACTCCAGCGGCTTCAGATCTCCGAAGCCGCGCAATTCCATGGTAAGGGCGGCTGCCGCGTCGTTGTAGTTAACAAGGAAAACAGCCAGCTCGCCGGATCCTTCATCAAAGGAGATAGACGACGATACGCTGTTAACCGCCCCCTGTTTGGCGTCCATCGCCTCGCAGACGATAATGTGGCTTACGGCGTTCCCCTTGGCGTGGTTAGCCATAAATTGGAACGGATAATATGTAGACTGCTTGAACGAGCCACCCGATTTCTCCGTGAAGATAGGCGCTATGACATTCACCAGTTGAGCGAGACAGGCGATTTTTACCCGGTCGCAATTGTTAATCAGCGTATTCATCATTCCGGCGAACACCAGCGCGTCTTTCAGGCTGTAATTGTCTTCCAGGATGTGCGGCTCGGTTGACCAGTCGGCGCGGCCTTGCTGGTTCTGATACCATACGTTCCACTCGTCAAATGAAATAGGCATGACCTTTTTGGAACGGTGTTTGGCGCGGATATAGTCGGACGCCGCCTTGATCATCTGAATAAATTCGTTCATGTCGCGATAGCTGGCGAAAAAATCCGCGTCGGAGCCGCCTTCTTGCCAGTAATACCTGTGCATGGAGATGTAGTCCACTTCTTCGTACAGCGTGTCGAGCACAGCGCGATCCCATTCCGGGAAGCTTGGCATCTCCATGCCGCTGCTACCGCACGCCACCAGCTTAATTGATGGGTCCACATAGCGCATCATCTTCGCGGCGGCGAGAGCCTTATCGGCGTAATCCTGCGCGGACATGCCGCATATTTGCCATGGGCCGTCCATTTCGTTGCCCAGGCACCAAGTCTTTATTCCGTACGGGTCGGCAGCGCCATTAGCCTTGCGTAGATCGCTGTAATATGATCCTCCGGGATGATTGCAGTATTCAACGAGGCTCGCGGCGTCTTGCGGCGTACCGGTGCCCAGATTAACGGCCATCATGGGGGAGGTTTGTGCCTTTGCGCACCACTTAACAAATTCGTCCAGCCCAAACTGATTGCTCTCCGTCGTTTTCCACGCCAAATCCAGGCGGGTGGGGCGGTCGGCTTTTGGGCCGATGCCGTCCAGCCAGTTATAGCCCGACACGAAGTTACCGCCGGGATACCTTACAAGCGGGATATTAAGGCCTTTTACCAACCGCAACACGTCGGTGCGAAATCCGTCTTCGTCGGCGGCGGGGTGACCCGGTTCGTATATGCCGGTATAGACGCACCTCCCTAGATGTTCAACAAAAGCTCCGAATAGCGCCGGCTCGATCCGGCCTATCTTAACCCTGCTGTCCGCAAAAATATTTACCGTATTCATATGGATCCCCTCTATCCTCTCTCTATTCTTTAACGCTCGAAAACATGACCGACTCTATGATCCATTTCTGGAACACGCCATATATAATGAATACCGGCACCAGCAGCATTACCGACCCGGCCATAATGCGCGGAACGTGCGTATTTATGGCGTACTGCTCGTTAAACTTCGCCACCATAACGGTTACGGGCTGCCAGATCTCGTTTTTTATGAATATAGTGGGCGCCAGGTAGTCGTTCCACGTGGCGATGAACCACAGCACGCCGTGAGCCGCCAAAGCCGGGCCAACCACGCGCAGGATTATCTTCCAATATATTTGGAAATAATTGCACCCGTCAATCTTGGCGGCTTCGATCATAGAGTCCGGCACGTTGGACATGAACTGCCGCAGAAAGAATATCATGAGTACATTGCCCGTCAGCTTGGGGAGAATCAGCGGCCACGGCGTGTTAAGCATCCTGAACTCGCTGAACAACACGAACTGCGGAATCATGATGGACGGGAAAGGTATCATGATCGCGCTCAGCAGAACCATGAACAT
Organism: Clostridiales bacterium; assembly: GCA_031263155.1. Taxonomy (GTDB): domain Bacteria; phylum Bacillota; class Clostridia; order Lachnospirales; family WQUN01; genus JAISGK01. Next base: position 18,357 of record JAISGK010000084.1, read on the forward strand.
GACGTTTTTGCCGACAAATCTGATTTTGGCAAAGGCGAACGCCGCCGCCACGGAAACGAGAGAGCCGACAATTATCGGCGGCACAGCGTACAGCAACGTATTCAGGAAGCCCCGTACCAGCGGAATCTCATCCCATATCTGCAGATAGCTGGAGAAGTCCCACGTTTTGGGCAGCAGGCCGACCAGGTAGATATGCATCTTGGGCTTGAACGAGGTGAAGATCATCCAAATGAATGGATACAGCATGATCACCGCGCCGACGGCCAGGAAAATAAAAATGATTGTATCGTAAACGCGCTTCTTGGCTTTCATTTAACGCTCCTCCCCCCATCTGCCGTTTATATACATCTGTATCGCCGTTACGACGAATACTATGACCGCCAACACGATGGACACCGCCGAGCCATACCCGGCCTTGGAATTTTTGAAAGTGTAGTCATACAAATGAATAACAGTCGTAAACGTGGAGTTGGCCGGGCCGTTGTTGGTGAATATGAGCCTGGGCTCGACGTACATCTGCGCTCCTCCGATAATGCCCGTTACTATAAGGTAAAACGTTACCGGCATGATGAGCGGGAGCGTTATGCGGCGTAAAAGGTCAAACGCGTTGGCCCCGTCAATCTTCGCGGCCTCATAGTATGTTTGAGAGATGCCCTGCATGCCCGCTATGTATAAAATAATGGAACTGCCCAGCCCTTTCCAAACAGCCATGATAACGATGACCATCTTCGTATACTTGGGGTTACCTAGCCAGTTTGGCGGTTCGGCAATGCCGATGACATTCAGCGCATTGTTAATCATGCCGCCGTCCGACATGAACAGGCGCTGGAATACGAAACTAACAGCCACCACACTTGTCACGACCGGCACGTAGTAAATAACCCTGAACGTTTTTTCATACGCCGAGCTCCTGTTCATCAGCGCCGCGTAGGCCAGCGAAAGCACAAGCCCTATTGGTATGCCGATCATATAGTAGAAAGTGTTAAACAGGCTTTGCCAGAACAGCGGGGCGTTGAACATGTCGATATAATTTTTCGCCCCAACGAACTTTGCCGCGCTTATCTTCTGGCCCAGCGGCCAAGAGGTTAGGCTGGCGTAGATCGACATGCTCAGAGGGAGCAGTACGAATACTGCCAGCCCAATAAGCGGTATTAGGATGAACAAATAACCCCAGATGTTGTCGGCGGCGCGTATGGACAGCCGCCGGGCTGTCTTTCTCATAATGCAGGCCTCCCCATGAACTTTAATTGGACACAAAATAATTTAGATTTATCTCAACTATTCGTGAGTAGATTTTATCACCAGGCCATTCTGATGTCAATACGGTTTGCCGTTTTTTTCCCGTTTTTTCACTTGCGCTTTTTTTAACGATTGATCGGCGGTTGTTTTTTTGGTAGAATCATTTGACGAAATTACATAATTTCCTACACATAGGGAGACATTAAAAATACCAACGGAGAAGGCGATGGATTGATTCATATCGTGGGAGTGGAGAAAGGAGTCAAGCTGTTTGAGGCGCTTGACTCTGATGTGAGGCTAAAGATAATAAACCTGCTAAAGGCCGACGGCGAGACTAATTTGAACCAGATCGCTAAAAAACTGCATCTATCCAATGGAGCGATAACGGCGCACATAAAAAAATTATTGGACGCCGAGTTAATAAACGTGACCTCCAAAGCGGGCGTGCGCGGGGCGCAGAAAATGTGTTCCCTTACTGTGGATAAAATCATCCTTGAACTTTTTGATGACGACGCCTACGTAGAGAACGCCTACAGCTTCGAGATAGGCATAGGCCATTACATGGACTACAATATCGCGCCCACTTGCGGGATCGTCAATGAATCGGCCATCATAGGCGAATTGGACGACCCGCGCTATTTTGCTTTCCCGGAGAGGATAGACGCCCGCCTGCTTTGGTTTACGACCGGGTATATAACATATCACCTGCCCAACAGCCTGAAACATTCCGAGAGGTGCAGGGAACTCCAAATCGCTATGGAGTTATGCAGCGAAGCGCCGGGGTTCTCGACTCTCTACCCGTCGGACATAAGTTTCAAGATTAACGGCATCAGCTTGGGATATTTCACCAGCCCGGGCGAGTTTAACGACCGGAGGGGCATTTTTACGCCGTCATGGTGGTTTGAAAACTTGGGTCAGTACGGCAAGCTTAAACTACTGACTATCAACGAGAAAGGCAGCTTCATCGACGGGTTGAAGATATCTGGAGCGACAATCGCCAGCCTGAATATCGTCTATCAGTCGGACATCTATTTTTCTATTTGCGTAGACCCGCAGGCGACTAACCCCGGTGGCGTCAACATCTTCGGCAAAGGGTTCGGCGACTATAACAGCGGGATATTGGTTAAGATGTTTTACGTGTGAAACTAAAGCGAGGTTGTTTGAGTCGTGGGCGTAAAAATCGCACTAAAATAAGGCGGACACAAGCCTTTGCGAAGGGGTGTTTGCGTTCCGCCTTGTTTTTGCTAACGGCTATTTATTAATGGTTATGGTGCGGGCATCAGCGTCCCATTGAACCTTAGCGCCCAATTTCTCAGATACATAACGCGCGGGAACGAACAGGCGATCGCTCTATAGCGCCGCCTCACCCATGCCGTTTGGCAGAGGTTCGCCCGGTTTTATCGTAAAGGTTTTGCCGTTCAGCGTGACGACATCCGTCTTTGTGTTGTCGTTCCACTCGACAGTCGCGCCGATCGCTTCCGCAGCAAACCTTAGTACGAAACCACTTTAGGGCGCGCGTATATCCCTAAGATATGTAAAAGGTTGCCCTAACCAAAAACCGACAATATTTTCACTCGAATAGCAACACTAAAAAAACCTATCATGAAAGAGCAGCTAAAGTAGATATTTCGACATTATTTATACAGCAATCGCTTCCTGATAATAAGTTGAAGAGAAGGGAAGCTTGCCCGCCGAGGAATAAAAAGCTCGGCGGACAAATTCCTGATAATATTTTAATTTATGAGACACACGCGAAGGAAATTCCTGATAATATTGGCGCATATATCAGACACATGCCACGATTCTGATCTATAATTGGGGCTTACCCAAAAAGCCCGAAAAGGGATATCGCTGGTTTTCGGAGCGATTTTTTAGGTTGAAATAAAAAAAGGCGCAAAAGAACTCTTAGCAACCGGCCAAGGTTCATGCAAAAAAACGACATAGAAATAACAGTACGCGAACTATCAACCAAACGCGCCATAATA
>JAISGK010000109.1 GCA_031263155.1 Clostridiales bacterium
GGTTTTAGGATAATGTTTCATAACAGCGTGTTGTGTCGGAAACGCCACATTTCCAAGGCTCTCGTAGCTTTGCAAAAAAATGTGGGTCAAGCATAGCCTTTAGGCGTGGGGAGTGTCAATTAATTCAATAGCTTAAGAGCCTATCCAATAATATCAAAAAGGTCTATAATAATCTCGTTGATGAAATATGGCTGGTTGCCGCTAAATCTGAGAGGGACAACTCTATGACACTGGAACAAATTCAACGCCTGCGCATGTACGGGCTGTATTTGTCGCGGAAATGCCCCAACATCGTGGAACTTTCGCGAGAACTGCTGGGGCTGCATTGCTGGTTTCATCGAAACGTGGTATTTTCCGCGCTGATTCGAGGCGCGGGTATAGCGGGCTGGAAAACCGCGCTTATCAAAACCTGGCTATATCGCGGCACGTTGCACGGAGTGGCGTTTGACGATTTGCCAACTCTGCTCGCGCTCCACAACGGTGAATCATGGCTTGGTAGATATTATGCCAAAGAGCTTCTTGAAACGATAGCTGAAGATGTAATACGCCTGATAGAAGACGGGGTATATTCCCGCGCCGAGATGCGAGAGATCTTCGCAACCAACTATGACGATGAGGTTATCAAAAACTTCTTCTCTCCCTGGGGCGGTATATTCGTTAGTCTTGCCGGACAGGGCAAGGTTGCATTTCGCGATATGACAAGCCGCAGCTTTGATCTGATTGACGCCGAACCAACGCAAACGTCAGCGGAGGTTCTTCCAAACTTGCTTAATAGGTATTTCACGGCATACGGCCCCGCGACGCTAGACGACGCGGCCTGGTTTTTCGGCTTTATGCGCGACGATAAAAAACTGCTCCGCGACCAACCGCTTGGCGAATATGAACGCTTTGAGCTTAATGGCAAGACCTACTATCATTGCGGCGAGCCGAAAGATATGCGCGATATTCCAGAGCTGACCCTGCTGTCGGGATTTGACCCGATTATTGTGTCATACACAGAACGCGGCGCGGTTCTCCCGCCGGAGTACAAAAAGAAAGTAATTTTATCATCCGGTATTTGTTTGCCAGCAATCGCTGTTGACGGTAAAGTCGCTGGGCTGTGGAACATAAAGAAAGGCGAGCCTGTGGTCGAATTTTTCAGCGCTCAATCCAGACACATAGAACGCGCCGCGTATGAATTGGTAGACAATATGCGTTTTCGCACAGCAGGGAGGGTATGGTAATTGAGCGCTAGAATACTTGTCACTGATGACGAGAAGGAGATCGCCGACCTGGTTGCCGTATATTTAGGTAACGAGGGCTATGAAGTCCATAAGGCGTACACAGCGGAACAGGCGCTTGCCGTCGATAAGGGCAATAACCTGGATTTGGCGGTTTTAGATGTGATGCTGCCCGACATGAGCGGCTTTACCGTTTGCCAAAAGATTAGGGAACGGCATACCTACCCCATTATAATGCTTACAGCAAAAGAGGAAGAGATAGATAAAATTACCGGGCTGACGCTGGGCGCGGACGACTACATCACCAAACCTTTTCGCCCGCTGGAGTTGGTGGCGCGGGTCAAGGCGCAGCTTAGGCGATATAAGCGTTACAGTGGCGCAATACTTGACGAAAACAGGCTGATAACGGTTGGCGGTTTGAGTATCAATGAAGATACCCACGAAGTGAGCCTTGATGGGGCAATTCTCGCGCTCACACCCACGGAATTTACAATTCTGACTGCCCTTTGCCGCAAGCGCGGGAGCGTTGTCAGTTCAGAGGAACTGTTTCACAGCGTATGGGGCGATGAGTATTACGACAAGAACAACAATACCATTACAGTTCATATACGCCACCTGCGGGAAAAGATGAATGAATCGTTTGAGAGCCCGCGCCATATAAAGACCGTGTGGGGAGTGGGGTATAAAATTGAAACAGGTTAGATATCGCGGGGCATCAACAAACGAAATGTCCAAAGCGGCCAAGCGCGAGGACATACGAGAAGCCATTCGGCGGCGTTACCAATCGCGCTTCTTGCTTTTATTGGGGGTTTACTCCGCAGCTCTGCTATTGATGGCGCTGCTTTTCATTTTCATAAAAAATTCCCGCGTTTGGTATATCGAAGACCCGCTTTACCCCATTTTCGACTTGGGGAAAGCTTTATTCCCTTGGGCATTGGCTGTTGCGTGGCTCGGCGGCGCGTCAATCTTGCTGTTTCGTGTGTGGCGGCAAAATTCCTCCGATATTACCGGGCTGTTGGGCAGCATAGAGCAAATGCTGGCGGACAGCGACTCGATCGATGTGCCAGAAAACCTGAGAGAAATCCGGTCTGTTCTAACAGAGATACAAAACGAAAGCCGCAAAAACAAGCAGTCCGCAAAGGAAGCGGAGCAACGCAAAAATGAGCTTATCGTATATCTTGCCCACGACCTGAAAACCCCGCTAACCTCTATTATAGGCTACCTGAACCTTTTGGGCGAGGTTACTGATATGCCGCGAGAACAGCGGGCGAGGTATACACGCGTAGCGCTTGACAAAGCAACGCGTCTGGAAACGCTGATAACCCAATTCTTTGAAATAAGCCGCTTTAATCTCCGCGAAATGGTTTTGGAAACGGCGCGTTTTGATTTGCGGTACTTGTTCGCGCAAATGGTCGATGAGTTTTACCCACTTCTTACAACCCAGGGCAAAAGCGTTTGCGTACAAGCGCCCGACGAGTTGTGGCTGATTGGCGACGCCGAGAAACTTGCGAGAGTGTTTAATAATCTGTTGCGCAACGCCATATCTTACAGTGAAATGGACAGCGAGATTGTTATAGTAGCGCGGCGGGGAGAGGATGGCGTTTCCATCCAGATAATCAATCATGGCAAGACGATTCCCTCCCACAAACTGGATAATATTTTTGAGCAGTTCTTTCGCCTTGATGAAGCGCGCGCCACAGAATCCGGCGGTTCCGGTTTAGGGCTTGCCATAGCGAAAGAGATCGTGCTAAAGCACGGAGGAGCCATCACGGCGCAAAGTGAAAACGGCCTTACCACATTCACTGTCACCCTTCCCTCTTGCCCGGCAAACACATCCTCTTAGGAAAAAGTTAATAAGGCGTTATGGTTTTCTTAAGAGACCATAAAGAAAAAGATAAAAAAATACCCGTCCGCTTACGGTAGAATTACCGCATAAAGACGGGTTTTTTGATTTGCCCAAAGGAGGTCGCCATGATTCATCAAGGACGACAATTATACGCCTCTGCTCGCGAGGATTCCGCCAACCACCGCCAGCATAACCGCCATTGGGCGGTGTTGAGAGTTGTTTTTCTGGCAATCGCCATAGGAATTGTTTTGATGCAGCTACAGCATTATTCTCCGGAAATCCAATCGCCGATAGCGAACGACAGTCATATCTCTGCGACAGACACGCTTACGCCAGAACCAACAAAAGAGACATTTGACGCAAGCGGCTTAAGGCTCAACAGTTCCAATGCCATTCTCATCGCGCTGAATAGCGGACAGACCCTGTACGATAAACGCGCTTGGGAACATGTTTATCCAGCTTCGCTTACCAAAATAATGACGGCTGTTGTCGTTCTTGACAACACAACCGACCTAAGCGAGAAGGCAACGCTAGGTCAGCGTATATTTGATGAAACGTTGACCCAGAACGCCTCAGTCGCGGGATTCCTACCCGGCGAAAACGTAAGCGTCGGGGACTTGCTGTACGGCCTAATGCTGCCCTCCGGCGCGGAGTGCGCGATTGGGCTGGCCGAACACATAGCAGGTTCCGAATCGGAATTCGCAAAGCTAATGAACAAAAAAGCGGCGGGGCTTGGCATGAACGATACACACTTTGTTAACTCCACCGGACTTCACCAGCCAAATCAGTACACAACGGTAAGCGACATTGCCATATTGCTCAATTACGCTCTGCAATACGAAACTTTCAGCGAAGTATTCACCACTCGCCAATACTCCGCGCGTTCCACAAATAAGCACCCTGATGGACTGACCTTCCACAGCACACTATTTTCTAAAACATCCGGCGAATACAGCGATTTCACGCTGCTTGGGGGCAAGACCGGGTACACATCCGAAGCAGGGCAGTGCCTTGCCAGCCTTGCGGAAGCAGGTGGCCAAAAATACATTCTGGTAACTTGCGGCGCTCACGGCGATAACCATTCCCAAACATTGCATATTGACGACATGGTCTCTGTTTACACCGCAATGCAATGGCAGCGCAAATAGATATTGCCCACCCACAACAACATGGCGTTTTCGGCTTTTAGCTGTTCCGTTACACTTAATTATCTTTCATACGTATCTCCCGATTATCTCCACGATTTTTGGGGATTCCAGCCGACGACCGCCTTGAGCCTCTTATTTGAAAACAGTGTAGCGTTTCCTTCAAGCGGCTCCCTGATCAACGTGATCAGATCCGGGCGGTACTTTTTTATAACTTCCATGGTCGGCTCTAAGATATGCGTATCGTCGTTATTGCAGTAATACGCGCCGAACGGCACAATGTCTGCGGCCTGCTCCATCAGTAGCCGATGGGCCGCAGCCAGATCCTCGGAGGCGATCCAGGGGAACATCCACTCGCTCCAGCCGTCAATGGGCTTGGTATACGCTTTCATAGCGTCCCTGCGTTCCGGGGGCGTAATACCGGCCGCTCTAATCGCGTAGCAGCGCATACCGTAAGCGCGCGTGTAGCTTTCCATAAGCTGCTCACCCACAAGCTTAGAGAAAGAATATGAATCCTCGCAGTCAGACGGGTGATCCTCGTCTATGGGCAAATACTTGACGATAAAAGGTTTTCCAGAAACCCGGAATCCATGGCCCAGCGCGCAGTTGGAACCCGTATGCACAAATATGCCTATATCGCTGCGTATCGCGGCTTGCAGCAGATTATACAGCCCCATTATGTTTGTTTGCATAGTCAGCGGAAAGAATGAAAAATCATCGTTTGTCGCCGTGCCGCGCACATCCGTGGGATGCGGTTTCGCCGCCGTATTTTGTATAGCGTCGAAACCCTTTCCATGAACCGCTTTATAGACATCTTCGAAGTTATTAATATCGCCTTCAACCCATTCCAGATCCTTAAACTCGTCAACGGTTTTTTTCCTGCTGAATAATACCGGTTCGTGACCGTTTGCCACAAGCTCGCGGATCAGATACGGCGCGAACCTCCCGCTTGCGCCCGCCACCAATGCTTTCATATACTGCCTCCTTTAATCAATATAACCCATGCCTATAGCCGGCAGGGGCCTAATCTATAATAGTATTGTCAATAATATATTTATATAAATTCAACCTTCTGTCTCCGAATATTTTAATCAGGTTATGCGCCCGGATGACTTCATTCATGCGTTAGATTCCTTCCTCCCGTCATTGTTCATAAGCAGAGTATACTCGCTTTTCGCGGCGTCATTCATGTGCAATAATCCTCCGGCCCATTAGGTCAGAATAGGAAAATTATCCCACGCCACCGCCAAGTGGAAACACACAAATAAGGCGCTCGCCGCACAAATCGGGTATGCCCTCTCGGCTGCCCCAGCGCAAAAAAAAGCTATCGGTGGCAGCACAACCATCGCATAGATGACAGGCAGCGGTTGGACGGCGCAGAAGTACAGCACCCAGCACAGCCAATACAGCGCTATGGCAGTGAACGCAACAACGGCGAATCGGTTTTTGGGGATAATCAGTTCCTGACCTCGTACGACAAGGAAGATGAGTAAAATTACGATGGCCACGCCCAAGATATGCTCGCCATATTCGATGAGCGGCACAGACGAAGAGTTGCCATCAAGGGAATTAACCGTAGGCGGGAACAGCACCCATATCACATTGGGCATGGCTTGCAGGATGACAATGACAAGCCCATATAATGAAAATCCGACTCGCAAGTTTTTCATCGGTCATAACCCTTCCTTTCCGGCATACTTTGATTTTGACTTCACATAGCCCGATATTCCGAGCGCGACCGAGGCGGCGACAGCTACTGACAAAAACATAGGTGAACACGTCGATTACAAACAGTATGCTGCGGCTCTGCTCAAGCATACTGTATACGTTGTACAGGGTATGCGCAGAAGTAATCCCCAAGCCTTGTATCGTCGCTTCCATTTCCGCTACTGACCGCGCGGGATTATCCGATAAAAAGGCCATTCCCATAACCGCGCGGGTATCGGGCGTTGTAAACCCGGCTTTCAGCGAATAGGGAGCGACCGCCATAAAAACGGTTGACCCAGGCTCGGCGGATTGGCTTGGGGGCGGGTCTACCGGGTAGCGATATATATAGAGCCTTTACCTTACATCCCGGTGACTTTCAGGTGAGAGATTCGTCACTTTGGGAAACGAACGGCGAATACCGCGCCGCCCTGCGGATGGTTTCTCGCGGCAATCGTTCCGCCCTGCCGCGTGACAATCATTTTGGAGAGAAATGGAAGCTCTCGCCTCGTTTTTCATCGGATGCGGGTCGTACCATTTCAACGCGTGGAAACCCGTTATGTTCACAAAATTTTTTCTCCAAAAATCTAAATTCTTGGTATAACGCCCGTGCCGCCATACCCGGAGCATAACCATCGACAAAAGTAATGACGGAAACATCTTTATTGGTATCAAGCTGACGCAAGGCAGTTTTTAACAAGCGGCGGCCTACACCCCTGCCACGATATTTTTCCGAAACGGCAAACCATGTTATACTGCTCTTTTCTCTTGAAAACAAGATAAAGCCCATGCTGTTTCCGCTCATGTAATCCACAGCGGTTAGCATTTCGTATCTGCTTACAGACCCTTTGCCGTTGGTGTTAGCTTCCAATTCCGCTCCCATATCCGAGGGGTGTTGAAATATCGCCGAAACTTCTGTTGCCAATGCGTACCATGCAGGGAGGTCGTTTTCAGTTGCCCATCGGATCAGAATGATTTATCCCTCAGCCCTCAGCTCAAATCGTTTTATCAGCCGCATAGGGTAAGTGTAGAGTTCCAATGCTGTGATTTCTGTTTCGCCGAAAACGTCCTCGGTGAATATGATTTCTAGCGCTTTTTACATAGTCGCAACATCGAAAATCCCGATAGTGCTGTGCATAATCGGGTTGCCGTGCCGGAAATACTCATTCCGCCATTCTCCACTTTTCCACCATATCATCAAAATACAAGTCAACATCGCTGAAAAATTCTTTATCCCTTATCATCTCGCGGATTTTATCGGCGTTTGCCCACCGCGCGTCACAGGTCTCGCCAGGTAGTAAATGCGCCGATATTTAGGACACCAAACAACATGAAACCTGCATGGGTACACAACATTGTTATTTGATTTTTGCATAGGCATATTATACCATATGCTTATTTCTAGTACAACCTGATCTTAGGATGCGGCGCTACAAGTAATAACGTCACGAAATAACACTTGAGTTTATCTCATTAACGTGTTATACTGCGAGATATTGGAGGGCTTGATATGTTTGTTTCAGGTGTTTTCAAGTCTAATAAAATGGCTAGCTCCGTCCAAATGGATAACGACGAGACGTTGTGCGGAGCTTAATCAGGAAGGCACGCCCATCCGCTCGGCAAGTAACCGCGTAGCGGTTACGAGATGGTCTATCCTTCTGAGGTTCGTCGGTAATATGGCGGAAAGAGCGTAGATATTGCTATGCTTTTTAATGTATTGCCATTTACCGTCGGGATAATAGATTAAGTACAGGCTTCGGGCGTTTCGTCTGCGGCCTTTTTGTTTAACGGGGGTAAATTATGCCCTGTGCGGGAGGCTTAACAGAGCTTTCCGCTATTTTTATTTTAGGAGGATTATGACATGATGAACGATATAGGCAATTATGCGCGTCACGCGCAATATTGGAACTGGGGCAACCTTGACCACGACCGCACCACTGAACATGAATACTGGTTCAAATATGCCGCAAAATACGGAAAAACGTGCTTGCCCCCATGTGCGCTTTAGGTGAATTTAATGGATTACGCCGAGAAGTCGGCGAGGCGAACCGGCGCGAAGGTCATTCGTTCGGGGGACAGGCTGTGAAAATATGAAGTCGCGGAGTTTACATCAAAAACTGGGTTATTATCAATACCGCTTTGAATATGAAAAGATTTTGTCAAACAGACAGGAGGGCGAAAATGAATAAACATTGGAACATGGATTACCTCGGCGTTATGGTCGATATGGCGGGTTGCCCTAACCGCTGCCGTCATTGCTGGCTCGGTAATCACAAAAACGGCAATATGACTACTGACGATTTTCGCGGTATCGCCGAACAATTCAAACGTTGGCGGGATGAAAATGGCGATGGAATACAGGAACTTGGCTTCTTCTCTTGGTGGAGAGAACCTGACTTCCGTGATGATTATCGCGAACTCTGGCGGCTTGAGCAGGAATTGTCTTCACCAGGTCGGGCTCAAAGGTTTGAGTTATTGTCTATATGGCGGCTGGCGCGGGATGAAAACTACGCCAATTGGGCGGCAACACTGACGCCGAAAACGTGTCAGGTTTCCTTTTTCGGCATGGAAGGAAACACGGATTGGGGGATACGCAGGAAAGGGGCGTTCAAAGACAGTCTTCTGGCGACGAAACGGTTGATAGAAGCAGGAATTTCTCCGCGTTGGCAGTTATTCATCACAAAATGGTGCCTCGGTGAACTAGACGAGTTTTTGCGCTTGATATACGGTCTTGAACTACATAAGCGTTGTGAATCCATCGGAGGGACATTTGAAGTGTTCATAAACGGGATGTCCCCCGAAGGAAATGGTTATGACTTGATTGACAGCTTCATCGAGGAAGGGGATACATCGTTGATTCCGCGCGGGCTTGTCGATATTTGCCGCGACCCAATTGAAAGATTGGGGCAGCCTGAATATGCCATGCTTGATTCTCTGCTGCATGACGATTCGCCGCCCAACGTAAGCGCCAATATCCAGAGCGTGTCCGTCAACGCGGATTTCGATGTTTATCCTAATATAGCCGAACCTTCTGAATGGTGACGGCTCGGGAACCTGAAAATCGACGGAATGGATGCAATCATCAAGGCATACCGCGACGAAGCCACGCCTGGAATGAGGATGAATCGAAAAACTCCCGTCAGTGAACTAGCGCGGCGGTATGGAGATAAAAACAGCAAAAAGCTGTATGACAAGAGCGGCCTCGTGTGCCGGTGGCTGCACCAATGGGGCGTCGATTATGTGGAGGGAAAAGTAAATGTATAATAAAAATAGAACAAGTTGGAACGATGGAGCGGCGGCGTATTCCGCTCTTTGCCATAATGAAAAGACAATGAGCCGGATTATCGAAAACCCGGCCAACGCCTTTCATCGCACAACATGGGGCATGATTAGCAAGTACGTTCCGAACCTGCGTTGGAAGAATATTTGCGTGCCGTCCAGCGGGGACGACCACGCGGCGTTTGCGTTTGCCATGCTGGGTGCGACGGTGACATCCTGCGATATTTCTGAAAACCAGCTTGCCAATGCCGAGGAAGTTGCGAAAAAATATGGCTTGGACAGTAACATTCAGTTTATCTGCGCCGATACAATGAAACTCGATGGTATAGCGGACAATGCTTTCGATTTCGTTTACACATCCAACGGTGTTCATGTATGGATAGACGACCTGCCCGGTATGTACCACAATATCCATCGCATACTAAAACCCGGTGGCATGTACATTTTGTATGAAATACACCCGTTTCAACGCCCGTTTGACGATAACGCGAAAATCGCTAAGCCATATGACGTCACCGGCCCGTTTGAAAGTGAAGCGGAAGTTACATTTGGCTGGCGCATCATGGACATAATGAACGCCATGATGGATTCAGGTCTGATTGTTAAGCACATTGAAGAAATGTTCGCGGAAAAAGACTATGACTGGCCGTTTTTCATTTCCCTGGAGGACAAATTAAAAGGCGCTGACGCGACGCCAGAAGAAGTTGACCGTATGTACGATTGGCATAATAACCCTATGGCGGCACTGCCTAACTGGATCAGTATGGTGGCGGCAAAAATACTCACTTGACTTCTCGACAGCCTCAATGATATACTTCTTTTAGTTATGTACGAAAGGTGGTGACAAGCATGAACAAGTCTTTTTTGGCGCGATTACTGTCAAATGAATTATTTCCCGGCAGTGATATAGTGCGCCGTTTCACATTCAAAATGATCGACACAAGGGACAGCTATGCCCTATTGGCAAAGGCGAATCACTTACTCGCACAGGATTTTGCCATTTCAGGGGAGGAGTCTGCCCATATGCTGATTAAAGATTGTTTTGAATGCCTGTCACCACATGAAATAGCGGCATAATTCCGCTCCTTTATGTTTGGTCGCCCTGTGCAGTCAAGACAGTCTGCACAGGGTATTTTTATGTCCAAACGTAAAGGAGTTTTTCTATTATGATTGATATAGCGGCGTATGATCTGAATAAATACTACGGCTCTAACCATGTGTTAAAGGGGATTACCTTTGAAGTGAACAGCGGCGAAAAAGTCGGTTTGCTCGGTAAAAACGGTTCTGGAAAAACCACACTGTTCAAAATAATCACTGGAGAGGAACTTTACGAGAGCGGGAGCGTGCCCAAAGCGTCCGGGAAAAGGATTGAAATGCTCGCGCAAATCCCTGTATTTGGCGAAACAGATACCGTTGATGATATTTTGCGTTCGTCCTTCCAGGAAGTAACGGATATTTTCGCGGAGATGAAAAAGATTGAGGGAGACACAGGCCCAACGGCTCTTACCCGTTATGGCCGTCTCATGGATGAATATGAGCGGCTCGGAGGTTATGAAACCGAGGTAAAATTGGACAAAGTATGCGGCGGCATGAATATTGACGAGCGTATGAGGAAAAGCGCTTTCGCTCTGTTGAGCGGCGGAGAAAAGACGCGGGTAAACTTGGCCAGGATACTCCTGCGCGACTGTAGCATTTTGCTCCTGGACGAGCCGACAAACCACCTTGATCTGGCTTCGCTTGATTGGCTGGAAAAGTTTTTACACGACTTCGCGGGAACCGTCGTCGTTATCTCCCATGACAGGGTTTTTCTCGACAACGTAATCACACGGATCATTGAACTCGACGATGGTAAAGCCAATTTCTATTCTGGCAACTATTCGTTTTATGTTGCCGAACGCGAACAGCGCTTCCTAACCCAAGCCGAACAGTATAAGCAACAACAACGCAAGATTACCCAACTTGAAGTCGCGATTAAGCGGCAGCGTGTTTGGGCTGCGATAAATTCGTCGAATACGGGCTTGGCTAAACGGGCGCTGGCAATGGAAAAACGCATAGAGCAAATGGACAAGGTTGAAAAGCCGATTGCTGAAAGGGCGCTGACTTCGGGATTTGACAGTGGCGGATATGCCTCAAAGGTAATTGTATCCTTTGAAGCGGTTTCAAAAAGGTACGGTAGCAAACCCATTTTGAACGATGCCAGTCTTTGCATATCCAGAAACGACCGTATCGCTCTTGTCGGGGCGAACGGCTGCGGAAAAACCACTCTCTTAAAAATGATAATGGGCGAGGAGCAGAGCGACAGTGGCGAAATCAAAATCAGCCCAAGCGCGAAGCCCGCGTATATGTCTCAGATAATCGAATTTGAGAATGAGGAAGCCACCGTTTTGGACACTCTGCGTTTTGGACTCGGCTTGTCCGAAGAAAAATCAAGAAGCGTCCTTGCTGGCTTCCATTTCAGAGCCGAAGCCGTGATAAAAAAGGTCGGCTCACTTTCGGGAGGAGAAAAGAACCGGTTGAAGCTCTGCTTGATGATGCAGAACGAAACCAACTTTCTGCTGCTCGACGAACCCACCAACCACCTTGACATCGCGTCGAGGGAATGGATAGAGAACGCCCTAGCCAATTTTAACGGGACTATGCTCTTTGTCTCGCATGACAGGTACTTCCTGAACAAATTTGCTACCAAAATATGGGGCATGGAAAACGGCATAGTTACCAGCTATGACTGCGGGTTTGACGAGTACCTCGAAGCAATCCGACCGCCTGCTGTCAAAAAAGAAAAGCCCAAAAAGCCGAAACCAAAAGAAAAAGCACCACTTAGCCAAGAAAAGCCTGTTTCAATAGAAGCGCTGATTGAAACCGCAGAAACTGAGTTAAGGGAGACCAACATCGCGATTGAAGCCGCTCTAACAAAATCTGATTTTTCGGAAATGGGCGCGCTTTACAATCATAAGAACCGGCTTGAGGAAAAAATTGATGCTCTCTATGGTGTGTGGCTGCAAAAAGTATAAATATTGTTACAGCCTAAAAAGGAGCTTCCGGCTATGGTTATAGATAAATATATTAAGAACTTATCCAACAATAGGGATTTTATGGTATGCATGACAAAGGCACCGCCGGCGCGTGAATCCGCAGGAGCAAATCCTACGGATCGGGGGAAAAAAGGGACAAAAGCGCAGCGTACTCGTTGAAGGGTATGGGTTGCCGATAGCGGCTGTTGTTGCGGGGGCGAATGTTCACGATATGCGCCTTTTGGAAAATACGCTTGATAATCTCGTAGTGCTCCGCCCGTCACCAACGGAAGGAAATCCGCAAAATCGATGCCTTGACGCTTGTTACACAGGTCACGATGACGCTGTCAAAAATCGAAAATATATACCCCATGTACGCCCTCGCGATGAAGAAAAGAAAGAAATTGAGAGGAATCCTGATTTCAAGGCGCGTCGCTGGGTTGTCTAGGTTTCTCAGTCCTTTGTTAATCGCTTCCGCAAATTGCTCGTCAGATTTGAGAAAACTGACAACAGCTATTTGGGGCTACTTGAATTTGCTTTCGCCATTATTGTTTGGCGCAAGCTAATTCCTGTTCATCGCGGCATGGTTATTGTTGGATAAGCTCTTAGTTATCGACCAAGTCAAAGGTAGGAATGACAAAAATGTGCCGCATATACTTTTGTGAAATTGCTGAAAGCAATCATATGGAATTGTCTGAAAAGCTTATAAGCATGGTCTCTGAAAATAAGCGCGAACGCATAAAAAAGCTAAGATTTCCGGTTGACCAAATGCTTGCAGCATATTCAGAATTATTGGTAAGATTTATTGCCTGTTCTCAATTCGAAATTCAAAACAGTGAAATATCTTTTTTAAAGAATGAATATGGAAAACCATATTTATACGGTTATCCAGATTTCCATTTCAATATCTCACACACCCATAACGCGTTTGTAGTCGCTGTGTCTGACAGTGAAGTTGGCGTAGACATTGAGAGGATACATGCCGCTGATATCAAAATATCAGACAGGTTCTTTGCGCCAGCGGAAAGAAAGTTTATATCTCAAGCCTTTGATAAAGACACAGCATTTTATCAAAT
>JAISGK010000003.1 GCA_031263155.1 Clostridiales bacterium
GGTTTTAGGATAATGTTTCATAACAGCGTGTTGTGTCGGAAACGCCACATTTCCAAGGCTCTCGTAGCTTTGCAAAAAAATGTGGGTCAAGCATAGCCTTTAGGCGTGGGGAGTGTCAAAAGGGATTTTCTCCTATAGTCCCTTGACTGTTTATGTATTTTTGCCCAAAAGATCTCACTTCGTCCAGCACCGAGCCAAATTCTTTTCCAAGGCCCGTCATCAGATATTCCACACGCGGCGGGACTTCGGGGTAAACGCGCCTTTCGATCAATCCGTGCTTCTCCAGATTGCGCAGGTGCGAGGTCAGCGTCGCTTGGGTAACCCCCGGCATCCGCTTCGACAATTCATTAAAGCGCAGAGTCTGCTCATTTAGAAAAAACAGGATGATTAGCTTCCATTTCCCGGTCAATATTTTTTGCGTAGTTACGTAAGGGCATATGCCAAATCGATCAGATAAATCCATACTTAAATCCACATTTCCTATTATTTCGGACATTGCGTACCTCCTTATTTTTTTCGACATGCGTGAGAGAACTGCCATTGCGCTGCGTGCAGTACATTAGCGAAAATTTCAAATGTTATCCGAAACCTTCATTCAAAGCACTTATTGCCCTCAATGATTATAACATATTATTTTCGAGTAAAGCAATAAAAAAGTGGGTAGCATATAAAAATATAGTTACTAAAAAAAGATGATTTTATAGCAGTTTTCCAACCATATTGCATAACAATTGCTTTCGTGATACAATGGCCATTGTGTAAAATATCTATTGGAGGTGAGCAATTGAAAGTAGCCGTTATAAGCGCAACTGGAAAGGCCGGAACACTTATCGCTCAAGAAGCCATCGATCGAGGCATGGATGTAACCGCTATTGTAAGAGATAAGAGCAAAGTCAATACAGACAAATACGCAGTAGTGGAAAAAGATTTGTATAATCTGACCGTTGCCGATGTCGAAGACTTTGACGCTGTGGTGTGCGCGTACGGTGTTGCGCCAGACAAAGCCGAATCCATTCAGACAGCGTTCGCGCACCTGATCAAAATTTTTGAGCAGGCGCCTTCTGTGCGCATTTTATTTGTGGGGGGCGCGGCGAGTCTCTACACCGACCCTGACAAAAAACATCAGCTCGTTGAAACAATCCCCAAAGAGTGGTTGCCCATTCCCTACAACACCCTACTGGCCTTTAACGAGATTCAAAAGAGTAAGGCCAATTGGACTTTCTTCAGCCCAGCCTCGTTCTTTGACGCGAACGGGCCTCGCACGGGGCGTTATACACTTGGAACGGATTATGTAATACAAAACAAAGCCGGCGATAGTTATATCAGCTATGAGGACTACGCAATCGCCATGGTCGATGAAATTGAGAAGAAGCAGTTCGTGGGCAGGCGATTTACCGCTGTATCCGAAAATACCGCGCAATAACCCCAAAATATTATTGCTATTTCTATATCAATACGGTGATAATAAATAGGCGTTTATTATGCAATTTAATGGAGGTCTGTTTTTATGAAGTCAATGGGAACTAAAAAGTTCGGCCCTATGATACTGCCTGTGATAGCCGCGATCATTTTTTCCCTGGTTTTATCCAGCTGCGGCAATTCTTCTCAAGGCGGCCCTACAAATACCCCGTCGGAAACAACGCCTACTCAAACCGCTGAAGATACAAATACTGAATCAGCGTTAGCGGAACCAGTAGAAACAGCGCAAGCAGGTCCGGCGGAACGCAGCGACTATGAACTACCTTTAGTTTCAGAACCATTTACTATTCATATTTGGGCTCCAACCAGCGCTCAAATTCAAAAGACCATGACCAATTTGAAAGAAAGCTATTACTATAAAGAGTTGGAATCCAGAACAGGCGTTTCAGTTGAATTTACACACCCCTCGCTCGGACAGGAGCTGGAAGCTTTCAACCTACTTATTTCATCCGGCGATTTTCCAGATATCTTAGAGCTGCAACCTGGCCTGACCTATCCCGGCGGCTTGGACAAGGGGATCTCTGACGGCGTTATTTTGCGCCTTAATGAACTTATCGACCAGTATGCCCCAAACTACAAGTATTTCTTGGACACAATGGACGTTGTCGCAAAGGAAGCATCTACGAATGAAGGCAATTACGCGGCTTTTTATTCTATATCAGTTGACGGCCCTCAACCCCCGTGGATGGGCATGGTAGTGCGCAAAGACTGGCTGGACGATTTGGGCTTGGATACCCCGGCAACCTTTGACGACTGGCATGAAATGTTAACAGCCTTTAAAGAACAGAAAGGCGCTGTCGCGCCAATGATGCTGCAAAACTATGGCTATGTGCCGCTGGATATATTCCACGGTGGATATGGATTTGCCAACAGCGGTCAATACTTCCAAATTGACAATGTAATACACTACGCTCCCTTGGAAGACGGCCATAAAGAATATGTGGAAATGATGGCGCAATGGTTCTCTGAAGGGCTTATCGATCCTGATTTCGCTTCCAAGTCAGATTTTACACCCGCCAAGGATTATACCACCACTGGAAAGACCGGCGCTTTTTGGGAAATGTATCATGTAATTTCCTCCAATTACGATCTTGCCACAGAAGATGGATACGAACTAATCGCGGTTCCGACGCCTTCTAAAACAGAGGGAGAGCAGCTTCACGTGCGTCAAACCAATACAACAACCGGTATGGTCAGTTGGGCTTTGACAAGCGCGGCCAGCGATCCGGAGAAGATTGTAAAGTGGATAGATTATGGCTATAGCCCCGAAGGGGATATACTCGCGGCCTATGGGGTAGAGGGGGTATCCTTTGAGTATGGCGACAACGGCAAGCCCGCGTTTAATGAGCTGATTTACCAGAACCCCGATGGCCTCAACCTCGCGGAAGCGTACAACTACTACGCCAAACACGGCGGCGCGGTCGCTTATCACTGGGATCGCGAGTATGCTGGCCAGCCCGCTGTCAATCTTAACGCGCAACCTATTTGGATGCAAAACAATGACGGCGCCTGGATGCTGCCGCCCATTACGCTTTCAACGCAAGAGGGCGAAGAGCACGCGCTGATATACTCGGATATTCAAACATACGTGCAGGAAATGGTTGTGAAATTCATTACGGGTCAAGAGCCTATGGCTAATTACGATCAATTTGTGGATCAGATAAGATCGATGGGCATTGAGCGTTGTATAGAAATTCAGCAGTCGGCGTTGGATAGATTTAACTCTAAATAATACTAGCGTTTTCCAAATTTGGGGTGGGTGCGCAACGGTCGATGGGTGTGATTTCGTAGGGGCGCGCACTGCGCGCCCGCACCCGACAACCGACCGATAACTAGGTCTAAAAGCTGCCGACGACCGACCGATTATCCGATATTGTTGAGGCCGGGAAAGGCCCACGGGCGCGCAATGCGCGCCCCTACGAAGGCAAAATCCTTTTGTGAAAACGCACGTTTAGAGTTATTGATTGGATTTGTGATGAGAGCTGTGGGGTGGTGCCATGATCAGAAAAGATTTTAGAAAGAACTGGGTAATCTACTTGATAGCCCTGCCCGTTATCGTGTTTTTTGCTGTTTTTGCCTACGCGCCAATGGTAGGGGTATTGATGGCGTTTCAAAGTTATCAGATCAAAGGCGGCATATTTGGAAGCCCCTGGGTAGGGTTTAAAAACTTCTTGGACTTCTTTAACTCCTACTATTTTGGGCGGCTTATCAAAAACACATTTTTATTAAGTTTTTATGATCTGCTGCTGGGCTTCCCCGCCCCGATCCTGTTTGCCCTGCTTATGAACGAGTTGCGCGGCGTCAAATATAAAAGGGTAGTGCAAACCATAACCTACATGCCTTATTTTATCTCTGTGGTGGTTATCGCGGGTATCATAAAAGACTTCTTCTCTTCCAGCGGGGCGGTCACGTTGCTTTTAGGCTCCATTACCGGAAGCACGTCAAACATGATTGGCGACGCCGCCAATTTTAGGGGCATTTTTGTAGGCACAAATATATGGCAGTTTTTGGGCTTTAACAGCGTCATATACATGGCGGCTTTAGCCGGCGTAGATCAGGAACTTTATGACGCCGCCGCTCTTGACGGCGCGGGCAGACTGGGCAAGGCCATACATGTCACTTTGCCATGCATCATGTCAACTATTGTTATTTTGCTTATTCTTCGCATTGGCAACCTCTTGACCGTAAGCTTTGAAAAGGTGCTGTTACTGTACGCTCCCTCTACCTACTCTGTCAGCGACGTTATCATGACCTTCACTTATCGAAAAGGCTTGCAAGAGTTTAATTACGGATATAGCACCGCTGTTGGCCTGTTTAATTCTGTCCTTAATTTTCTCATGCTAATCTCGGCCAACGCAATCAGCAAAAAATTTACGGAAACCAGTTTGTTCTAAAAGGAGGCGCGATTATGTCAAACAACACGGAGTATTTGAGCGCTTCCAACGCGCGAAAAAGCAAGAGCAAAGGATCGTTGGGCAGCCGTATCTTTGATGTTTTTAATGTGGCGCTTATGGCCGCGATATCCTATGCTTGCCTTGCGCCGGTTTTGCATGTTGTTTTCGCCAGTATCAGCGATCCGGTACGATTGCTCTCACATCAGGGTATTTTACTTAAACCGCTGGGTTTTTCCATTGAGGGATACAAAATTATTTTTGACAACGATACGATTTTAATGGGATACCTTAACACGATTTTTTATGTGGTTACGGGTGTGCTTCTTAGCACGACTTTGACTGTTATGGGCGCTTATGCCCTCTCTCGCAAAAACCTGTTTTGGGGTAACGCGATAATGTTCTTTGTTACCTTTACCATGTTTTTTAACGGTGGGTTGATACCTTTTTACATAGTGGTAACGGCGCTTGGTATGTATGACTCGCGTTTGGCATTGATAGTGCCCTCCGCTGTGTCGGCTTTCAACCTCATCATAATGCGCACCGCTTTGCGAGAAATTCCTGACAGCCTTGAAGAATCTGCCTTAATGGATGGGGCGGGGCATTTGACCATTATGTGGAGAATCGTTCTGCCGCTGGCAAAAGCGACTATAGCGGTTATCGTTCTGTTTTACGCGGTAAGCATGTGGAACTCCTGGTTCCCCGCCTCCATATTTATTCGGGATAGGGCGAAGTATCCGCTTCAACTTATATTAAAAGAGATTTTTGTGCAAAACGATGCCTCTCACGTTAGTCACTCCAGTTCTGATACAACCGGAATAAACACCGATGTTTTTAAAATGCTCGTAAAGTATTGCACTATCGTGGCCGCTACACTGCCGGTTCTGTTCTTTTACCCCTTTTTTCAGAAATATTTCGTTAAGGGCGTTATGATCGGTTCAATAAAAGGCTAAGTAAAAAAATATAAAGTAAAGGTTAAGAGGATGGTTAGAATGTATTCCGAAAACGAACGAAAAGTCAAGAAGTCAGGCGTTATAAAAAAGAATGACTTTAAGTTCAACATTTCCAATGTGCCTTTTAGCAGAAAATTATCTTATCTGGCTTTTAGAGAAGGCGTCGTTCCCATAGAAAATGGCTCTGAACGCAAACAGATTTTGCTCTATCGCACCCTGCGCAAATACGGCGATCCTCCTTTCGCGCCTGTTAAGCCGCCCTGCCATATCTCCATGCGCCCCATGTTTGATAACCGCACTATACCATATTTCTGTCAAGGCACGCCAGAGATGCTGGAGATAAATACAGAGTACGGTTACTCCCAGGTTTGTTTTGAAAACGAGGGACTCATTCGGATTCGCGGCAAGGGCATAGCGCTAAGACTTTTCTCGCAGTTAGAGTTTCACGAGGCCGCTGTTGACAGGTTGGACGGCACCTATCAGCTTGCGCTGGAAGAAGTGGGCGAGTTTCTGTTCGTTCCCGTAAAGGGCAAAATGCGCTTTGACAGCGAATGGGACTGGAAACGGATGGGATGCAAGGATTTAACATTGGATGTTTTGCCCGACCAAAACGGAGAATTTGAATTGGCGATTCACTTTGCGGACGCAAACACAGAGCGCCATGAAGCCTATCGTCCATTTGACCAGATCGTCGCTGAAGTACGCGATGATTATAACGCGTGGTACGATATGTACCCCCCTGTTCCGGGCCGCTACGAGGATCTTAAAAAACTTTCGGCTTATGCGGTTTGGATCTGCTACATCTCTCCAAAGGGATTGCTCACTCACAATATTGTGCTGTTTGACAAGATAAACACCAGCGCGTTTTCTTGGCATCAGGCGTACCACGCCCTATCCATCACAAACGACGTTGACCGATCTGTTGAGATAATGCTGGCCATGTTTAAATATCAGGATGAGTACGGAGAGATCCCCGATTTATATGACGATAAATTCTGCAATATTCTGGCTACAAAACCGCCGTTTCATGGATTCGCGCTGCTTAAAATGATTGACAACTATGGCGATAAGCTAACCGCCGCCCATTGCGAAGCTATGTATGGCCCCTTGTCGCGCTGGTATGGTTGGTGGCTTACCATTCGAGACACCGACGGAGACGGAGTACCCCAATACAATCAGGGTTGCGAATCAGGCAATGACTTTACGCCCATGCTGGCGAAAGGCGTCCCCGTTGAAGCCCCGGATCTTATGGCATACCTAATCCTTTTGAGCGAGGGACTATCGATACTTGCCAAAAGACTTGGAAAGCCCGACGAGGAAGCGATTTGGAAAAATAAATCCGAAAAAATGCTGGAGACCTTGATAGAAGAGTTTTGGGATGGAGAGAAATTTATATCGCGGCTTTCATCCAGCCATGAAATAGTGGAATATGAAGAATCGGACGCGTATATTCCAATAATGCTGGGCAAGAGACTTCCACAGTATATTTTGGATAAAATGGCAAAGACCTTGCTCGATCCGGATAAATATTTCACGCCGAAAGGTTTCCGATCAGGCCCGAAAGAGTATAGAGACGGCGTCGCGATGCCGGCGTTTATTAGTGGATTTGCCCAAATAAAGATGATACCCGGTTTGTATGAAGCGGGCTATCAGGATGCGGCGCGCTCGGCGCTGATTGGCTTTTGTGAAGAAAACCTGGCCAAACTGCCAAACTTCGGTTACCTGGAGTTTGATCCGCCTGGAATGAATCGCGTAGACATTTTTGGGCCGTGTTCGGCGCTTTCAAGCGCAATCTTTATCGTAATGGCAAATTACCTGTATGAAATCTCTATTAACTCAGTGAAGGAGTGAAAAAGATGGCGATATTAAAAGCCGCTCCGGGGATGTTGGGTTCCGCTGAAAAGTTCGATCTTCGCTCGGCGCCGTTCAGCTATTGCGGATCGTATATATGCGTTTTGGAAGACGCAGAGGATCGCAAACTCTACCTCTCGCTTTCGCGTTCTCCCAAATTATTGATACAAAGAAAAAATTTGATTCGCCTTACCCCTATTTTGGACAATAAAGAGCTGCCCTTTGTATATACCATTAACCCCGGTAAGCTGGTTATCAAAACATTTTGCGGCGAAATAGAGATATGCTTCGCGAACGAACAGCAGTTGCGTATTCGAGGTACGGGCAAAGCCGCGCTTAAATTCTCGTTTGGAATGGAAACGTTTGAGGTTGCCGCCCCCAAAGAAAACGGGGATATGGAGGTTATGTTTATCATACTGGGTAAACTTTTATTTGCCCCCCTTTCCGGCGCGATGTATAATAATGGAAAGTGGGTTCCTCAAAAAGCCATGACCGAAGATTTTGATCTTGTGCTTTTGCCCTCCATAGAGGCCAACGGATTTGAGGCCGCGATTCACGAATATTACTCCAACGGCGAGCGTGATAAATCCTACGCGCCCTTTGATGAATGTGCGGCCAAAGCCGAAGTGGAATTTGAAAAATTTCGCAAGCGCTATCCCGCCGTGCCCCAAAAATATGAGGCCATGGCCAAAGTCGCGGCGTGGATCGTATGGACACATATCGTGAGGCCGCGCGGATTCTTGAAAGGCCCAATAGTGTACATGGGCCGTTCCTCTTTTCTGCGCGGGTTCGGCTGGCAGCAGAGTTACCAGGCGATGGCGCAGTCACTCGATATTAAAGAGGCGTGGAAACTGCTGTTAAACATGTTCGACTATCAGGATGCAGCCGGTCAAATCCCTGACAGCGTAGGCGAACAGGGCATCAGCTACCGCGTGTCAAAACCCGCGCTGCAAGGTTTGGCTATGCTCTACCTGCTTGAAACGGGCGACGCGTCCCTTCTCTCCAAAGAGGATTTTGCCGCTCTCTATAAAAAATTGAAAAAGTTCGCGGGTTGGTGGTTTAAGTTTCGTGATCACGCCAAAACCGGTATACCGCAGTATTATCACAGTGACGAATCGGGTTTTGACGACGCTACAATATTTAAAGAGGGCGTGCCGTTGCAGTCTGGCGATCTGCTTTCGTGGATGATTTTGCTGACAGAGGCGCTGTCGGTTCTCGCGGCAAAGCTTGGCGAGAACGATGAGAGTGACCATTGGGCAAATGAATCAAAGCGCCTGCTGAATATCTTATTGGCGGAATTTTGGAATGGAAAACAATTCATAAGCCGTATGGCCGAAACAAATGAGATAGTCGAGGCCGACAGCATTGTCGCGCTGCTGCCCATAATTCTTGGCAAGAGACTACCGGCTGATATAATCGATACAATCTCCCAAAGGCTGGCCGATGAGGATGAGTTTTTAACAAGCTCGGGCATTGTCTCTGAAAGTTTAAAGAGTTCGGAATTTACAGGCAGGGCCGGGTTCATGAAAGGCTCCATTGTATCCCCCGTTCAATTGCTGATTACGCTGGGCTTGAAAGATTCGGGCAAGGACGAACTCGCCAAAGATATAGCCACAAGGTATTGTGATTTCGCCTGTGAAAAGGGCCTCTCACACATGATGCCCCCGCACGAATATGATCTGGCCAGCGGGCTGTCTGTCAAAAAAGAGGATTGGTATAAGCCGGAGGATTTTGAACAAAAAGTCGAGCGGTTCAAATCCGAGAAAAAAGAGGCCGAAACCGTCGAGCCTTGGACTTCATGGGCGGCGGCCAACTTTTTGACAATAGCGGGACACATTTTGAATTAGACCAATTTTTGACCTGTACAACGCCGGACTCTTGAAGTCTTATAATCGAAAGGAACAAATCTTATGAAAAAGATTCCACTGGGCGAAAGCGAGCTTAACGCATCGCAAATTGCGCTGGGGTGTATGAGGATCAACCGGCTTCCGGTAAACGAGGCTCAAGCCCTGCTTAAAACCGCGCTGGACAACGGTATAGACTTTTTTGACCACGCCGATGTATACGGCGGTGGCGCCTCTGAAACATTATTTGCCGAAGCCCTTAAGCTCAACGGCGATGCCCGCGAAAATATTATTTTACAATCCAAATGCGGAATTCGTAACATCGATGGCATCCCGTGCTTCGATTTTTCTAAGGAGCACATCCTAAACTCTGTAGACGGCATATTGAAGCGTCTGCGCACTGACTACTTGGATGTGCTGCTGCTGCACCGCCCCGACGCGCTTGTGGAGCCGGAGGAGGTTGGTGAGGCGTTTGACATACTGCGCTCAAACGACAAGGTGCGCTATTTTGGCGTGAGCAATCAGTCGCCCATGCTGATAAAATTGTTGCAGCGCAGTGTGAAGCAGCGCCTCATTATAAATCAGGTGCAGTTTAGCATTGCCCACAGCCCCATGATCGATCAGCAAATAAATTTTAACAACGTCGTACCGGCCGGTGTGGATTATACAAATGAAATATTGGAGTTTTGCCGTTTGGAGAATATAACCATTCAACCGTGGTCGCCGTTTCAATATGGTTTTTTTGAAGGGGTATTTGTAGATAGCCCCAAGTTCCCCAAGCTTAACGAGGTACTGGGACGCCTTGCAACAGAAAAAGGCGTTACCAAAAACGCCATAGTTATAGCTTGGCTATTGCGTCACCCCGCAAAAATGCAGCCCATAGTAGGAACAACCAACGCCGGGCGGCTGGCGGAGTGCTGTAAGGCGAGCGATGTAACCCTGTCACGCAAGGAATGGTACGAGATCTATACCTCTTTTGGAAGAAGATTGCCCTGACCCAGGCATACCACTCTAAACGTGCGTTTTCCAAACTTGGTATGGGCATGCAGCGGTCAGCAGTTTGGCGTATGAAAAACGGTCTTGCCGACTTGTCAAAAGTCAGCAAGACCGTTTTATAGAATAAGGCCGATTACCTGCTTATTCTTACCTGTTCTTCTCACTTCTCGCATAGAAGAACGTCCCCACAACAAGGCAAACTATTGCAATGGCAACTGTTGCGGCAAGGCTTATCGCCGGATTGAACAGAACAACGCTGTCGAACTCAGGCGTTCCCGCGAAGACAGCCGCCCGTGTCAGGTCAAGACTGTAAGTCATTGGCAGTATGCGGCTGATAAGCCAGAGAATACCACTTGAATTGCCAATCGGAATAATCGCCCCGCATAAAAACATCTGCGGCGTAACAAGGAGCATGGTCACCATATTGGCGGCTCTGCGGTTTTTGATAAGTCCAATTGGAACGACCGCCATAGCACCCGCCACAAGGCATATCAGTGGAGATAACGCTATAATTATAAGAAACTGTGAAATGGAAAGCGATATGCCCATAATTGCTCCGACGACTACCGCGCCCAGCATACTCACAAGCGCGGGCAGCCACGAGCCGAGGATTTTGCCGATGACGAGAGCATATCTCGAACAGGGCGCGACCAGCATTTCCTCGCAGAAATTTGATTCGTGGTCGTCCACCAATTCAGCCACGCCGTTACCAGTAGTCATAAAGAGCATATTCACCATCATGCCGATGAGCATGAATTTTCCGAAATCAAAGCCTAAGCCCCCCGCCATATTTTGCGTAAGGTTACCACCTATCATACCCATCATCACGATTGGCATAACAAGGCTGAAAATAATCGTGCCGGGGCTTTTGATGGTGTGCATAATATCCCGCATGATGAGCGCCCAAATCACGCTCAGCTCACGCCACAGCGTTGCGGGTTTATGTTGTTTGATTACTGTTTCCATTTCAGACAGCCTCCTTTGTTTTTGATAGAAATTCGATGTATGCGTCCTCCAAAGTTGGCAAACATACTTTAGGTGTCGGGTCATATGCGATCGTGCGCTTCATCTCGTCCGGGCTGCCGCAAAAGGCGATTTTGCCGTTATTGATAAGGCACACGTTGGTAGCATGTTCAGCCTCGTCAATGTAATGTGTTGTGAGAAAAACAGTTGTGCCGAACTGTTCCCGCACCGAATTGATGTACTCCCAAAGCTCCCGTCTGCTGACAGTGTCAAGTCCCTGTGTGGGTTCGTCCAAAAACAATACTTCGGGTGTGTGAACAAGACTGCGTATAATTTCAAACTTACGCTGCATACCGCCCGATAGCTTTTTGACCGGCTTAAAAAGCGCATCGCCCACGCCTACGATTTCGGCAAGCTCGCCCACTTGCTTTTTATAGGCTTTTGGCATCAGCTTAAATGATGGGCGATAACCGTATAATCCATATAAAGCAGCGTGAAAGCGAATATTTTCCTCCGCCGTCAGGTTCACGTCAAGGCTTGGGTTCTGCGAAATAATGCCGATATGTTCCCGCACCTTCCGGGCATCCTTATTGGTGTCAAGTCCCGCGATTTTCGCTGCACCGCTTGTTTTGGACAACGTGGTTGTTAAGATAGAAATGGTGGTTGTCTTGCCCGCGCCGTTCGGACCGAGAAACGCAAAGAACTCCCCTTGCTCCACCGAAAAGCTGATGTTATCCACCGATGGTGATTTTGCGCCCCTGTACTGCTTGACAAGATTTTTGACTTCAATTACTGACATGCCACACCCTCCCTATATAATCTTGATGTTTCTTTGATCTGCTCTCGTTTTCGCAGTTTTTCGCACGGACAAACAGAGCGGATGCGGGCTCCTTGCTTCCGAAAATTGAATCCAGCAGTCTGCAGATTCCGTATAGCGTTAAAAGAATTATGCTCATGAAAAACCCTCCGTTTGATTTGATAGGCTCATTATAAGCCGCCAAATTAAACGGAGGTTAAATGCTACTTAAACTCAGTGTAAACTCACAGAATTTCTATCGTGAACGCCGTTCCTTCTCCCTCGTCGCTTTGAACGGTAATTTTCCACCCATGCAGGTCGAGGATTTTTTTGACGATAGAAAGCCCCAATCCGTTGCCGCCCGAACTGCGGTCGCGGGCTTTGTCAACCTTATAGAACCGCTCAAAAATATTGGGAAGTTCATCGGCGGGGATACCGCAGCCCGTATCGGCAATCTGCAAGGCTTTGTCCCCCAGAGAAACCGAAATCGTGCCGCCCTGCGGGGTGAATTTGATGGCATTGTGTAAAAGATTAGTCCACACCTGTGATAGCAGAGCCTCATCGCCCTTTACTACTGTTTTGTCAAGGTCAACTTCAATCAAAATATTCTTTGTCGTCCATTGTGGTTCAAGCGCAAGCACAACATTTTGCACCTGTTTATCCAAACGAAAATCCGCATGAATTATGGTGGCGCTGTCAAGGCTTGATAACTTCATCAGATTATCAGACAATCCCGATAAACGCTTGCTTTCAGTTTCGATTATTTTAGCGTATCTTTTGCGTTCGTCGTCCGGCAAATCGGCTCCCAGCAGCGCCGCGAAGCCGCTGATACTGGTAAGCGGCGATTGGATTTCGTGGGATACATTTGAAATAAAGTCAGTTCTCATGGCTTCAATGTTACCTAATTTCCGTACCATATCGTTAAACGCCTCGGCCATTTCAGCGTGTGCCGTATGGTCGTCCACTGGCAGAATTACCGAAAAATCCCCCTGCGCTAAGCGAGCGAAAGCATCAATTGTTGTATTGTGCGTTTCGTGCATATTTCGTTCAAAATGGCGCGAGAAAATAGCCCTGACCGCCGTTCCGACCACGCCGAAAAACAACAGGCCAACAATCGAGGAAAGAAAAACAGTAAGAATACCGGGTGATAGTAGTAAAGATATTAAGGCGTACCCTACGGCAACACACAGCGATATTGTCAACGAACCTCCAATAATCCCAAACACGATATGAAAATGTTGTGTGCGTTCCGATTGGTGCCTATCGTCCACTTAAATCACCTCCAAACGGTAGCCCAGGCCACGCACAGTGGAAATCTTAAAGCCGCATTTTTCGGCGGAATAACGTTCTCTAAGCCGCCCGATATGTACATCAAGTGTGCGCTCGTTGCCGTCAAAGCCATATCCCCACACACCCTCAATTAAGCTGTCACGGGAAAATGTCCTGCCGGGGAAACCCGCCAACTTGAACAGCACCTCAAATTCTTTGCGGGGAATATCTTCGCCATTAACGGTAAAGCTGTTACGGTCAATTGTTACGCCACCGATGGTGATAACCTGCGAAGATTCGATTTTATACCGCCGAAGCAAAGCCTTAACCCGCATAATAAGCTCTGCTCCGTCAAAGGGCTTAGTGAGGTAATCGTCTGTGCCGACTTCATAGCCTTTCGCCTTGGAGTCAATGTCGGCCTTGGCGGTCAGCATGAGAATCGGCAAATTTTCGTAATAGTCCCGCAATTGGCGGCACAATTCAAAGCCGTCCATTTTCGGCATCATTAGGTCGATAATCGCAAGGGCGGGCGGGTCAACTGTTTTTTCCACAGCGCCCCGACCATCTGTTGCTTCGACAACCTCAAAACCGCTATTTTTCAAGTGCACCCGCACGAGTTCACGGATATTCGGGTCATCGTCAACGACTAAAATTTTAGACATTATATCACTCCTGAAGAACCCTCTTTGTGTAAGCGATAATCGTCCGGTATCAACGGCTGATATGAAGCGCCGCAAACCCGCTTACAGAAAGGCATTGCGGATATCGCTTATTTACTCCCACTCGATCGTCGCGGGGGGCTTGGAAGTGATATCGTACACGACGCGGTTAACCTGCGGCGCCTCGTTCACGATGCGGTTAGACACCTTTTTAAGCACTGGAAAAGGAATGTCCGCCCAATCGGCTGTCATAGCGTCAAGACTGGTCACGGCACGAAGCGCTACTGTGTGAAAATACGTGCGCTCGTCTCCCATAACCCCCACGCTGCGCAGGTTAGGCAGTATGGCAAAGTATTGCCATATGTCGCGGTCAAGCCCCGCTGTAGCAATTTCTTCCCTAAATATGGCGTCCGCCCTGCGCAGTATGTCCAGCTTTTCACTTGTCACCTCTCCCAAACAACGCACCGCAAGCCCGGGACCCGGAAACGGCTGCCGGTATACCATATGTTCTGGCATACCCATGCTCATACCCGCTCGGCGCACCTCGTCCTTAAACAATTCGCGAAGCGGCTCTATTATCTCTTTAAACGCGATGTTCTTTGGCAACCCGCCAACATTGTGGTGACTTTTTATAACCGCCGCGTGTTTCCCGCCACTCTCGATAATATCGGGGTAGATAGTACCCTGCGCAAGGAAATGTGTTTCGCCTATTTTGTCTGACTCTTCCTCGAATACGCGGATAAACTCCTCGCCTATTATTTTGCGCTTCTGCTCCGGTTCAGTCACGCCCGCAAGCTTTGCCAAAAATCTATCGCTTGCGTTAACGCGCACTATATTCATGTCGTAAGCCGAACGATAGAAATTTTCCACTTCGTCCGCCTCACCGAGTCGCAAAAGACCATTATCGACAAAAACACAGGTGAGCTGTTTGCCTACAGCCTTGTGTATCATTAACGCCGCGACAGACGAATCCACACCGCCAGACAATGCCATAAGAACCCTTTTGTCGCCTATGCGTTCCCGAATTTTTTTTATGGTGTCGCCTACAAAGTCATCGACCTTCCAATCGAACGCCACACCGCATATATGCAGAAAATTTTTGATGATAACATTGCCGTCGGGGGTATGAACAACCTCGGGATGAAATTGCACGCCGTAGAAATTTTGACCGTCCGTTATCGAGGCGGCGGGACATGTGGGGGTCGAGGCTATGATGTGAAAATTGGGCGGAGGGTCTTGTACGTAATATGTATGGCTCATCCAGCAGGTGGTCTGCTCTGGAACGCTATGGAACAAGGGATTGTCTGTTTTAACAAACAATGGAGCCTTGCCATACTCGCGGGAACTGGAGGCCACGACAGACCCGCCCAGCATGTGGCTGATAAGCTGACAGCCATAACATATGCCCAAAATAGGGATTCCCATAGAAAGCAAGTCGGGAGAGACAGCAGGGGCATCCGGCTCCGTAACAACGCGAGGCCCTCCCGTTAGTACTATGCCTTTGGGAGATTTGGATTTGATTATATCAAGTGGGGCGTCGTATGGAAGAATTTCCGCGTAAACACCCAGATCTCGCACACGACGCACGATAAGTTGGTTGTACTGCCCTCCGAAGTCGAGGACGAGGATTAAATCCCGCAATGTATCCGCCTCCAGCGCATATTTATTAGTAATGCTATGGTGCTTTAATACTCAACGCTATAGTTTGGCGCCTCTTTGGTGATTTGTATATCGTGCGGGTGGCTCTCCCTCAAGCCCGCGCTGGTGATGGTCATGAAGCGCCCGTTGTCGCGCAGATCTTTCAGATCACGGCATCCGCAGTAGCCCAAGCCCGCGCGCAATCCCCCCACAAGCTGAAATATCGTATCCGCGATGCTCCCTTTGTACGCTATGCGCCCCTCGACACCCTCGGGAACGAGTTTCTTTGCGTCGTCTTGAAAGTATCTGTCTTTGCTGCCCTGTTCCATAGCCGCCAACGATCCCATACCACGATACACCTTGTACTTGCGCCCCTGGTAAAGCTCTGTCGCGCCGGGGCTTTCTTCGCAGCCAGCAAACAGGCTGCCCAGCATACATACAGACGCGCCGGCGGCAATCGCCTTCGTTATATCACCTGAAAATTTTATACCGCCATCGGCAATGATGGGAATATCAAATTCCGCAGCGGCCTTGGCGCAGCTCATAATGGCGGTAATCTGCGGAACACCAATACCCGCGACGACGCGAGTGGTGCATATCGCGCCTGGCCCTATGCCAACCTTAACAGCGTCCGCGCCCGCTTCGATAAGAGCTTTTGTCCCTTCCGCCGTAGCCACATTTCCCGCGATAACATTCAAATCAGGAAATTTGTTCTTTATTTGCCTAACGCAATCTATGACGCGTATAGAATGACCGTGCGCGCTATCGAGCACTACTACGTCAACCCGCGCCTCCACCAGGCGAGTCACGCGCTCAAGCATGCCGTTCACGCCTACCGCCGCCGCTACGATGAGCCTTCCAAGCGCATCTTTTGCCGAAGCGGGGTACTTTATGGTCTTTTCAATGTCCTTAATGGTAATGAGCCCTTTAAGATTGCGCTTTTTATCTATAATGGGGAGTTTTTCTATTTTGTGTTTGGTCAAAATCTGCTTCGCCTGCTCAACCGTCGTACCTTCGGGAGCGGTAATGAGATTTTCTCGTGTCATAACCTCGTATATCTTTTTGTTATGGTCGGTTTCGAAGCGCAGATCTCGATTGGTGATTATGCCTACCAGCTTGTCGTTTTCGGTAATGGGCACACCGGAAATATGATACCTGGCCATGAGTTCGTTGGCCTCATACACATAGTGATTGGGGGAAAGGGAAAAAGGATCGGTTATAACGCCGTGTTCAGAACGCTTAACTTTGTCTACCTCAGATGCTTGCTCTTCTATTGTCATGTTTTTGTGTATAACGCCTATACCGCCCTGCCGAGCCACAGCTATGGCCATGGCGCTTTCTGTCACTGTATCCATGCCCGCGCTCATAAGCGGCGTATTAAGCGTTATGTTTTTGGTAAGGCGCGTAGCGACATCCGTCTCGCTGGGCAAAACATCAGAATACGCTGGAATTAGCAGTACGTCGTCAAACGTAAGGCCCTCCATAACGATCTTACTCATCAGAACTCACTCCCAAAATCATATTCCGATCAGTGTATTATAAACGAATTGATTTGTCAAATTTTTTCACCGCCGTCTGATTCGGTTCTTTATTCCAAATGCGCCGTAGATCTCGCGTAACAATATTATCGCGCCTGTTCCCCGGCCCGTCATAAGTGGACACAAGCGCTCATAAAGTTTGAGAAGGGGGGCTAAAGCATGAAAACGCGCAGCATGATCACCGGAGCGTTAATCCTCACTGGCGCGGGCGTTATTACGCGTGTGCTTGGATTCGTATACCGAGTTTATATGTCTAACGTATTGGGCGCAGAAGGCATGGGGCTGTATCAACTTATAATGCCCATGTATGCTCTCGCATGGAGTATCGCATGTTCGGGGTTTAACACGGTAGTGAGCAAGGTTATCGCGCAAGAGCGCGCGAAGAGGGAATACGGCAACATGGGCATGGTGCTTAAGCAGTCTGTGATTATTACCTCAAGCGTTGGCCTTGTTCTGTCTGTGTCGCTCTATTTTTTGGCGGAAGTAGCGGCGGCGTATGTCTTTAAAGACATGCGCACTATTATCGCGCTCAAAATACTGTCACTCGCTTTTCCGTTTATGGCGGCGGGAACATGTGTGCGCGGGTATTTTTTGGGATTGCAGGAAACCCTTGTCCCCGCCATTAATCAGGTGCTGGAACAAACAGTCCGTATGATCACCATATACTTTCTGGCAAGTTTTTTTGTGCCGCGAGGGTTAGAGTATGCCTGCGCGGTGGCGGTCATTGGGATTGTCGCCGAAGAAATCGTCTCGTTTATATACATATTTGTGTCGTATAGAAAGTTCAAGAGCAAACACAAACTTGTAAGCAGACCATCCCTTACCGCGCGGCAGTCGCTTGGCATGATAATGGGCATGGCCGTGCCCCTCACCGCCAATCGTGTAAGTGGGTCTCTGCTTTCCGCGCTGGAAAATATTCTGATACCTCAGCGACTGCAATTGTTTGGTATGACACAGGGAGAAGCGATGAGCGTATTTGGCCGTTTATCCGGCATGGCTATGCCGCTTATCTATTTCCCCACCGCGCTGCTAACGTCGCTGTCTATAACCATTGTGCCAGCCGTATCAGAATCTCTTGCCCTGGGTCGAATGTCCTCCATACGCCTAACGGTATCGAAGTCGCTATTGTTTGCCGGTATAAGCGGTGTTGGGGCGTCGGCGCTGTTCATCTGCTTTCCGGATGAATTGGGGTTAGTGTTTTATAACCAGCCCATTGGCGACATGTTGTTTCTGCTTGGGCTTATGTGTCCTTTTTTATACGTTCAGATAATCTTTGCTGGTGTGCTTAACGGATTGGGCAACCAGTTGTTTATCTTTAAAATTAGCCTCATTTCATCGGCCATTAATATTTGCTGCATATACTTCCTAGTGCCCATGTTCGGCGTCCACGCGTTTATGGGCGGATGGTTCGCCAGCCTGGTCGTGTCCTGCTCCATGGAGGTATATAAGATAATTAAAACAATATCCATAGACATCGATCTCACCAATTGGCTGCTTAAACCTGGGTTGTCGGCGGCGGCGGCGGGTCTTACCGCCCGATATATCAACTCGAACTATCTTCAGCCCGCCTTTGGCAAGTTTGGCGTGCTTGCGTCCATAGCGCTGCTGTTCGCGCTCTTTGCCACCTTTATAGTGTTAACCGGGGTGTTAAACAAAGAGGATATTGGCCGGTTTATAAATCGCAAGCCGGCTATGGGCTAAGGTGTGCGCTATTTTGAAAATTATAAAAGCTCGGTGAGTGATACTCGCCGGGCTTGTTGTTTTGATTCTATGTTCATTGAGCCAATGTTCATCTCGATGCTCATCACTGTACGCTTTCAATGTCTACTCGGCTACTACCGTTTGGTCGAGCAGATGGGAGAGAAGGGTTTTGATCTCGTAGAGGCGCGCAGTCAGACTGCGCAAAAACTCTAAAATCCGCCTGAATTCCAACGAGTTTATGCGGTTTTCAGGCATCGTTTAGGGCAAAAATTGGATTTTTTGCGCAGTCTGTGTCCTCGACGCCCCGTATTGCAAATTGGCGCCATACCGTAACGTCATGGCAAGAGGTGAAACGTGAAGAAATTGCCGCAGAGAAAACAAACCCGGTTGAAAGGTTATGATTACAGGCGCAACGGAGCATATTTCATAACGTTATGCGTAAAAGACCGCGCCGAATTGTTGGGACATATCGAATTCGCGCCCATCGTAGGGGGCGGCGTCCTCGACGCCCCGCA
>JAISGK010000006.1 GCA_031263155.1 Clostridiales bacterium
AGAATAACCGATATGTGCCGTCATTACGAGAACATTGAGATACCGCATTATGTGATTATGCCAAACCACATACACATGATTATTTTGGTTTCCGACAACGAGGGCAACGAGACATCAAATGGGAACCGTGGAATGTCGAGGCTGGGAAACGGGACGTCGAGGACGCCGTCCACAGCGTCCCGCGTGGTCGTTCGCAACGTCCCCTGTTGAAACAACCGCCGGCATAATCGCATTCGTAGGGGACGGCGTCCTCGACGTCCCGTTGGCCGTATGACGTTAATTCGTAACGCGGGGCGTCGAGGACGCCGCCCCCTACAATAATCGTAACCTTTCAATCGGTCTGGTTTTTTTTTGCCCTTTTTTAATTTTTAATATGTTAAGACCTGCGTAAACAACAACTTAAAGCATCAATGTTACAACAACCTTACAAATGCGTGACACTGGCATAAAGATTTTTTCGTGTCAAATAATACGATATAGCGTATCGGTTAAAGCATGCAACACGCAATTGCTTTTTGTGTTTCATGCCGGTGCGAGCGCGATCGCGAAAAGGCTTGCGCAATTGCCGGCATTTTGCGAAAGCCTGCATATTTTTAAAAGGAGGTTTTTGAATGAGAAAGAAGTTTGCGCTTCTTCTGGCGGTGACAATGGCGTTTACGGCGCTTGTGTCGCAGCCGGTTCACGCGGCTTCAAAAAGTGAAATAATTCGGGTTCAAACGGTGGCTAAAGATACCGCGCTGTTTGAAAGTACACTCGACTTTAGTGGGCGCACTATGGTCAATGTTCCCACTCTTGCCCCCGGCGTCAACTATGACTACGACGACGCCCCAAATTATTTTAACATTGGCACAGACCTTGTTGTTACACTTGGTAGCAGCACCGGAGTTGCGGTTGGGCAGCAGCTTTCACTTGAGCTGACCAACGCCGAGTGGTATTTTAGACACAGCGCAGCGAACACTGATCTAACTTATAAACTTTTTATTCCCAATGATGACTATGCCGATGATGAAGACGTTCCGACGATTATTGAAACCATAATTGATGAGGCTGATATTGGCGCGACACCTGCGGCAATTACTGCTTTGAAAGCAGCGGCTACAGCCGACATTGCCAGCTGGGGCGACACGACAGCTCCCGGCGATTTTGTTGACGATACAGATTACCCATCAACTTATGATGTCACAAAAGGCATATATGTGCCCGGGCTTACGAGCACTACAGACCAAAGAGATGCCGACCCGACAAAAAATTATGGCGTGTACTATAGGATGCCAGGGCCTGCCTACGCTACCGATACTCCTGTCCCCATTCCTGATTTTTCCGCGACTAACCCTCGCGAGGTCGCTTACAGCCTTGCGATAAGCAGCCACCGCAACGGCCAAACGACAGCAGTACTCACAATATTGGAAACTATAGCTCAGACTGACTTTCCAGTACTGCGTATACCTTTGGTAACACGCGTGCTGGATGGCGACAAAGAAGCGACTGTGCGCGTAAGGGGAACCGGCGACAACAGCGCCGCGCAGATAAGCTCTGAAACCTTGCGCTTTGCCACAGTGCGCTCTGTAAGCACCATATCCAGTCTTGACGGCGATGTGGCCGTTGGGCGCGACTACTGGCAGCTTGATCCTATAAGAATAAGAGAAACCTACCCCGGCGCTCTGCGAGGCAGAGAGTTAATTTATCTCACCTTGCCGGAGGGTTATCATTTTGTAAGAAATTGGTCAAGCGACACTTGGACGCACCAAGAAGACCCCGACACTCCAAATGGATTTTTACAGGTATACCTTGACAACAGGGATAACACGACAGCATGGGGAACAGCAGGAACAACAGGTTACGGCGTTCTGGACGAAGACTGGAGCGATTATGTCCAAGAACTCCTGGAAGATGGCGACATTAACCCTGCCGCGACTGGCCCCAATGGTGAGACGTTTAATAGTGACTTTGCCGTCTACAGCGGCTACGACAAATTCTATCGTAATGATAAGCTCGGACACTATGGCAACTATGGCAGTTCCTACTATGACATTTTGGATAACCAGATTGTAATAGAGCTTGGGCCAGACTTTGTTGCTTCTGATCAACTGGTAAACACATTGTGGATAGAAAACCTGATGATCTACAGCGACGACGACGTTACAATGCCAGACGACATTGAGCTGGAAGTATCTGGCGCGGATGAAGGTAATGTCGCCACAGACGAATTCCTTGTGGCAAGGCGCGTAGATTGGGATGTATTCCTCACCACTACGGGCAGCATACCCTCACTTACGTCTGGCAGATTTATAGACGCCTCGTGGAGTGGAGTAGGCGCTGATAACAACACGCATAAAACAGCGCATGTTGTTATAAGAGAAGCTACCTCCGACTCGTGGTGGACAATGCGTAACACAACAATAAGCCTGCTAAACAGCAGCGACGGCACTCGCGGCGCGAGATTCCGCAAAGTAGAAATAACAGATGTGAGCAATATTTCCAGCCAAACAAACTATGACTTAGAAGGCACACACAGATCTACTTTGTATGGCGTTGCGGAAGAAGCGGTTTACCTGAATGACGGCGAGTTCCACGGCAGCATTAAGGTAGACAACAACGAGATTATACTCCGACAGCTTAGGGTAGACGTAAACAAAACAGGCAAGATAGAGCTAGACCTGTGGGTAAGCATAGAATATGGCTTTGCCAAGCACAACGGCGGCCAGGGTTCTGATCTTATTTTGCAGGCGGAATCTGACAAAGGCGGCTTTAACGCGACAAGTCAAAGCACTCCGCAGGCTGTTATCGCGCACGTATTTGATCCTATAGAGGTTAGCGCCAAGGTAACAGACCTTAAAATTGGATATCAATATCAACCGACAGCAGATATTGAAATAAGAGAACTGTTTGCTGGGGCGCTGTTGAGAGACAAGACTGTAAACATCAGCATATCAGACCTTGTTAACTCCGACATGCTGCTTAATGGAGACACTTCTATAGCCGTAACAAATGGTAACTTGCAAATTAAGAACATTAATACGGCGACCACCAGTGGTTTCGCTACGCAAAGCGGAAGTATCAAGCCGGGCCTCACAAGCAGAGACGGTTTGAGCTTCGATATCGCTAGGGCATCCACTGTGGCGTCTACCATAGTGATATCCAACGCGGGCGTAAGGCTCGATCGCACTGTGCCTGTTACCAACAGGTCGGCGTATCAGGCAGTTATTTGGGGCACTGCGGTAGCTGAAAACTATGGCGTGTTCGACTCTACGCACGCGACAAATACCTCAATAGGCGGCAACTACAACGGCGTATGGAAATCCGGGTTTAACACAGCCGGTGAGTATGTTGACTATATCAAAGTTGTAAGCTCCGCTGAGGATCAATCGTCTGTGCTGACACAAGAAGTACGCGTAGGCTTAGGCCAAAGCTACTACACTGCGGGCAGCAAAACGTATGACATGGAAGC
This sequence comes from Clostridiales bacterium, assembly GCA_031263155.1. Classification (GTDB taxonomy): domain Bacteria; phylum Bacillota; class Clostridia; order Lachnospirales; family WQUN01; genus JAISGK01. The sequence continues at coordinate 3,449 of JAISGK010000006.1, forward strand.
CGCAGCGTATCTGTACGGCGACGCGGGCGCTCTTATGGTACCGTTGAGATTTGTTTCCAACGCGTTTGGTCTTAACGACAGCCAGATAGTTTGGGATGATATTAACAAGACGGCTACTATATTCGCTCCTAACAGAACCTTACAGTTTACGCTAGGCAAATCGGTTATGATTGTTGACGGCGTGGCGATTAACATGTACAGCCCCGCGCCAGAGAATCTGCCAATAGCCGCAGAGATAAAGAACGACAGAATGTATATTCCGTTCCGTCCGTTGGGAGACGCGTTTGGTATTCCGGTCGAATGGGACAGCACCACAAACGAAGCTGTGTATAACAAGGGAGCCAACACCAACCTTTACGCGGCTGACAGCAGCATTTCCGCTACAGTCACACCAACGCCAGTAGGCGCAAGTGTAACACCAAGCCCAGCGCCTAGCGCAAGCGTAACACCTAGCGCAAGCGCAACACCAAGCCCGGTGGCGTAACAGCAAACGAAAAGAGGTCACAACACAAACCTCTGATCAAAACAGGCTGGATATCGAAATGATATTCAGCCTGTTTTTTTGGTGTACTCTAAAAAAAACCCCAGCTTGGCCGGGGGCGCGATAAAATAACAGTGCTGTCAGTTTTGCGTGTCTTCTTGCAATTTCGCGTTAATTTGCGCTATGATTTCCGGCGACACAGACAAGCCAAGTTCACGCATCACATCAATTGTTTTTTTACTTCCCTCGACTAAACCCCTGGCTAAACCCTTGGCTTCACCCTCTACTAAACCCTCGACTTTACCGCGCCTTGCGGCATCGCGCAAGAACATAGCCGCATCTCGCCGTTCCTTCTCCCGGCGCTCGTACAGATCGCGGGCGCGTTCGTCAGCGGAGAGTTCTAGTAGCTTAACGACCGCGCGCCCTATCGTTGGATCCTTTTCGGCCAGCATATTTAACTCCTCCTCTGTCTCGGCGGCGATAAAACTCGTCCAGTCATACAGTGGCGTCCCATCCGTGTCTCGCGGCAATTTAGGCAACTCTAAGCTGTGTATCTCAAGCAAATCCGTAAACTCCACGTCCGCGTCTTTGTCGTACAGCCTAAAGCGGTGGTGATAGCGCGGGCTGCGCTTAATCAGCACCTCGTCAGTAATGACAATGCTGATAACACGCTTCACGACGGAATAATCGTCGCCGCTGTCTACCTGCTCCGTTACCAGTTTAGCGTCATAGAACACGATACGGTTTTTTAGCTCCGGCGTGACCGAAAGCTGAATCTCAATGTGGACTACTTTCTTGCTTCTGGTTTTCAATTTTATATCTATGATCCCCAATTTGTCCTGAGGGTACTCGCGAAGTAAATGGGGATCGGCGATTTCAATGTCGCCGTAGTCGTCTTCTGGCAGGTCAAGCGCCGATTTTAGAAAACTTACAAGGAACTCCGTGTTGCGCTCATCAGCGAAAAACAGACGGAAAATCACGTCGCTCTTGACCGGCAGTATACTTTTCTTATTCATTGGAACACCGCCTTTAACTTTACGCCGCTATTGTAGCACATCCCCGCGCGTATTTCCACTCACAGCGAGCAAATCGTTTCGCAATATTGTGTGTATATAAATGCTCAGCGGCTGCTGGGCGTTTTTTGCCCTGCGCTCCAGCGCTTCTATCTCATAGGGGGGTATATTTAAATCGTGAAGGGCGCGGAGGGCTTTGCCGCGCTCTGTGGGGATCACTTTTACTTCGGAGGGCTCCCAGTCCCGCTCGAAGGTGGCTGTAAAACTATCCAACATTTCCTGCGTAATCGGCTTGCCGCCAATGGTTCCTAAATCTTGCTCCACAAAAACACCTCCTCAGAAGTCCAGATATTCTTGATATGCTTTACGGATTTTCATCGCGTGCATAATAATTCCTTCTTTATTTTCATTCACGAAATAACCAATCTCAAGCGCCCTGCCCATAGTGTCAAAGCCAAATAGCATCACCTTAAGCGGGAATTCCTCAAGGACGACTGAATTTATCGCATTTTCATAAACAAATCTGATGTCTGCGTCCGATATCCCATGTTTTCTCGCGGAATTTAGAATAATCATTGCGCGCCTACTTTCAGAACTTTCAGGCTCTTTGTGCCTCGGTCGTCTATTATTTTGACCACGATCGTCGCGCTGCCGTTCACTGTATGTCGGTATTATGCGCTATAACGGACTGCCCGTCAACCTCTCAATGTGGAAGATAATTTTTATGCGTTCTTTTCATTTAAATATATTGATAAATTTATTGATATAACGTATGATAAATGTCGCTACATTAAATAATTATTTTATGAGAGGGGTTATTGATGGCCAACAACGTATTTTCGGGAAATATATTAGACGCTTTTGTTCCTATTTCGCGGTTTAATAAAGGTGAAGCCTACAAGATCTTCGATGAGGTTCGGGCGTCTGGGTGCAAAATCGTTGTTAAAAATAATACGCCGACCTGTATACTTCTTGCGCCGGAAAGATACCAAGCGATGATGGACATAATTGATGACCACTATTTGCTTGCTTTGGCAGAAGAACGTCTAAAAAACGATGACGGGGTATCTCATTCATTCGAAGAAGTTTTGGCGAAAGACGGGCTCACACTCTCAGATATAGAATCAGCGGAAGATGTGGACATCGAATGACATCATGGAGCGTTGAATTTACAACAGAAGCGGAAAAAGAAAGGGCCGCGCTTGACCGTTCACAAAGGCTTCAAGTTGACAAAGCCATATACAAGGTTTCCCAAAATCCATTGCCACAAAGCGAGGGCGGCTATGGAAAACCATTAGGAAACAAGCAATCAAACGATCTGACAGGATTACTAAAAATCAAGTTGTTGAAATTAGGAATCCGTATCGTTTACAAAATAATCCGGACTGATGAGATTATGAAAATCATCGTGATAGCTGTTCGCGCAGATATCGTTGACAGGCTCGGGATTGCGGAAGGCGACAAGCTGGAGGTAACCGAGAAAGACGGCGCGATTTATCTAATGCCGGTTGTCGTATACCCCAAAAAGTACCTTGACGAACTCCGCAGGGAAATTCACGACGCGAAAACAAAAATTGCGGCGGGGCAGTACCCAACGTTTGACAGCGTGGACGCCCTGTTTAGCAAGCTGGAGGGCAATTGATGGCCTATCAGCTTACGTTTACTGATCGGTTTCAGAAACACTTTACGGCTCTGACCGAACAGGAAAAACGGCAGCTACGGCGAAAGCTGGAACTGCTGACCGAGAACCCGTCGCACCCTTCACTTCGCGCGAAGCGAATCCAAGGGACAACAGATTTGTTTGAGTGCAGCGTCAATATGGATATACGTATCATTTGGTACTATGAGGATGGCAGGATAATCATACTGGTTGACGTCGGGCATCACGATATCCTGAAACAATTTTAGCGGGGGTAGCGGGAATTCGTTTCAGACTGCGCCCCTACACAACATCATTTATTTCTTTGCAATTTGCGTATCAATTGCCTAATATACACACTTTGTCCTCACCTTAATATATTGGAAGTAGAGGTGAAGGACATAATGGACGATGTGGCGATACAATATTATAACACAGGCTACAACTGCTCGCAGAGCATAATAAAATCGGTAACAGAATATTTTAACAAACCTGTAAGTCCCAGCGCGCATGATCTGTGCGCCAATGTGAAACGCGGTTTTGGAGTGGGCAACATCTGCTGCGCCATAGTGGGCGGGACAATGGCATTGGGTCTGTATTTTGACGAAAAAACAGCAGCGCAACTTAACGTTATGCTGCTGGATTCTATACAACAAAGATTTGGCGGTATCAACTGCGCCATGCTGTCGCGCAAAATGCGAAATGATTGTGACGCGCTGGTTGGCTATGTAGCCGACATTACCCGCCAAATAATAGAGGATAACAAATCGTTGATAAAAGCGTGATTTTGATCTCGTAGGGGCGCGCAGTGCGCGCCCGCACCCGACAACCGCCCGATAACCAAGTCAAAAAGGGCCGCCCGACGACCGCCCAGTTACCCAATATTGTTAAGGCTTGGAAAGGCCTGCGGGCGCGCACTGCGCGCCCCTACGAAATCGCGCCCATCAATTATTATGCCCGCCGACCTCTGCTCCCCTGCCGCAATATATTAAAACTCATGCAAACACACTGCCATGCACCACAAAATCTTTGTCCTTTTCTATCTCCAGGCCAGACTTTAGAGACCTGTTGCCCACCACGGCCAGCAGATCCTCGCGCGACATTTTTCCGTTCAGGTAATCCCACATGCTTACCATCAATTTTTCACTCTCAACTATCGCTATGTTGTATAGCTCCCCAAAGCTGTGTGTGCTTTCAGCCTCTTCATCCCATGGCATAGACCATTTGAGCTTTTGCGTGTTAAGGTAGTCTATGCCGTCTACTATTTCCTGATCATGAATTAGACTGCTTACAAGGTGCTCTTTCACGGTCAAATTTTCGGCCAGATTCATAAAGCGTTTGCGGCGGCCGCGCCGGGATTGCAAAACCCTCGTTACCCACACCATATGCTTAATGGCGTTAAATACCTCTTTTGGGCTTACGCTTCGATCGTAGGCGTTATTTATCGCCGCGCTTACCATCGCGGCCACTACTTGTGCGTGATCCTTTTCCGCCTTTATCAACTGCCAAAGTTTTTTATCGTTCGGCTTTTGCCCAGAAAACATTTTTAGCATAAGCACGTCTACCGCCGTTTCAAATCGTCTGTGATACACACTGTAGCGCAGCTTGGGGCTTCTGTCGCCATCCAGTCGAAAGCCGGCCTTGTAGTATACATAGGGGTGCGCGGAATAATCCAGCGCGTAATGGCACAGGTACCCAAACAGATACGCAATCAACAAGGGCTTTGTGTAGGAATCCGCATCCGCCGCCGCATCCGCCATGCCCATCAAAAACGTTTGCACGTTGGATACATGCATATCTATCCCCAAGTTCTTCATATTTTTTTTCAGCAAACCGGGAATGTAGTAAAAAAACATGTCTGGTCCTTGACATCCTACATTGTAAATCTCCCTGTTGTCTGTTATAATGGTGGCAATTTCGGCTGGCAGACGTTTCAACGCGGCCTCGCCGCAGATGTAATGCGTTATGAAACCCGGCAATACCATAGCTCCTTTCAGCAGTTCATATTTTATGTTTACATATATTTGGATTATGAGGTTATTATGAGCGCTTATGATGAACAATATTTAACAATAGCGGAAAATATTCTTAACAACGGTTTTTTGTCAAACAATCGCACGGGGGTGCGGGCGTGGAAGCTGCCGCATCAAATTATGCTGTTCGATTTGCGCGTGGAATTTCCCATACTCACCGTTAAAAAAATGCCATTTAAAACCGCTGTGAAAGAACTGCTGTGGATATATAGGGATCAATCATCCAACGTGCGTTTGCTGCAAGAACAAGGCGTGAACATTTGGGACGAATGGATGATGCCAGATGGCACAATAGGCACGTCATACGGCTGGGTCGTGCGCGAGTATAAGCAAGTGGATAAACTCATAGACAGCCTTGTTAACAACCCGGATGATCGCCGCATGATGATAAACCTGTGGCAAATACCACACCTGGAAACAGGCGCGCTTGCGCCGTGCTGCTTCCTTACCATGTGGGACGTGTGCGAGGGCTTTCTCAATTGTATGCTGGTGCAACGAAGCGCGGACTGGGGGCTGGGCGTTCCGTTTAACACCACCCAGTACGCCGTGCTTGTTCATCTGCTGGCTCAGGTGGCGGGGCTTAAGCCAGGGCTGCTCACTCACGTTGTTAACAACGCGCACATTTACGAAAACCATGTAGACGCCATACGCGAACAGATGGGCCGCAAAAGCGAAGCTTTTTCCGCGCCGTCATTGCTCATAAACCCCGATGTACACAATTTTTATGACTTTAGCGCAAACGACATATGCCTGCGTAACTACAACTCGCACGCAAAGGTTAAAATGGATATCGCGGTGTAGGGGCGCGCAGTCTGAGAGCGCCGGTATAACCGCATTCGTAGGGGACGGCGTCCTCGACGTCCCGTTTCCCAGCCCCTACATTCCACGGTTCCCGTTTGATGTCGCGTTGCCCTCGTTGTCGGAAACCAAAATAATCATGTGTATGTGGTTTGGCATAATCACATAATGCGGTATCTCAATGTTCTCGTAATGACGGCACATATCGGTTATTCTTTTTGCTACGACATCGCCGTATGGCGTCAATTTGCAATACGGGGCGTCGCGGACGCCGCCCCCTACGATGGGTGCGACTTCGATATGCCCCAACAATTCGGCGCGGTCTTTTGCGCATAACGTTATGAAATATGCTCCGTTACGGCTGTAATCATAACCTTTCAACCAGGTTTGTTTTCTCTGCGGCAATTCCTTCACGTTTCACCTCTTGCCATGACGTTACGGTATGGCGTCAATTTGCAATGCGGGGCGTCGAGGACGCAGACTGCGCAAAAAGTCCAAATTTTGCCCTAAACGATGCCTGAAAACCGCATAAACTCGTTGGAATTCAGGCGGATTTTAGAGTTTTTGCGCAGTCTGCAGTGCGCGCCCGCACACGACAACCGCCCGATAACCAGGTCAAAAAGAACCGCCCTGCCGACCGCCCCCGGTAGCCGCGCGTCAAAAAAAACAGGCGCTAGATATTCTAACGCCTGTCTCTATTTTTGCTGGGCAAAAGGTTTTGCAAAAATCTTATGGGGTTTGGCTTTGCGGACGCTTCAAGGCGCGATTGACTCCTTGCCTTTTTGGCTGCGGCCAGGGCTTTTATTTCTTTTTTGGTCTTCATGCCCTGCATACCCGAAATGTATATGCCCGCCAACTCTATCTTAACGTTTTTTTTAACCGGCAAAGCTTCAAACACCTTTGCGTCCGCCATAAGGGTAACTATTTGCGGCCCAACCTTTGCCTTTACCAATGGTACTTTCAAAAATCTATAAAAAGCTGGCAGCTTGCTTTTAACCTCTTTGGGCAAATTGGAGTTCATAGGCTTATCTTTTTTCTTGTCTATAACAAATATACTCACAGTTTGCTTTACACGCGCCATCTGCTCTTCCGACTCAACCATGCGTTTTGAGGCCCAACGGTTAAGAAAATACAAGCCTACTCCCAGCGCCGCAACTATGAGAAACACCAGCAAAATAATGTCGTTTAACGACACGGCCATACCCCCTGCGTTTTCTACTAAATATAGCACATACGCAGACGTGATTCAATAGCATAATTGGGTGTTTACCATTTGCTCAGGCAATGCGGGGTAATAAGATAGACCTTATCTGTAGTATATTTTTGCGATGGCGCTTAAGAAGTCATTCGCGTTGGCGCGAGTAAGCACACCCTGCGCAACCAGATTATCTATAAGCAATGTTCTGGAGCCTTTAAGCGCGGTTTGTAATTCATCACACATGTTGATAACAGCATATGCTCGCAGGTAGTATTCTTTGCTCGCAAACAAATTCGCCTCGCTTTGCGTAAACAAATCTACCGCGACGGCCTTGCTCACCGCGTCTCTGTACTCAAAATCGCCGTATTTTTCATAGTAGCCCAGCACGCGAAGTAAAAACGCGCTAAACTGCTGTTGGGTAACAAGGCTGGCGGGGTCAAATTTTGTGGAGCTAACGCCAACGGTTATGCCTTGCGCGTAAGCGTAAGCCACAATGCGATCGCCCCACTGCGGCACATCACCAAATGGATTAGCACCCGTATAGGCCAACGCGCTCTGCTCCAACCCCAACAGGCGTATAACCAGTGTGAGCGCTTCCAAACGGTTTAGGGCAGTGTCCAAGGCGTATATGGGTTTGCCGTTGGAATCGGTTCCTACTCCATAAAACAACTTAAGGTCGTAGAGTTGATCCGCCAATCGCGTCGCCGCGTCGCTTATCTCGCTATCGGTCGTAAAGTCGTAAATATGAACAGGAGATGGCGTAGGCGTTGCGGTTACTGTGGGATTCACTATAGTGGTCGTCGGGTGCTGGTTGCTTGAAGGAAGATTGATGCTTGACCCTATTGCTCTCCATACGGCGTAAAGCGTTAAAGGATCTGTGCCGCTGTAAGTCGCGCCGACGGCGTAAGTGGAGTCCGCTACGGTAGCTCCGAGGGTCGTACTCCAGCCCTGGAAGGTATAACCAGCGCGGGTAAAGCTATTGCTCAATATAACGTAGCTTCCAATGTCGCCTATGTCTTTAACGGCGGCAGGGCCGGCTGTGTAGTTGGAATTATATGTAACCGCCACCGCGTTAACTATCTCTGTATACTTTGTGGCAAAAAGGAACTTCCATTCATAGCTGTTGACGTTACTATATTGCAGAGTGGCGTAGGCCGCAACCACGGCCTTATATGGTTCGGTGGATCCAGCGTCGCCGCCCACATAATGCTTGTCTGTGTAGCTCGGATCTACCTCTATGGCGTTACCTACGATGTGGAAGTTAGTGTCCTCGTTAGGTAAGTCACCGAATTTAAGCAACTCATAGCTTAATTCAAACCCGAGCTTTTCCAGAGCGGAGAGGTAGCCCTTTTGCAGGTTGGGGTCAGTGTTATCGCTGTCGCCGTAAACAAATGTGTCGTAGTTGTTGCTCAACGTGTCGGCGTCGAGTATATATAATGATTCCTCGCCGCTTGATATTTCTATCTCTACATTGCCGGTCTTTTCAGTGTAGTTGGCAATGGTGTAGAGATGGCCTTGCAGGGTCGCCGCCCCATTTATTATGTCGGTTATAGCCTGTTGAGTCTGTGGGTTTGTACTTATTTCATCAGCAATTTGACCCACCAAATACTGGTACACGCTAGTGACGATCTGGTCGGCAGCATTCGTTAGAAGATCATTCTCATCGGCGTTCAGGTCGATCACTGAGTTAGCGATGAGACTTGCAAGCCATGTGCTATTACTGCCAAGTGCATCTATGCCAGCAATAAACGTAGACAGCTGATTTTTTACAAATGCTTTGTTCAAGTTGCCGTTTTTGACCACACCCCATATTTGGTTGATGAAGGTATCAACAGGAAAGTTAACAACTTGATCCTCTGTGAGGTTTTTCAAGTCCTCAATCTTAAAATCGTCAATATTTTCGGCATGGAGATCAAAGATGAATTTTATAGTTTGGCCAAAAATGTGTTTTAGCGTGGCTTTTATGGTGCCATGTGTACCGCCAAAGTATTTATCCAGTTTATCATTAACCGTGTCTCCGAGTGTACCGCCCAGTTTGCCCCAAACAGCTTCGATATCTATCGCGTCAACATTCCCGTCGTTACCAGCGGCTGGGCTTGTGCTGTTGTAGTACAGGTAAGAAGAAGTTCCTACAGCACTAGAGGCCTCCCACGGTGCCAGTTGTTCTTTAATTTCCTTTTTTATCTCAGGCATCAGGTTTTCGAAGAAGGTATTTATCTGAGTATCGTCAACATTATCCGCCGCCATTAACTCATCGGGAAGCAGATAAAACACCATAAGCGTGAAGTCTTGTATGTCATTAATTATGGCTTGGCTTTCCTGTAATATGTAAGCTATATCAATTGGAGTATTTGTGGCTCTTGCCGCGCGCATTGGGACAATTTCTGTACCGTTTAGTTTGTTAGCGTATTCTTGAAGTTTGGCGAGAGTGTCATTAAAGTAATTTTTCAACTCTTGCGGCAGTGTCGCCAAAATTTCCTTATCAAATCCCAATGGTACCAAAATGCTTGTTATGTCTTCCCAGCTTGCCTCGCCGCTAATAAGTCTAGTGACTGACCCTAGCTCAATGCCGGCCGTCGACAAAGCGGGCAAAATGGCGGACAGTTCACTAATATCTTGCGCAGTTAAGCCGCTGTCTGCCAAGTCGGACACGACTGCGCTAATATCCTCTACTCCCATACCGCTGTCGATCATATTTTCCGCAAGGGTAGAGAATGTATCTGTATTAAGCGCCTCGTCCAATGCTTTCGCGCCAAATGTGAGGAAGAATGGGTCAAGGTCAAGAGAACCATCATCACTTGTCGCGTCAAGAGTCCCAAGGGCAGTTGCAAGGCGATCGGAAGTAGTGGACGTTCCCGTATCAGCCAAGTTACTTGCGCGATCTTCCAATTTTGCAATCAACTTACCTATTTCTTCTAACGCCGGCGATAGCGCTTCCAGATCCATGTCCTCCAGATCTGTAGTACCGGATAGCGAAGAAGCCAGGCCGAATATCTTGTTTAGATCGACATCTCCATTTTCACCTAACGTAATAAGATGCCAATCATTTCCCGTGGCCTCGTCCGATATTGATTGATAATAAGAATCTATCAAGAGAAAATCAATCAAATCCAGCTTTAGCTTTACGTTATTTAGCAAGGTGCCATCACCAGATTCTAGCCAAGCGTTAAGCATTGTACCCGTATGGGTATATCCGCTTGTATCAAAATCAGGCGTTAACGTTTCGATAAGAATTCCCAAAACTTTGTGAAATCCATCTGGTACACTGTCTTGATCAAAGCTTTTCAACTTGGAAGCTGCTAGAGAACTCCAAACGATTGGGAAAGAGGCCGCCGAACCTCTAAGCGCCGTAATGATTTCGTCTAAATCGCCGCCTCCATCCGCTTCACTAAGCAAGCCATCATAAAAGTCATTCCAATCATCAATTGTTTGGTTTGAGCTTAAATAATCTTTTAACTTGCTTATGCCAGCGTCATAGCTTGCGGCATACGCCGTTACCCCTCCCCCTGGGGTGGCGAACACAAAAAGAGCTGCAAGCAGAAAAGCTATCACGCGCTTGGCAAAAACTTTGTGTTTCATATATCCCTCCTGCGCCTAAAATTTGCAGAACGATATCAAGTTTGGCGATGGGATAAATGTACATACGAAGAGTTATGCAAAATAGTTATGACGTAACAATAATCAACATATCGCTTGCTCTGCAACAAGCTGTCGGTCAACGCGAACAATGTGAGGTACGCGCAATACACCGCGCATTATTCGACAATGATCTGCTTGTATATATATATTACAATATATTTCGCTGTATTCCAATACCAATTGATCTATGTCATAATCTTGTAATTTTTTGTAACAGTGGTGAGCGTTAATTATAGATTTCGACTATACCTGTTTTTTCTCTTGCAATATATTATTGCGGGGCATACAATATAATTACAGCCAAGGAAACTTGGTGAGTCTCACCAAAAAGGAGATGGTAATTTGTCGCATTTGAGGTGGGCGCTGTCCTAGCCTAACAGGACTGCCGGGGGAGCGTGTTTAACGACCGCCCCCCTGGTTTTGAAAAAATATAACAAAAATTAATCTAAAGGAGGTGTATCATGAGACGTACCGCACAGCGATTTTTTAATGAAATTAAGCGGAGGATATTCTCAATGAAATACAAAAACGCCAAGGACGTTCTGCCGCCAGAATTGTTAGCGGCCTTGCAACGCCACATAACCGGCGAGCTGTTGTACATTCCGCAGCGTGAAGGCGAAAAATTGCGCTGGGGCCAGCTTTCTGGTACACGCCTAGAGGTGAAAGAGCGCAATGACGCCATACGCAACGCCTATAAGAGCGGGGTACCACTGCTGCAACTGGCAAAGGAGCATTGCCTTTCTGAAGCCAGCATAAAGAAAATTGTATACACAAAACAAACAGGTTAATCCGCTGGCTCCCGCCGGTAAACCAAACCTACGGCGCGGCGCTCGTGTCACAGTCGGCATAACAGAACGGCGGCTAACTGGCGATTTTGTTAACCTAATATAAAAAAGGGAGGCCATCCATAATATGATGAAGGCTCCCTTTTTTGACGCGGTTGATAATAGATTGAATGAAATTTGGAGAAAGAGCACTTGACAAGTGGCCGGCGAGATCGTATTATATGCGCGTGAAAATTAAATGTATCTGTAGCTCAGTCGGATAGAGCAACGGCCTTCTAAGCCGTGGGTCGGGGGTTCGAATCCCTTCAGATACGTTGTTGTTTACCGGGCGGGCAAAATGCCACATCAGCATTGAAAGCGGGGAATCTGCCAATGAGAGTCCAAAAAATTTACCTTGAAACCAGTGTGTTCAATTTTTATTTTGCTGACGATGCACCCGATAAGCGCGACGATACTTTGCGTCTGTTCGAAGAGATCCAACAAGGAAAATATGAGCCATTTACATCATCTTTTGTGATCGGAGAACTACAACGAGCACCCGAACCAAAACGCAAAGCAATGATTGACCTCATAACGCAGTTTGACATTGCAATGCTACCAGAAAATTCGGAGACGCAGCGTTTGGCCGCGCTTTATGTCGCGGAGGGGATCATACCACAGAAATACTCCACTGACGCGCTTCATATTGCAGCTACTACGGTTAATGATTTGGATCTTATTGTGAGCTACAATTTTCAACACATAGTTAAAATGAAAACTGTTATGATGACTGAAATTATAAATCTGCGAGAACGATACCATAGAATAGGCATTTACTCCCCGACGGAGGTAATAGAATATGATTAAAGAACCGCTGGCGATGAAAGAAATTCACGATATCCGGTTGCAAATTCAAGAGGAAACAAAAGGTATGACCGCCGAGGAAGTCATGGCCTATTACTCCAACGCTGTGTGCAGTGTTGAGGAGATGTATGGAATCAAATTCCGACGCGCTGGCGAAGCTGCTGCCCGCAAAGTGATGTAAATGCAGGAGGCTGCCCATTGGTTGAGCAGCCTCTTATCTATTCTATTCTATTTTTCCACGCTGTTGGCGCACATGCTAAAGCGCCTCCAAAGAAAAATCTGTTATTCTCTGCCGGCCATTCGTTTTAGATTGGCAAGGCTTTTTTGCGTTGCGAGCTTACATTCTTCCGGCCCTTCAAACTCTATCGCCAGCGCTCCGTCGTAACCACTGCCAACTATCTCGTTTACTATGCGGGGCGTGTCTATATCACCATCGCCTACGATTGTCCCGCGCAAGAAATTGCCATAGTTGGTGGTAAGCCAACTGGCCACGCTAAATGTCGCGGGGCCGCCCGCGCCGTTGGCAAGGCCATTTTTGCGTACCAAAAAATCTTTAAAATGAATTGTAGCGGCATAGGGCAGCAAATTTTTAAGCGAAACCCATGGGTCTTCGTCAACGCACAGGCAATTGCCCACGTCTAAAGTAACGCGATAATTGGGGCGATCTACCGCGCATATAAGTCTGCGAATACGTTCGCTGTTGTTAATATATGTACCGTGATTTTCTACCGTAACGGTTATGCCCTTCGGGGCGGCATAGTCCGCCAGCTTGCGGCATATGCCCACCAATATGGGCAGGTCTTTGTCAAACTGCTCTGGCATATTGATCTCTGGCGGGCGTCCCCATTTTGTAAGATCAGAACGTATGATGGGCGCTCCTACCTTTTCCGCAATGTCTATCTGTCTAAAAATACGGGCCAGTTCCGCCTCGCGTTCGCCGCCCTCTTTGTCAAGCACATCCGATCCTACGCTGTAGGCGGAAATGGCAAGCCCAAGGTTGGCGCACTTGTCTTTAATCTCTTTAAGCAATTCTTCATTGGTGTCGATAGGCGTTACGAAATTGACAAGCTCGATATTATCCGCGCCATACCCGGATATAGCCTCCAGCGCTCCCAGCGGCGTCAATTCGCCAGACATGATCGCCTGAAACAAGCTGTAAATGCTGACGCCAATTTTCATGTTTAAAGCCTCCTTTATTACTCTAAACGTGCATTTTCTAAATTTGATATGGATGCGCAGCGGTCAGTGGGTATGATTTCGTAGGGGCGCGCAGTGCGCGCCCGTGTGCCTTTCCAAGCCTCGCCGATACCGGGTAACGCGCGGGCGCGCACTGCGCGCCCCTACGAAATCAAAATCCTTTTGTGAAAACGCACGTGTAGAGTTTATTAATTAACCGCGCCTTGGAGCGCAATTCGCCCCCAGGCGCAATTAGATGTCTCCTAATCCCTGCCGCGAGACATGATGATAAATCGCAGCAGCGTTAGCACGGCGGAAAGGGCTGCCGCGACGTATGTTAACGCGGCGGCGTCCAACACCTTTTTAGCGGGAACAAGCTCGTCAGGTTCAAGAACGCCCGTTGTGGCCAGTAGCCGCATGGCGCGGTTAGAGGCGTTAAACTCTACTGGCAGTGTTACGAGAGTAAACAGTACGGCAACGGCATACAGCGCAATACCAATATAAATAAGTGTAACGCCAAATTCCCCCGCCATATACGAGAGCAAAAAGCCACCCAGGATTAAAGGCATCGCAAGCCGAGAGCCAAAATTCGCAGCGGGCACAAGAGCGCTTCGCAAACCCATAGGCGCATAGCCGTGGGCGTGCTGAATGGCGTGTCCGGTTTCGTGCGCGGCAATACCAGCGGCGGCAAGGGATCGGCTGTTGATTACCCCGCTAGACAGGGCAAGGGTTTTTGTGCGAGGGTCGTAATGGTCGGTCAGTTGCCCGGCTATCGAGGTCACCTGTACGTCGCGAATGTTTTCGGCCGCGAGAATAGCGCGCGCTATGTCCGCGCCCGTCAGCCCCCGCCGATTTGTAACCTCGCTGTATTTTTTATACGCGCCGCTTACCCTAGCCTGCGCGTAAATGCCTAAAATGATCGCGGGTATTAACAAAATTATTGTCCAATCGTAAAATGGCATGGCTCCCCCTTTAATAATTCTATATATATTTTTCTTTACGATACTACGCTCACATTGTCTGAAACATACCGGTTACTGGCTTGTGCCCCCTAAAATAATCCGTCGCCCTCATGCGCTTGCCGCCGGGCGCTTGCAGTTCGGTTACAAGAAGTATGCCACTTGCCGTGTTAACTAACGCGCCGTCTTTACGCACCGTAATAATCTCTCCCGGCAGTTCGATATTATGCGGCGTGCCGCCGTCAAGATCCGCTATGGCTTCCGCCTTCCATATCTTAAACAGCCCCGCTGTCGCGCCCGGTTCTGGAGACATGGCGCGCGCGAGGTTAGCGATACGCCGCGCGGGTTGCGACCAATCAATACACGCGGTCTCGCCCGTTATCGCCGGCGCGTAAGTCGCCTGGTCATCATCCTGCTTCGCGTATGCCGCCTCTCCCGATACAATTTTTTTAAGCACATCATTTATACAGTATGCGGCTGTGATGCCCAGCCTATTCATCAGCGAGCCGCAATCGTCCGTCGGGTTAACAGCAACAGCTTTTTTAAAAATGATATCACCCGTATCGACACCCGTATCCATACGCATAAAGGTTATTCCTGTTTCCGCCTCACCGTTTATCAATGCCCACTGCACTGGAGCGGCGCCTCTATATTTGGGCAAAAGTGATCCATGCACATTAAGACAGCCGTATCGGGGGCGCTCAAGCACGGCGCGCGGCAGTATTTTACCATACGCGGCCGTAACAATTATGTCCACGCTTCCTAAATCTGTCAAGAACTGCGGATCGCGCGCGCTACTGGGTTGTAGCAGCCGATAATTATACTTTTTCGCGATAAATTTGACGGGCGAATCTACGATTTTGCCGCCTCGCCCCTGCTTCTTGTCCGGTTTTGTAACTACAGCCAAAATCTCATGGCGCTGGGCCAAGGCTTCCAGAATTATCGCGCCAAATTCGGGCGTGCCCATAAAGGCTATTTTCATTGGCTTCCTTCCTCGCCGTTTTCATCTTCCCAGCCATCTTCGTCAGTTGCGTCCCAAACCTCAATGGCCTTGTCTATATATAAAATGCCGTCTAAATGATCAATCTCGTGACTTAGCGCCGTTGCCAATAATCCTTCGCCCTCAATAACGTATTCATCGCCGTTGCGATCTCTGGCCTTTATCTTTAGATACTCAGGCCGCCTTACATAACCGTTTTTACCAGCGACAGACAGGCAGCCTTCCTTGCTGTTTTGCGAACCGCGCGACTCCAATATTTCGGGGTTTATAATTTCATACAAAACATCATTAATGTTTACGACAATTGCGCGCTTAAGGGCTCCCACCTGTGGGGCCGCCAATCCTAGTCCGTTAACAGATTTAAGTGTCTCGATCATATCATCCAGCAAATCGTTCATTTTTGAGTCAAATTTTCTCACAGGTTTTGAAATTTTGCGAAGAAGCGGATCTCCTGACTGTCTTATCGTACGCAATGCCATTTACCTATAAACCTCCCGGATATATGATCAAACCACGTTCTAAAATTATGGTAATGGAATTTGTCATCAACATTTTAGGCGACGGATACCCCTACTTTTAAGTATGGGGAGGAGTCGCCCCTCCTTTCGGTCAATATAGTATTGCGGCTTTCAAGCCGTCTGAGTTTCTTGCAGCTGATGCTTGCCGACA
>JAISGK010000027.1 GCA_031263155.1 Clostridiales bacterium
AACTGTCAGTTGGACAGGTGAAGTCAAGCAGGTCGGTTCCGCAAAACAAATTTCGTCTGGGATCGGGCTCGGAAAAGGTAGTTGTAGACCGTGACTACAACGGCGCGCGTGGTATTATGCTGCGCGCCTTGAGAGCTTCCTCCTTGAAGGTTACTAAATGACTTTCATGCCACTTCCGGCTATCGGTTCTTTGATAGTGTCCGGAGGAAACAAGAGATTTCACTAGATTTATATAGGTGAAAAGGAGCTGATGTATGGATTCTGCGGTGGTGTTTGAAGACGTGTCCATGATTTTTAATATGGCTGAAGATAAAGTTAACAGCCTTAAAGAGTACATACTTAAGCTCGTTAAGGGTGAGTTGCGTTACCGAGAGTTTACGGCGCTTAAGGGCATCAGTTTCGAGATAGAAAAGGGCGATGTGTTTGGCATTGTTGGGCTTAACGGTTCTGGCAAAAGCACGTTGCTAAAACTTGTTGCAGGGATATTGAAGCCGACAATTGGCAGAGTTTCTGTAAATGGTACGATTGCCCCGCTTATCGAGCTGGGCGCGGGTTTTGATATGGAACTCACCGCCAGGGAAAACATTTACCTTAATGGAGCGGTGCTGGGCTATGACAAGAAGTTTATAGGCGATCATTTTGACGCTATCATTGAATTTTCGGAGATGCACCAGTTTCTTGATGTACCCATGAAAAATTACAGCAGCGGCATGGTGGCGCGGGTAGGTTTTGCCATCGCAACGGTAATTAAGCCCGACATCCTCATAGTGGATGAGATACTCGGAGTTGGCGACTATAAGTTTCAAGAAAAATGCAACGTTCGCATAACAGAGCTAATGTCCGGCGGCACAACAGTGCTACTTGTGTCTCACAGCATAGAGCAAATCAGGCAGCTTTGCAGACATTCACTGTGGCTTGAGCGTGGCGCCATGAAAATGCTGGGCGATATGAGCAGTGTGTGTGACGCTTATTCTATGTAATTCTGAATGTGCGTTCAGAGTATGTAATTCGATTGCGCTTGATTATAGGTCCAAAGGTCGTCAGATTTCGACAATATTGGGTATGGCGACTTTAGCACATAGCACATTTTTTTCGCGAGGAGGCAGTTGTATGGATAATGATTCACCTGTTGGAGGTGACGTCACGAGTGGTGACAGCAATGAATTTACCATGCAAAATATTAAGAGCGTCATCGCGGAAAAAGATGAGAGCATCTCGCGGTTATCCAGCGAACTTGCGTCACTACAAGAAAAGTGTAATTATTATGTCTGCGAATTAGATTACTACAAATCTAACTACGAATATTCCATTAAACAGCAGGAAGAATTGAGGACGCAACTTTCGGAGGCTCAAACTATGTGCGCGCAGATAGGATCTTCCACAGTCTGGCGCGCGACAAAGCCCCTAAGGGTTGTTTTGGGGTTGTTGCGCGGAGTTTTAGTGAAGTTTCGCGTTACCTATGCGCTGGCTAAAGGGGTAAAAAGTTTACTGAGATTTGGTCCAAAAACGACCATTATGCGCGCTAAAAACTATCTGGGCAACTATATGGGTATGCGGGCCAAGCGCAAACAAAAGATAAAAAAAGCCGAATTGCAAAGGCAGCGCCTTGAAGTATTTGACAGAGACATCAAGATTAGCATCATAACTCCCTTGTACAACACTGATGAAACAATGCTAGCAGAAATGATAGAGAGTGTGATGGCGCAGACCTATTCGAACTGGGAGCTGTGCCTTGCTGACGGCAGCGACGATGAGCATTTGTACGTTGGGCAAACAGTGCAAAAATATTTAAAGATGGACAAACGCGTGCTGTACAAAAAATTAGATAAAAACTTGGGGATATCTGAGAACTCAAACGCGGCGATCGAGATGGCGACTGGGGAGTACTTCGGATTGTTGGATCATGATGATTTGCTACACCCGTCAGCGCTTTATTACGTGATGCAAGCCATTTGTGATAAGAACGCTGAATTTGTCTATACCGACGAAGGTGTTTTTAAGAAACGCCCTTCTGATATGCATTTAATCCATTACAAGCCGGATTTTGCTCTGAATAACTTGCGAGGTAATAACTACATATGTCATTTTTCTGTTTTTTCTCGAAAGCTCTTGGAAAAGGCGGGCGGGGGATTCAGGCAGGATTTTGATGGCTCTCAAGATCATGATTTGTTCCTCAGGCTTGTGGAACAAACAAAAGAAGTAGCGCATGTTCCAGTGTTGCTGTATTATTGGCGCTCTCATGAAAATTCAGTTGCTTCAGGAGCAGCTTCAAAACCGTATGTAATGAGTGCTGGTTTGAAGGCTGTTCAGGCTCACCTAGATAGGACAGGTGTCAGAGGGACTGTGCATGTGTCTTCATCGCCAGATCTTCCCACTTTTTATAGAATTAGGTACGATCTTGTAGAGCAGCCTCTTGTATCAATTATAATACCAAATAAAGATAACGTAGAGGTATTGAAACACTGTGTAAACTCAATCATTTTTAAATCAACATATCGTAACATCGAAATTTTAATAATTGAGAATAATAGCACAGGGAACGACATTTTTGAATATTATAAATATTTAGAAAATAAGGAAAAGATAAAAATTTTCGCATATACAGGTGTATTTGATTTTTCAAAGATAAATAATTGGGCCGTAAGCTTGGCTAACGGTAAGTACATGCTATTTCTGAATAACGATACTGAGGTTATCTCAGAAAATTGGATCGAAGAGATGTTGATGTTTTCGCAGCAACCGACAGTAGGGGCTGTTGGTTGCATGTTGTATTACCCTAACAATACTGTTCAACATGCTGGCGTGGTAATGGGGGTAGGTGGCGTAGCATCTGTCACGCATAGCCGCTATCCGAGAGGGCATGGGGGATATATGGGTCGAATGCTGTATGCGCAAAATTTATCAGCAGTAACAGGCGCGTGCATGATGGTGCGCAAAGATGTATTTGAAAGTGTTAGTGGTTTTGAGGAAGGTTTTGCGGTAGCGTTTAATGATGTTGATCTTTGTATGAAAATACGTAAGGCACAATATGATATTGTTTGGACTCCATTTGCCGAGCTTTATCATCACGAGTCCCTTACAAGAGGTTACGAGAATACGCCAAAAAAGCAGGAGAGGTTTTTGCGGGAAACCGCACTTTTTAAAAAACGGTGGGCAAAGGAACTTGCAGGTGGTGATCCCTATTACAATCCTAATTTTGATTTGGCAAAAGGTGTTTTTCAGCTTTAGTTGTGATCACTTTTAGACAATCAACTCGGTATAGTAATTCGTTAATTTAAAACGTGTTTAATTTGTATAGCCTGTTCTATACATATATCCTATCCTGACTTTAGTGTCCATGTGACAGTTTTTCCAGACTGCTACATGATAACATACGGCTGAAATGTGAGCTTTTGATTAGTGGCAATAGGTAAATTGTTGCATTTGTTTGATTAGAATGTTTGCCAAGAACCTTGATTTTTAGGCATAAAAAAGCCCATGTAACAGTCTGGAAATTTTGTTACATACCTAGCTTCTGACAATTATGTATTTTTCCAATTAGATGTTTGCTTTAAATCGGTCGTTGCCGATGGTACAAGGCATGTTGTTAAGCAGTAAAGCAAACAGATCAATAACATGGGATGTGGTTCTGTAAATGGATCTAAAAAGGCTACATGTAAACAACTTCGCAAAATACGCCGTTATTTTTTTTGTTTTTGTCATATTTACCTTAGTTTATTACCATAGAATTTTTCAAGGTGAACTATACCTCACCTCCAACTTATACTATCATATGTCGCCCTGGAATGCAGAATACACCACCGAAGGAACGCGTGGCGCAGTATTAAGCGATCCGATAGATAGCTTTTTGCCCAGTATGTTTATAGCAAAGGAGAGCATCTCAAGTGGGGAGATTCCGCTATGGAACCCCAAAATATCTTTTGGTGAACCTTTCGACATAACATCTTTTTTTTACCCGCTTAGATGGGTGTATCTCTTTTTGCCTTTAAATATCGCTCCAACAATTGAATTGATTTTGCAAATGTTATTAACGCAAATAGGAATGTATCTTGCTTTAAGATCGTTGAAACTCAGGACGATGCCAGCGATATTCGGCGCGATTACTTTCGCCTGCTCTTTGCCAATGATAGTTTGGGCAAACTGGCCGCATACAAGTGTGGGCATGTTAGCTCCCTGGTTGTTTTGGTCGGTAAACGGATTGTTTACAAAGAAAGCCCAATATTTAATTGCCACACCTTTGATATTGTTCTGGATGATAACCGTTGGCATGCCAGCATACGCAGTTTACTTTCTCTACATTGTTTCTTTTTATTTTGTCAGTAAAACTATATACAACGCTTATAGAAAGAAAGATTGTGTGATGATTTTGAAGTGGTTTGCCGCATATGGCGGGCTCGTTTCATTGAGTCTGCTTATGGCGATGCCATACATATTATCATTTCTCAAAATAAGTGACTTTACAGGGTATGTAGATCGTCGCATTAACGGAAGCATCTTTGAAAATACCAGGCTTCATATCAACTATATAATGCTTTTGTTTGATACCAAATACAGAGAAACAGCTGGCCTAAGCCAGCACCCCAATGAGATACTTTCCTACTGTGGGATATTAGCCATGTTTCTATCAATTTGCATACTCGCAAGCCTATCGTGGTTAAAGAATAAAACATTGCTATTCTTTATTGCGGTAGCTGTAATTCTTGGTGGCGCGATATATGGATTACCTTTGTTCAATATAGTTGGGATGCTTCCGCTGCTTAACACTTCACCAAGTTTGAGATTAGTAATGCCTTTGTGTTTCTGTTTTGCTTTTATAGCTTCTTATGGCATGGAGAGATCAACTGAAATATTGAGTGACAAAAAGTTGCTCTTTGGCTTTCTATTTCGTGGCGTTGTAATAATAGCATTGTTCTATGTTTCTTTTTATATATTTGTATCCCGTTCTTATTTCAGTATAGGAACTGTCTTTGGTATTGGGGTCATCGGGGTGTTTTTATTCGTAAGTCTATCATATCACATTCTAAGGGTAAAAAAAATAATTGTTATTGCGGTTTTACTGTGCCTTTCATTTTTTGATTTATACATAGCAGGTGCAAGATATAACCCGTCTGTAATTTACACTAAGAGTAGTCTAGCTCCTTCAACACAAATAACAGAATATCTTAAAAGCGAGACTCTTTCAAACAGTCGAATCGCTAAGTTTGCCGGATCGGGCAGCACGTTTGTTCTTTTTCCTAACTCATATGTGTTTTACAACTTACTGGATTTGAATCTGCATTCTTTAATAACCACTA
Organism: Clostridiales bacterium; assembly: GCA_031263155.1. Classification (GTDB taxonomy): domain Bacteria; phylum Bacillota; class Clostridia; order Lachnospirales; family WQUN01; genus JAISGK01. The sequence goes on from JAISGK010000027.1 coordinate 5,295, forward strand.
ATGTAAGATTAACAAACTACCTTAAGGGAATTTCGGAAGATGTTTATTTAAGCCCAACGCGTACATCTCTGGGCGAAATATCGGAAATGAATCTTGTTAACTTTTCTGGTGCTTCACAGATAGTTTCAGAAAATTTTGAAGATATGAAAGCGGATGTAACGCTGAATAATCTTCAAGTACACCACAATGACACTGCATTGCCCAGAGCCTATTTGACTGGTCAATACGAGATTGCCTCGGGTGATGAAATATTGGAATTAATGAAGAATACTGATAACCTCAATGTTGCATACTTGGAAGAGATCCCTGGTTTCCCATCGTACAAAGACGAGCTGCAAGATGTGGATTTACTTGAAATTACCAATAACACTGTGACAGTAAAGACAAGCGCGAGTGATGACAAATTACTTGTTTTATCTGATCTTTGGTATCCTGGTTGGAATGCTTATTTAGATGGCAAGCAGATCGACATATTCAGAGCTAATTACATATTCAGAGGCGTGCGGGTTCCCCCCAGCGAGCATACTGTGAAAATGATCTATTGCCCTATTGAATTTTACATCGGAATATGTCTGCATGTATTAGGAATCATCATCCTGATTGCCCTTGCGATTTTCATGGTTAGCAAAAGAAAAAAGGCGTTGCGCGCTAGTTCAAGCAGCTTTATCTGAAGTGTATTGATTCACATGTATGCAGTTCTGGTGATTAGACGCACATAAATTTGCCTTGGAGTGGTTTATTTTGTTTGTTATCATCCAAATCCCATGCTATAACGAAGAAACTACCCTCCCCGCTACAGTTGCCGCTCTGCCCAAAGACATTTCCGGTATAGAGCAAATTGAGTACCTGATCATCAACGATGGCAGCCGCGATAAAACGGTTGAAGTGGCGCGAACTTGTGGAGTGCATCACATTGTCAGTTTTAAGCGCAACCGGGGGCTTGCGGCGGGATTTGCGGCGGGGATCGACGCTTGCCTGCGACTTGGCGCGGACATTATCGTAAATACCGACGCAGACAATCAGTATAATGGCGCGGACATAGAAAAACTGATAAGGCCAATTTTGGACGGCAACGCGGACATCGTAATTGGCGAGCGCCCAATAGACGACACGCAGCACTTTAGCAGCACGAAAAAGCGGTTACAACGCTTTGGCAGTCTTGTCGTGCGTGTAGCGTCGGGAACCAGCGTACCCGACGCGCCCAGCGGCTTTAGGGCCTATTCGCGTGAGGCGGCGTTGCGGGTTAATATTATAAACCAGTATACATACACTCTGGAAACCATCATACAAGCTGGACACAGCAAAATGGCTATCTCATCGGTACCGATACGCACGAACCCCGAAACACGAAAGTCACGGCTGTTCAAGAGTATATGGGCTTACGTGTGGCGGTCGGCGTCGGTCATCCTGCGCGCGCTTTTGATGTATCGTCCACTCAAATTCTTTAGCGTATTGGGAATTTTGCTGTTCATTCCGGGCGTGGCGTTCGTGATCCGGTTTCTGCTGTGGTATTTTATCAATGGCACGGGCGAAGGGCACGTGCAGTCGCTAGTTATGGCGACGATGCTCATTGTGTTGGCAGTCCAATGCTTTATAGCCGGTTTGCAGGCAGATATAACCGCCGCTAACAGAAAGCTATTGGAAGAGATACAATACAGAGAAAGACGGCGTGACGCGGATGAAGCGCTCACCAAGCGAACGATAGAGAATGAAGCTGATGATGTGCTGACACATTAAACTTGAAGGTAAGGCAGTGATAATATGTTTCTATTTTTTCCTCCCTAAACATTGCAGATAAGCAGTTCGCTTATCTTGCCGCGTGACGCTCCAACAGAGTTGATTGCGCGGCTTGCGCTGATTCTCATGATATTATGGCGGGAGTAGAGCCTGTCAAAAAAATCATCTTCTTCATCTGCGTTTTTCGGGTCGCTATTGCTTGCGACAATATGGGCCCCTCGCCCGCTCATTTCGTCAATGAATTGCGCAAGCTCGGCTTGCTCCTTGTCGGCAAATCCGCCCTTGGCGTAGGAGGTAAAACTCGCCGTTGTTGTCAGCGAACGATAAGGTGGATCAAAATATGCGAACGTGTTCTTATCAATGAAGTTGCGGGAATCTTTATAATCGGCGCAAACGATTTCCACGTCCTGCAAAGCCTTCGATGCCGCCTTCAGATTCGTTTCATCACAGATGGTTGGGTTCTTGTAACTGCCTTGGGGAACATTGAACGCGCCATGGGAGTTCACCCTATATAGACCATTGAAGCAAGTTCGGTTTAAGAAAATGAACAAGGCGGCAAGTTCCACAGACTCGCTGCAAGCGGCTTTCAAAGCGTTAAAGCGCTCCCGGCTATCGTAGTAGATTGCCTTGCGCAAGTCATCACCCGCAGGTAAGTATCCAGATTCGAGTCGTTTTAGTGTGCTGACAAGCTCCGTCACGTTGTCGCGGATTGCAATATAGGTCGCGATCAGTTCCTTGTTAATATCGCTGATATAGACTTTCTGCATTGCATAGCGGCTTAAAACGTCAAACAGCACCGCACCGCCGCCCACAAAAGGCTCCGCATACTTGGCAATACTCGCGCCAAGCCCAGCAGGGTGCTTTTGGCGAATATCTTCCAAAATTTGCGACTTGCCTCCCGCCCATTTCAAGAAAGGCTTAACTGCCATACCCGCAGGCGGTCCAAATTGTGCGACACGCCCATCTTTGGGCTTTACAGCCGATTTGGGCATAAGCCACGTATTGCCGATAAACTCCGCCTCCTTGATACGATTCTCAGTACATAGCGCCACAACGCGCCTCTGCGAAATATCCCATTTCTCCGCAGCTTCCTTTGCGGTCATTGCATCCATCAGACAAACTCCTCAGAAATTCTCGTACTATTTATTCATCCGAACGCCAACGCTCTCTTTTCTGTGTCAAGCGCGGCGGTCATCCCGATAGGAAAGATTGCGTGTCGTGTGCCGTGACCGAAGTCGTCGGTGTAAACAACCGGAATGTCGTGCCTTTCTCCGAAACGCTCCAAACAGCGCAATAAATCCTCCGGCACATCAACTGCGTAATGTCCGAAAATCAATCCGATCACATTACGCATGAACGCGCTTTGGCTGATAAACGAGAGGTATGTGCTTACCGCGCCGACCTTGCTGAAACGCTCGTGATCTTCGAGAAACAGCAAATACTTTTCATCCTTATCATATCTGAAATATTCGTTGGAAAGCATCAGCCCAAACAAAGAAGCATACCCGCCGATCAGGGCGCCTTCGCAAACCCCTCCGCGCAGAGTTTTCCACTCGCTGTCGCTTGAGAATTGCTCCACACTATAACCCTCGACAAAATGAGAACAAAATTGCGTATAGTCGTAATGCCTAAGATCGGAGAACACTCCCGCTCCCGCGCCGTAATATGTAACTAATCCCGTCTGCGCGTAAATCGCGTTCAGTATGGAGGTACCGTCGCTGTAGCTGCTGAACAGCTTTGGATGGCGGCGTATATTTTCGTAATCAATCAGCGGCAAAGTCTCGACCGCGCCCTCACCGCCTCCGAACAATATCATTTGAACGGCGTCGTCCGCAACAAGGGCGTTTACATCTTCGGCGCATTCCTCCGCGCTTGCGGCGTATCCATAAGTATCCCTTGTGAAATTCTCGCCTAGCTTCACACTATACCCAAGCTGTCTAATCGCGGAAATGATAGGATTATACTGTTCCATACTCGCAACGTGACTCGGACAGCACAATCCGATCATTCCGTTGCGTGATAGTCTGTTGGCTTGCATATAGATGTCCTCCTGTTTTTCTGTGATGGGCATCGGATGGTTCGGCGGAAACCGCAAGCGTCATATTCCAACTCAACGACAAAAGCGAACACCTCGCCAATGATAAGCCGCTAGGGACGGTTCGCAATATTGGAGTGCTATCGTCCAAATGCGAACACCTGACCATAGCTTGCGTAGCAAGAATACCATGGTTATTTGCATTTGCCAATAGCCAAATGCAAATAGTTTTTATCGCGCAGGTGTCGTTAATTGACCCTCGCCCGCCTCATTTCCGAGGTGCCCGTTAAGCCGACTGCGCCGTCTGCTGTGAAGTCATGCGAATGGCAAATCAAGAGTGTTTTTGTAACCGTTCCAATTCTTCATCCACAACTTTTTTATCCAGACGCTCAAATAATATTTCCGGTTCTGGAATCACAGATCCGGCAGAGACTGATTTTACAGACCAACTATTTTCTATCGTCAGCCAGTTTTTTATTTTGGAAGATGAGAACGGTATAAATGGTTCAAGTAAGACAACGAGGTTAGCGATAATTTGAACGCAGTTGAAAATGGTATCGGCGCATTTTACCACATCGGTGTTGCGCGTCTGCCATGGGCGCTCAGTATCGAAATATTTATTTCCGAATCGCACAAACTCAAATATAGTATCAAGAGCTTCTTTCAGGTTACCGACTTCAATCATACCTCCAACGGTTTGGAACAGGGCGGATATCTTTTCGCTTATTTCTGAATCTTGTTTTCCGTTCGGTACAGAGGCATCAAAATATTTGTAGACAAATGCCAATGTACGGTTGACGAAATTTCCGTATGATCCGAGCAACTCTCCGTTGTGGCTGTTGACAAATTCTCTCCACGAAAAATCGGTGTCACGTTTTTCCGGCCCGTTCGCAATCATAAAGTAACGGATAGAATCGGGATGGTACCTGTCTACGATGTCTTTGACCCATATAGCCCAATTCTGACTTGTTGAAATTTTACGCCCTTCTAGCGTCAAATACTCGCTGGAAATTATATCGTCGGGTAATTTCCACTTATCGCCGTTCGCCAACATCAGCGACGGCAGAATGATAGTGTGAAACGGAATATTGTCCTTACCGTGAACGTAGTAATGCCGACTGTCTGCGCCCCATAACTCGTCGTACTTTTCGCCGCGCCGCGCTGCAACCGTTTTGCTCATGGACAGATACCCCAAAACATTCTCAGCCCATATATAAATCTTCTTGTCCTCATACCCATCTTTCGGAACATCTATGCCCCAATCAAGGTCGCGGGTTACAGCCCGGTCACGCAACCCTTCATTGATATAGCGGCGTGAAAATGCTATAGCGTTCTTGCGCCAATGCAAATGGGCGTTTACGAAAGTCGTAAGCTCATTTGCAAATTTGGATATTGCGATAAATAAGTGCTTGGTACTCTTAAAAGTCACAGCTGATCTGCATACGGAACACAGCGGTTCCAAGAGATTTTCCGGGTCGAGCACAACCCCGCAGACATCGCATTGGTCGCCTCGCGCTTTTTCACCGCACTCGGGACACTTACCGACTACAAAACGGTCGGTAAGCGCGGTATTGCATTTCTCACAGAATGGTTGCGGCGTCTCTTTCTCATAGATATACTTACACGCATACATCGCCCTGTGGAACTCTTGCACAAAAGATATATGCTCATCAGACGAGGTCTTGCCATAACGGTCGTAGCTGAATCCCAATTTGTTGAAGCACTCGCAAAATTCCGCATGATAATGGTCACTGATTTCTTGCGGAGATTTATTTTCTTGCTTCGCTCTGATTGCAACCGGAGTTCCATGACAATCACTGCCCGAAACGAAATAAACTTTATCTCTTTTTGCTCGGTAATACCGAGCGATAACATCTGCCGGCAGAAGTCCGGCGAGATGCCCGATATGCAAGGAGCCATTCGCGTAAGGCCACGCGCTCCCTATTAAAATATTCATGTTCATATGCCCCTTTCAATTTGGTTTAATATTACGAAAAACGATAACAAAAAGGCCCTCCTCTCCGAAAACTTTGTTTTCGGGGACGAGAGCAACCGCTTCGTGATACCACCCCAAATTTGTTCGCGTCTCACGGCGCGAACCTCGTCTGCTGCGGGCAGGGAATGACCTGCCGAGAGCATAGCGCTGTCACGGGCGCACCCGTCGCAGCCTTGGGTAAAATACCTTCGGTGCGCGGCTCCAAGACCATGTTCGGCGGCTACATAGCTTTGCCCGTTCTCAGCAACCGGGTTCTCTGTAAAAGGTATAATCGCTTACTCTTCTCTTCACTGCCTTTGGCTTCAATTTCGATTATATTATAGCCACTATCGGAACAAAAATCAAGGATTCTGGAGATTATTCAGTATCCGATTATTCAGTATCCGGCATTGTGCGATAGCTCTCGCCGCAAAAAAACATGTCGCAGCGTTCTGACTCTGCTGCGCATGGCTTATAACCTTATGCAGACATCAAGGGCAAGCTGTAGAACAAACGCTCTAATTCCGCTTCTGTCGTGCCAAGCTCGCTCGTCCCATACGTCACCGCCAAGGTTGTCGCCCGCGTAGAGAATCTGCCCAAAGTCCACGCCGTTATATTGCGCAGCCGCCGCATACGCTGAGGTTTCCATCTCAACCGTAACACAACCCTCAGCTTTGCGCTGTTGAATTTTAGCCGGGGTTTCTCTGTAAAACGCATCGGTCGTCCAAGTTTTCGACTTTATGTACGGCACTTTTTGCTCTGTGAGTGTTTTTGCAATAACACTGATAACACGCTCGTTCAGACTAATCTCCCTTGAAGGTTCAACATAATGATATGACGTACCCTCATCTCTAACCGCCGCCGTGGGGATTATCAAATGCCCGACAGCAATTTCTTTTTGCAGCGCCCCGCACCCTCCACAAGCGATATACTTGCGGCAGCCCAAGGCGGTCAGTTCCTCTATCTGTCCCGCCGCTAAAGGTGCGCCGACAATTGCCTGAACCAGCACAACCCGCTTGCCGTTGTAATCAAGTTCATAAACAGGTGGCCTGGACGACTCCGAAATAAGGGTCTTAACAAGTTTATAGGGATATTTAACAAGAATCTTCTCGACCGCCTCAGCGAAGAAACATAGAACACAACCCTCGGCTATGTCGATGGGGTGCAGACGTTGGGAGGGCCTGATAAAAGCGTTCCTGTCCTCGTCAAACTCCAAAATGGGAAATTCTTTTTGTGCCATAGTACCCCTCCGTCCTTTCTCTGACATCCGCGATTCGTTCAATGTTTGTTCTGTCATGCTCGTTTTCCCGGTCGTCCATAATTCATCCATAACATAGTTGAAACGTATATAGCCGACGAGCCTTTCCCATGCGGCTTTTGCTACTCCGAGTATAGGAGCAATTTCATCATAGAGCTTGATTGTTGCACTGTCTTGGCATAATGCTATCCTGATATCGATTCTGCAAACGTCGTCATATGCTCGTGTCGATTCTCAATGGCGACTTTATTCTGAAATGCATCATAACAGGTTTTGTTTGCAAGTTTAACATATTGCGCTTCTTTATCAATACCGATATAATTTCTGTTTTTGATAATAGCAGCAGCGGCAGTTGTACCACTTCCAATAAAGCAATCAAGTACAGTGTCGCCAACATCTGTTAGCATCTGAATTAAGCGTCTTGGTAATTCGAGGGGAAATTTCGCTTCATGATTATCATTTGTTCGTACAGATGCAATATTCCATACTGCTCGCGATCCCCAGTTAATCCATTCATCTTTTTGAAGCCTTGATCGATCGACAATGGTAATTCCTGGTTTCCAAAAAATATATACATACTCAAACTCATCAATTGCTCTGTATGAAATTGTATGCCATCGGCTATTTTCCCATGCGGGATCTTTCACCCATATGCGGCGATCATACAAATATAAAGATGCATCATAAGCAGCTTTTTCGAGTAAATCGCCAGCCAGTTTAACGCGTGTTTGAGAGGTGTACTTTCCACCTCGAACATTATTACCATTAACCCGTCTATCAACAGTCTGCTCGCTACAACCTAATACTTCAGCAATTTGTTTTCTTGAATACCCAGGATGCTTCGACCAAGTTTCAAGCACTTGTTCTCGAGTGAGCGAAATTTTCTTTCGGCTTACATTTTCAGCCATAATCTTTGGCAATAGTTCATCTTTAAAGCAGAGTATATCTGCTATGTTTATTGCGAGAAAGCCACCCGGCTTCAATAATTTAAAGTGCAATTGGATAACTGTTGTTAACAGTGATTCCCATTCATCAAAAGTCATCGATTTTTCATAGTCTTTACCAACATGATATGGCGGGGACCAGACACTTAAGGCGACTGATTCAGGGCGAATGTGTTGAAGTAACACTCGCGCATCACCACAGTAAATCTGATTAATATCAAGGTACTTCAATATATTCTACCCCCTCAATCCACCCAAGAGTTCTCAAATGACTTGGTATCGTTATTGACAATAATCTTTTGCACTCTCCAACTTGCTAATTCTTTAAGTCGATCAAAACTAACTCTAACACGGAATTCTTCGCCAAGCGAAGGTGCATTCCTGCCTGCAAGCCAAAATCCCGTGTTTTCATCTGGATTATAACGTTCTTGCAACAATCCATTTGGGACACAGCAAACTGTTATATCTTTCAAAAAGTGATGTTCATCGCTATCTTCGTAACAGTAATGAAGAAACAAGGTCGTACTTAAGTAGTTATCTGTATTATGAGTGTAAATTGGTGGTAATTTGCCGGGGATTTCGAGAATTTCTCCGCCGCGTATCTGCCTTACAATTAGTGAGGTTTGTGTTATTTGAAGTGTCGCTGTCAAATTTGACTTCTCTGCCTTAGAATCGACAAATAATGCTTGTCGCACAATTTGATTTGGTAAAATTATGTACCTAGCCTTTTTATAGTCTACAGTTCCAAAGATTCTTTGAGTTGTATTATATCCCGGAAGACGATCAACTATTTCGCGAGTGATATCTTCAGCAACATCTTTTACATTATCAGGAGAATAGTAGAAAATCTCATATGCCTCGAATCCAAAATCCATAGTCGCTTGAACAAGCCAACGAAGTGTCAGTTTCTCAATGTCTTCAACCTCATCAAAGGAGAGATCCGTTACTTCGTTAAATATTGACATATTAGTCTTCCTTTCGCATTTCAATAGCCAATGAAATCTACAATGATTATATCATGCTTTATCAACTGCGCCAACCAGTTTTTGGGCAGTTCAAAGAAAAACGCGAACACCTCGCGGGTGACTACCACCTTCAAGGAATTCGCATTAGTTCGCAATACCGGAGAGGATGGGATTCGAACCCATGTGGGGTTGCCCCCAAACGGTTTTCAAGACCGCCGCGTTATGACCGCTTCGCTACCTCTCCATAATTAAATTAAAGTGATAATGACAATATCTGACACCACAACTTAACTTTGGCGACGGTGTCATTTTACACCGCTAAAAATTTTGTGTCAACATCTATTATATGATAAAATGTTCCGCAAATAGAGATGAGGGGCACTATGGAACACAATCAGGCGTTAAGTATCGCGCTGTTGGCAGGTGAAATCATGCTTGCCAACGGAGCGGAAACCCATCGTATAGAGGACACTCTAAAACGCATCCTGCTGTCGCTGGGCTTTGCGCGCGCGGAAACCTTCGTTACGGCAACCGGTATTTTTGTAAGCCTGGGGAATGAATCTGGCTCATCCGGCATCAAACGCGTTAACGCCAGATCTTATCACATGCAAAAAATAGCGAGGGTTAACGAGGTTTCACGCCAGCTCACCGCAGGTAAAATAACCCCCGCCCTTGCCATGGAGGCCCTTGAAACCATAGCACTCATGCCGCCCTATAAGCTGTGGATACGGATGCTATGCTCCGGCATAGCGTGTTTTTGCTTTTGCCTAATGTTTGGAGGCGGCCTGTCTGACTGTGGGGCGGCGTTCATCAATGGCGTGATCGTTTGCGCCGTCACGAATTATTTAAACGGGCGCTACGTCTCATCGTTTCTCACAAATCTGTTCGGCGGAGCGGTGATATCCGGCATAACCGTCGCGTTATTAAACGCGGGATTGGGTCACAGCATGGAAAACATCATCTTCGGGGCGATAATGCCCCTTGTGCCCGGCATAACCATGACCAATGGCATACGCGATATATTGGAGGGCGACTTTTTGTCCGGCGGCAGCCGCATGGCAGAGGCGCTGATAATCGCTGTGGCAATCGCTGTGGGTATAGGCACCGTGCTTCAGCTGTGGGCAGCTTTTTTCGGAAGCGTCACGATATAATTGCTCACGCGCGCGTTATGTTTGCCGCGCGGATATTTACGTCACTACAAGCGGGGCGTAGGCGACTCTCGGGAGGTAGCAAAAATGGCTGTGTCAGTACTGATGGCTTTTATCGCGACAATCACTTTTTCGGTGCTGTTTAATGTTCCCAGGCAAGAGTTGGTTTTTATCGGCGTCGCTGGCGCGTTGGGGTGGTTGGCGTACCTGCTGATCGTGGATGCGACCGGTTCTCCCTCCATAGCAACATTTTTCGCGTCAATGCTGGTCACATTCGTTATACGCATTTTGACTTACGCGCGCAAAATGCCCATACCCGTGTTTCTTATCGGCGGCCTCATCTCACTTGTACCCGGCGCGGGCATTTACAATACCATGTACGCGCTTATAAGCGAAGATCTTTCGGGCGCGGCCATTTTGGGGTTGGATACGCTGCGCCTGTTCGGTGTAATGTGCATAGGCATAATGTTGGTGCTGTCTCTCCCGCACAAGCTGTTCAGGTTCGCCGGCGCGTTTAATATTACACCAAAAGGAAAGCCGGGAGAACATGCGTAGCATTATCTCCTCTTTCGCCAAAAAGCATAATTGTGTATATGGCGTGACCGATGCCGCTCCGCTTGACGAACGTTTAGCCAGCGCACAAAAAACCCCGTTTGTAACCAAAAATGCCGCCAGGCGCGTTGATCCCGCTCAATATCTACAGGGGGCCCGGTCTGTTATCGCTATCGGCGTGCCATATGGCGGCGAGCGGCCATTGTGGCCAACAGGCTCCGCTAAAATTACACGTATGGCCGTAGGGCAGGATTATCACATTGTTGTCAAAAATATGCTGCAAGAACTCACGAACTCGCTAAACCTGTTCGCCGAGCATTATATTTGCGTCGATTCTGGCGGGCTGATGGAACGAGAATTGGCGATAAGGGCGGGGCTGGGTTTCAAAGGCAAAAACTCTTTGCTGATCAATCCCGACATCGGATCATTCTTTAATATAGGTTTGCTTATTACCCGAATTGCCGTAGATGATCTTATCGGCGATAAACCATTCGATACAGGCAAAACCGGTTGCGGCAAGTGCGATTTGTGTATACGCTCTTGTCCGGGGCGCGCGCTGAACGAAAACGGTTTCTTTGATTACACGCATTGTGTGTCGTACCTCACGCAAAAACCCGGCACGCTGTCTCCCGATGAAGAAAGAATCGCCACAGGCAATATCTATGGCTGCGATGTGTGCCAAGTCGTTTGTCCTTACAATAAATTCGTTTCCCCTCAACCGACAGTTCAACCGACAATCGATCCCCAATGGATAATAGATCTGGACAACGATACGTTTAACAAAACGCTCGAACTCACGTGCGCGGGTTGGCGCGGTCTGGAGATTCTTAAGCGTAACGCGCGGTTATCTTTAAAAAGGTAACCGTCGTGGCAGTATTTACAATTAATGGTATAAAATAGTAGCGTTGGGGAGATAATGGGTAATGGGTAACTGGAACTCACGCGGGCTGCGCGGCTCTGTTCTTGAAGAAGAAATCAACCTTACCAACGGGTTATACCTGCGTCGCGGAGCCGGGGTTATACAAAAGGTTTTCACCCCCATTACGCCTATCGAAGTCAACAACGCGGAACATGTGATAACAAAAGCGTACTTCGGACAAAAAAGCACTGTAGACTACATGGGCGTTAGCTCGGGGAAACCTTTGTGTTTTGATGCCAAAGAGACCACCCGAACCTCCCTGCCTTTGCAAAATATACATAGCCACCAAATAGATTTCATGGAGGCGTTTATGAAGCAAGGTGGCGTGTGCTTCCTTTTAGTCAAGTTTACGCAAGGTGATGTGTTCTTTTTGCCATTCGACACGCTTAAGTTTTATTGGCAGGCGGCGCAGACCGGCGGGCGCAAGTCAATACCCTTCGACAGTTTTGATATAACGCTAAAAGTGAAAAACGAGCTGGGATACCCACTGCATTATCTAAAATATATATGACTGACGTAAGTTGTAAAGTAACCCGTCTTTAAACATGTACAATGCACGGAAGTGGAGTAATTTTCGATGAAGAAATACACACACATTTTGGCGGTCTTGTCCATTGGCTTTCTGTTTCTTACCACGTGCAGCAGCGCCACGCAAAATCTCGTTCGTACCGGAAACGTTGAATCGGCGCAAAACCAATACGCGGAAGCCACGCTAACGGAGATCGCACCTGCCCCTGTCACACTTTACTATGAGACGACGGTAGATTTGGGAATGTACGAGCCGGAGCAAGGCTGTTATCTGGGCGCCTACGTTCTGTCAAACAAGCAAATCGACTTCGACATGAAGCTGTTTGATGATATGAGCGGAAAGCAGCACGCTATCAGCGTCTATAATTTAAAGGTAGGCAACGCCTACCCGTCATCGTGGGTTATCAACTGCGTGGCGTTAACAAAAACCCCTTATATCATCCTCAAACCGCAGAACACTTACAATTCTTTCGATAAAGCCTCTATTACCCAAATGGCTCAATCATTTGGCAAATACAATATCCCCGTGTTTGTAGAATTTTACCCTAACCCCGAGGATATCACAATCAACTTTGACGATTACATCTCTTTCTTCCGCTTTGCGAGGGGAGAATTTCGCAAGTACGCGCCCAACGCCGCTTTTGTATGGGCAGTAAACGCGGACTGCGCCAGCGATATGCGATATTACCCCGGTGATGACGCTACTGATTGGGTTGGGTTGCGTATATGGCAAAATATGGATGATGGCGGCTATCCACGCGACGCGTTTGCCGCTATAGAATATTTCTATTATACCTTTCAAACGCGCAAGCCCATTGCCATTTCCGCGCTTGCCATAAGCCACTACTCCAGCACGGACCATATGTACCACAACCAGGACGCCGCGTATGAGACAGAGAAAATATACCGCAGTATTGCAAACGATTTTCCACGCATAAAAATGCTAAACTACCTGGACTATAACGAGCCTGTCGCCGTCGGCGCCGGAGTGAGCTTCAACTACAGCGTTACCGAAAATGACACGGTGCTTGGGGCGTACAAAAAAGCGATATCTGACACGCGCTTTTTGAGTAGCCTCACGACGACACAAAACGACTCCGCTCAATTGCATGTGCGTTCCCCCTTCACGGCGTATATAGCCAACAAGACAGTGTTTGCTCATGAGCTTTCGTTCGAGTACGACCTTTCCACAAAGGGTTCTACTGGCGCGAAAGAGATACAAGGCATGAAATATTACGATATGGGCATCTACGCGAAAAACGCAAAAATGACACTTACGACAGGCACAGAGGCTGGCAAAGTATATCTCACGTACCCAAAATAGACCCTCTAATATAACAAAAAATGAAAAAGTTAAGTCGCCCCGTAAGAGGCGACTCAACTTTTGGACAGAACTATTCTTTTGTATCCACAAGTTCGTCCGCAAATTCAGACGTCCTGTCAGACTTTTTACCGCCTTGATCTTGTTGCGGCTGATTTCCTTTGTTTTTCTTATTGTCGTCCAAGTTATTACCTCCTTCCTCTTTCGCGGTCTCTAAATGCCAACCGCGATTAAGTACGTAAGCTCACATCGCTACTTTTGTCGGTAGTGAATAGCCTTACGTTTAGTATTATGGCAAAATTATGAAAGGTTTATACATTATGGGGGAATCATATGTTGAAAAAAAAGGTATACGTGTGTTGTGACTGCGGCCAGGAAAGCGCGGCCTGGCTGGGGCGATGCCCCTCGTGCGGCAAGTATGGAACCATGGAGGAATTTTATCCCGCTACAAACGGCATAGCGCCGAATGGGGGTTTGGCCACCCCCATTAGTGTGGCCGCCAACCGTTTCTCGGCCTCTACACTAAAAAACATTTCTCAGACGAGCGAAAAGCGTATTACGACAGGCCTGTCTGAACTGGACAACGTACTTTCGGGCGGCATTGTCGAGGGCTCGCTGACCTTGCTGGGAGGCGACCCCGGCATTGGTAAATCTACATTACTGCTGCAAATATGTCAAAATGTTGGCAGCCTTAATCATAATGTCCTTTATGTAAGCGGTGAAGAAAGCCTGCGGCAGCTAAAACTGCGCGCGGATCGCCTGAATGTGACCACCGATAATCTACAAATCGCGGCGGAAACCGATTTGAATGTGATCTATCAAATAATAGCGGCAATTAAGCCGCACCTGCTAATCATAGACTCCATTCAAACCATGACAGACAGCCAATCCAACAGCGTTGCCGGTAGCGTCAGTCAAATACGAGCATGTACGCATATGCTGATGAAGATTGCAAAAACACAGAATATCGCGGTGCTGGTTATCGGGCATGTGACAAAGGAAGGAACGATTGCCGGCCCGCGCGTAATGGAACATATGGTGGACACAGTGTTGTACTTTGAGGGCGAACGGCGTGAGAATTATCGTGTTATACGCGCCGTAAAAAACCGCTTTGGCGGCACAAATGAGATCGGCCTGTTCGAGATGGGTGAAAGAGGGCTTTCGCCTGTCGACAACCCCTCGTTATATATGCTCTCGGGCAGGCCTACAGACACGCCGGGCTCCGCCATTACATGCGCCATAGAAGGTAGCCGGCCCATCTTGGCCGAAGTGCAGGCCCTGTTAATCTACACAACGTTCGGCACTCCGCGCCGCTCCGCCACCGGCTTTGACTACAATCGCGCGGTCATGCTGCTCGCTGTGTTGGAAAAGCACGCGGGGTTGCAACTATCCAATTGCGATTGCTACATCAACCTCGCTGGCGGCATAAGACTTGCAGAACCCGCATTGGACGCCGCCGTCATCGTCGCGGCCGCGTCGGGTTTTCGCAACAAGCCAACAGACCCTTTTACCGTGGCGTTTGGTGAGGTGGGTTTGGCGGGAGAAATACGCGCTGTAAGCAATATTGACAAGCGTATTGCCGAAGCGGAAAAGATGGGGTTTAAAACATGTGTAATACCAAAAGATTGCCTAAGAACAATAAAAAAAACCGGCAACACTAAAAACCCTTGCAGGATTTTGGGGGCGGCCAATGTAAATGAATTGCTGGCGGCCGCAATATTGTAGGTTTAAAATAAATATTGTTTGACACGTACAAATTTAACTGATATAATCTACTACCGCATGTGTAATTGTTATATCACATTCCCATCTGTACATTTTATCATATCTTTAGGCAGAAAGCAACAATGTTTTTCCTTTTCAATCTGCGCCCACATTTGAATAGAGGTGATTGCGCTTTGCAAAAAAACCGAATACACGCGATGCCAATGGGTAATAAACGGCGTATTAGTTATTCGCGCATAGAAGAAGTACTGGAAATGCCAGACCTCATAGAGATTCAAAAGGATAGTTATAATTGGTTCCTTAACGATGGCCTTAAGGAAGTACTTCAAGACGTGTCGCCCATTACAGATTTTAGCGGAAACCTCGTGCTGGAATTTTTAGATTTTTCTATTGATGGCGATCCGAAGTATACCATTGAAGAATGTAAGGAACGCGACGCGACCTACGAAGCCCCCATGCATGTTCGCTGCCGCCTGCGCAACAAAGAAGTCGTTGAGATAAAAGAACAAGAAATTTTTATGGGCAACTTTCCCCTCATGACTGAAAACGGCACATTCATAATTAATGGCGCCGAGCGCGTTATTGTAAGCCAGCTTATGCGCTCGCCCGGGATATACTACACCATTGATCATGACAAAGACGGCAAGCAGCTTATTAGCACACAGGTGATACCCAATCGCGGCGCGTGGCTCGAATACGACACAGACAGCAATGATGTATTTTATGTACGCGTGGATAGAACGCGCAAAGTTCCCGTAACAGTGCTCATACGTTCCCTCGGGGTCGGTACGGACGCCGAAATAATAGATATGTTTGGCGACGAGCCAAAAATATTGCAAACTATAGAAAAAGACGTCGCCAAGAGTTTTGAAGACGGCCTCGTTGAAATATACAAACGTATTCGCCCAGGCGAACCGCCAACCAAAGAGAGCAGCGAGTCACTCATAAGAAGCATGTTCTTTGACCCCAAGCGTTATGACCTTGCCAAGGTAGGGCGGTATAAATTTAACAAAAAGCTATCGTTTAGGGGCATTTTAAAGGGCTTCACCCTGGCGGAAGATGTTCTTGCCCCACATACGGGTGAGCTTGTCGCCACCGCCGGCACAAAAGTCAGCGCTGATTTGGCCGACGCCATACAGGACAGCGGTGTAATATCCTGCTCTATACGCTTGGAAGACCGCAATATAAAGATTTTATCTAACCGAATGGTAAAGATAGACAGGTACGTCGAGCCCTTCGGTCTTTCACCCAAATCGCTTGGCGTTAGCGAACGCGTGTATTATCCCGCGCTGCGCGAACTGCTTGACGGCGATCCCAGCTCTGACGAACTAACAGTAAGAATTAAAAATAATATACACCGGCTTGTGCCAAAGTACATCACTGTCGAGGATATCATGGCAAGCATAAATTATGTGTGCCACCTGGACTATGGTATAGGGCAAAAGGACGATATAGACCACCTGGGCAACAGGCGAATACGCGCGGTGGGCGAGCTTTTGCAAAATCAGTTTCGCATAGGGCTCTCACGCATGGAGCGCGTGGTGCGTGAGCGTATGACCGTGCAAGACATGGATATAGTTACCCCTCAAACATTGATAAATATACGCCCTGTCACTGCCTCCATTAAGGAATTTTTCGGCAGTTCCCAGCTTTCGCAATTCATGGGACAAACCAATCCGCTGGATGAGCTTTCGCACAAAAGAAGGCTTTCGGCGCTGGGCCCTGGCGGGTTAAGCCGCGACCGGGCGGGATTTGAGGTTCGCGACGTGCATAGCTCGCACTATGGGCGCATGTGCCCCATAGAGACCCCCGAAGGCCCTAACATCGGGCTTATCAACTCACTAAGCACCTACGCGCGCATCAATGAATATGGATTTATCGAAGCCCCATACAGGGTTGTTGATCATACGGGTGATGAACCGCGGGTCACCAACGAGTTTCTGTTTTTCACTGCGGATGAAGAGGAAAACTATACCGTAGCGCAAGCCAACGAGCCGTTGGACG
Source organism: Clostridiales bacterium (assembly GCA_031263155.1). Taxonomy (GTDB): domain Bacteria; phylum Bacillota; class Clostridia; order Lachnospirales; family WQUN01; genus JAISGK01. Next base: position 22,406 of record JAISGK010000027.1, read on the forward strand.
AACGCGGGCATTTTGTAAACCAACGGGTGTCTGGCCGTTATCGCGATGATATTTTGGAAGTGGATCGCAAGCAAATTGACTTGATGGACGTGTCTCCAAAGCAGATTGTGTCCGTCGCGACCGCTCTTGTTCCTTTTCTGGAAAATGATGACGTTACGCGCGCGCTAATGGGATCAAATATGCAGCGTCAGGCCGTGCCCCTGCTTACCACCGATTCTCCCATTGTCGGCACGGGTATGGAATACAAAACAGCGTATGATTCTGGCGTTGCTACCATAAGCAAGTCTGACGGCGTTGTGGACAGCGTGACAGCCACGCAGATTATTGTCACCGCAGACGGCGGCGCAAAGTTTAAGCACAAGCTCACGAAATTTATGCGCAGCAATCAGGGCACTTGTGTTAACCAGCGTCCAATCGTATCTAAAGGGCAGCGAGTCAAAAAAGGCGATATAATCGCCGACGGGCCATCGACTGACCATGGCGAGCTTGCGCTGGGTAAAAACCCCCTCATAGGTTTTATGACGTGGGAAGGCTACAACTATGAAGACGCCATATTACTAAGTGAAACATTGGTACAGGAAGACGTTTACACGTCCGTTCATATAGAGGAATTTGAAAGCGAATCACGAGATACCAAGCTAGGTCCCGAAGAGATAACGAGAGATATACCCAATGTCGGAGACGACGCGCTTAAAGAACTGGACTCCAACGGCATTATCCGCATCGGCGCGGAGGTGCAGCCCAACGATATTTTAGTTGGCAAGGTTACGCCCAAAGGCGAGACGGAGCTTACGGCGGAAGAGCGTTTATTGCGCGCCATCTTTGGAGAAAAGGCGCGTGAGGTGCGCGACACGTCCCTTCGTGTACCCCACGGCGAAAGCGGCATCGTGGTAGATGTTAAAGTATTTACCCGCGACAACAAAGACGAACTGCCCCCTGGCGTTAACCAGCAAGTACGTGTGTATATCGCGCAAAAGCGCAAGATATCGGTCGGTGACAAAATGGCGGGGCGTCACGGCAACAAGGGCGTTATATCCCGCGTGCTTCCTGTGGAAGACATGCCTTTTTTGCCCAATGGCAGGCCCTTGGATATTGTGCTTAACCCCCTTGGCGTGCCCTCGCGCATGAATATCGGTCAGGTTCTTGAAGTCCACCTTGGGCTGGCCGCGAAGGTGCTGGGCTGGAAGGTCGCCACGCCGGTCTTTGACGGCGCGGGCGAGGTAGATATTATGGACACGCTCGAATTGTCCAACGATTATGTTAATATGCTTTGGATAGATTTTGCGCGCAAATGGCAGGATATCTTGGACGAAGATATCTTTGAGGATCTGGAGAATAACAGAGAACGCCGTTCTGAATGGAAAGGGGTACCCATTAGCCGCGACGGAAAAATACAACTGCGAGACGGGCGCACGGGTGAATACTTTGACAACCCTGTCGCTGTGGGCTACATGCATTATCTCAAGCTGCACCACCTTGTTGATGACAAGATTCACGCGCGCAGCACCGGCCCTTATTCGCTGGTCACTCAGCAGCCGCTGGGGGGCAAGGCGCAATTTGGCGGGCAAAGGTTTGGCGAGATGGAAGTGTGGGCGCTGGAGGCCTACGGCGCGTCGTACACCCTGCAAGAAATACTGACCGTAAAGTCAGATGATATAGTAGGGCGCGTCAAAACCTATGAGGCTATTGTAAAAGGCGAAAATATACCCGAACCCGGCGTGCCAGAGTCGTTTAAGGTATTGCTAAAAGAGCTGCAAGCCCTGACGCTTGATGTGCGCGTGCTGCTGGGCGACTCCACCGAGGTAGAAATTAAGGAATCTGTGGACGACATAGACGATCTTAATGTTAACATTGAAGGTACGGAACCCGACGACAAAGACAGGGGCTTTATCCGTCAAAACGCCGGGCATACGCATATAGCCAAAAAGAGCCGGCTTGATTTTATTGGCGACGATCCGTTTAACGGCGAAAACTCTTTATACGAAGAAGGAGGCAATACCGCCGATGATGAAGATAATATCGAAGACAGCGAAGACAGCATAGAAGCGATTTCTGACGACGAACCGTCTCTTGAGGAGGATCTTGCCTTTGACGATGATATTTTAGGCGAAGACGCCGTGAAAAATGAATCCGACATTTTAGTGGACGACTAGACAACAGGCTGGCATAACGATAAGATCATTTTAAAACACGGGTGGCAAAAAATCATTGGCCTCGTAGGAAAGGATGAGCGCATGACTCAACAAAGCACTGAACAGTCAATAGCTTTCGATTCCATAAAGATAGGTTTAGCATCGCCCGAAAAAATCCGCGAGTGGTCTCGCGGCGAGGTTAAAAAACCGGAAACGATAAATTATCGTACGCTCAAGCCCGAGCGTGACGGCCTCTTTTGTGAACGCATATTTGGGCCGCAAAAGGACTGGGAGTGCCATTGCGGTAAGTACAAACGCATACGCTATAAAGGCGTGGTGTGCGATCGGTGCGGCGTGGAGGTTACAAAAAGCAAGGTGCGACGTGAGCGCATGGGCCATATAGAGCTTGCCGCGCCCGTCTCGCACATATGGTATTTTAGGGGCATACCCAGCCGCATGGGCATTATATTGGGCATGTCTCCCCGTTCGCTGGAAAAAGTATTATATTTCGCGTCGTACATTGTGCTTGAAGTTGACAAAGATGTGATTGGTACGCAAAACATCGGTTTGCAACCCCGACAATTGCTCACAGAAAAAGAATATCGTGACGCGCTGGACAAATTCGGCAGCGTGTTTCGCGTCGGCATGGGGGCAGAGGCTATTAAAGAGCTGCTTATGTCCATCAATGTAGAGAAAGAGTCGGAAGAGCTTAAACGCGTGTTGCGCGACGCCACGGGCCAACGCCGCACAAAGGCAATAAAAAAGCTGGAGGTCATCGAGTCATTCCGTCTTTCGGGCAACAAACCAGAATGGATGATCTTGGACGCGATACCCGTCATTCCTCCTGATTTGCGCCCTATGGTACAATTGGACGGTGGACGCTTTGCCACGTCTGACCTTAACGATCTGTATCGTCGAGTAATAAACCGGAACAACCGGTTAAAACGTCTGCTCGATCTCGGCGCCCCCGATATCATTGTGCGCAACGAGAAGAGAATGTTACAGGAAGCCGTTGACGCGCTTATTGATAACGGCAGACGCGGCAGACCCGTCACAGGGCCCGGCAACCGCGCTCTAAAATCCCTTTCCGACCTGCTAAAGGGAAAGCAGGGGCGATTCAGACAAAACCTGCTGGGCAAGCGTGTGGACTACTCTGGCCGCTCCGTTATCGTCGTCGGTCCCAACCTTAAGATATTTCAATGCGGTTTGCCGCGCGAAATGGCCATAGAATTGTTTAAGCCCTTTGTCATGAAAAGGCTGGTGCAAAGCAACCAGGCCCACAATATAAAAAGCGCGAAACGCATGGTCGAACGACTTCAGCCCGAGGTATGGGACGCGCTCGAAGAGGTTATAAAAGAGCACCCTGTTATGCTCAATCGCGCCCCTACCCTGCACAGGCTGGGTATTCAAGCGTTCGAACCCGTGCTTGTGGAAGGCAGGGCATTGAAGCTGCATCCACTGGTTTGCACGGCGTACAACGCCGATTTTGACGGTGATCAAATGGCCGTGCATGTGCCCCTTTCGGTCGAGGCTCAAGCCGAATGCCGCTTTTTGCTGCTTTCGCCCAACAACCTGCTAAAACCCTCCGATGGCGCGCCTGTAACTGTGCCCACACAAGACATGGTTTTGGGCATTTACTATCTCACGCTGGAGAAGGAGGGCGAGCTTGGCGAGGGCAAACTATTCAAGGATGAAGATGAAGCCGTACTCGCCTACGATAACGGTGTGGTGAGCCTTCACGCCAAAATAAAAGTGCGCCGCACCATAGAGATAGATGGTGAGTACCACAGCAAGCTTGTTGACTCTACCGTAGGCAGAATTATACTTAATCAGCGCATACCTCAAGATATCGGATTGGTTGATCGCTCGACCTTCGATAGCAAGTTTTTATATGAAATCAACTTCCTCACCGATCGCAAGCGCTTAAGCCGAATTATTAACCGTTGCATCAACAAATACGGCTCGACGGACACGGCGGAAGTGCTGGACGAAATAAAGAGATTGGGCTTCCGTTTCTCCACTCGCGGAGCGCTTACCGTATCGGTGTCTGATATGGAAATCCCTGCGGCAAAAGCGGATTTGATTGACGAATCGCAAAAAATGGTAGATCAAATAAACCGCATGTTCCGCCGCGGTATGATGACAGATGAGGAACGGCACATTAAAGTCATTAACACATGGCAAGAGACAGGCGACAGACTGGGCAAAGAAGTACTTCGCGAGCTGGGGCAGTACAATAATATTTTTATGATGGCAAACTCTGGCGCGCGCGGCAGTGAAAAACAGATCGCGCAACTTGCGGGTATGCGCGGGCTTATGGCCAGCCCTTCGGGCGGTACGCTAGAGCTGCCCATAAAATCCAACTTTCGCGAGGGTCTCTCAGTGTTGGAATACTTCGTATCGGCGCACGGCGCTCGAAAGGGTCTGTCAGACACAGCGTTGCGCACGGCGGATTCTGGTTATCTGACGCGCAGACTGGTCGATGTGGTGCAAAACATTATCGTGCGCGAGATAGACTGCGTGAAAGAAGAAGAGCAGATCCCTGGCATGTGGGTAAGCATGTTCACCGACGCCACCGGTGTAGAGATAGAACGCATGGCCGATCGTGTGCGCGGCAGATGGACCGTTGAGGATGTGATCGATCCCGACACAGGCGAGGTGATCGCCCCGGCGGATGCGCTGATTACGCCTGATCAGGCCGAACGTATTCAGGCTGCGGGCATTGAAAAGGTACACATACGCACGGTGCTGACCTGCCGATCTAAAATAGGCTTGTGCGCGAAATGCTACGGCGCGAACATGGCAAGCGGGCGCATCGTGCGAATCGGCGAGGCCGTTGGCATTATAGCGGCTCAATCCATTGGCGAGCCGGGCACGCAATTGACTATGCGCACATTCCACACGGGCGGTATTGCCAGCAAGGAAGACATTACGCAGGGCTTGCCCCGCGTTGAGGAGCTGTTTGAGGCGCGCAAACCTAAAGGCTTGGCGATAATTGCCGAAAGCGGCGGTCGCGTAACAATAAACGACAGCAAGAAAAAGCGCGAGGTTGTCATCACCAACGATGAATCAGGCGAGTCGAAAGAGTATCACATCCCCTACGGTTCTCGCATAAAAGCGTTGCAAAATTCCTACGTCGAGGCGGGCGACGAGTTAACCGAGGGCAGTGTGTACCCGCACGATATTCTTAAGATAAAGGGATTGCGCGGCGTGCAGGATTACATGCTGCGCGAGGTGCAAAGGGCCTACCGTCTGCAAGGCGTGGAGATAAATGACAAACACGTCGAGGTGATTGTGCGCCAGATGCTTAAACGCATACGTATAGAAGAGAACGGCGATTCAGAGCTGCTGCCCGGCAGCCTGGTAGACTGGTTGGAGTTTGAAGAGGTTAACAAAAGCCTGGAAGATCAAGGGCTGCAATTGGCGACTGGCTCGCGGGTGCTATTGGGCATCACCAAGGCGTCGCTCGCGACGGATTCATTCCTTTCAGCGGCCTCTTTTCAAGAGACAACACGCGTACTGACCGAGGCGGCCATAAAGGGCAAGATCGATCCCCTTATAGGATTAAAAGAGAACGTCATAATAGGCAAGCTCATTCCCGCCGGCACGGGTATGCAGGTGTATCAGGCCATAGAGGTAGACGAGGCCGAACGGCAAGAAGAATAAATTACGCTTGGTCAGTGGGTATGATTTCGTAGGGGCGCGCACTGCGCGCCCCTACGAACCCAAAACCCTTTTGTGAAAACGCACGTTTAGAGATGATAAAACGCTCCCGTTAACCATGCGCTAACGGGAGCGTTTTTGTTTTTATTGCAGATTTTCTAACCCGCTATCAGCGCCCCGAAGGCTCTGCACTCGTCAGCGGAGCCGCCCGACGGGGCGTCGTTAACGATCAAACTTTCGACCGCCAGCGTAGCGCCGGCGTTTTCCATCCGCTCCGACCATTCCCTCATCCATTCGCCGTCACCCCAACCATAAGAACCAAACAGCGCGATCTTTTTACCTGTCACCTGGGTTTCTATAGATTGAATATACGGCTCAAACTCACTTTCTTCCAAAGTCTCCACACCCATGGAAGGGCAGCCCAACACCAGCACGTCACAGTTCAAATCTGCGGCGCTTGCCTCCGAAACGTTCTTTAAGGTTACTGCCGCGCCCTTGCCCTGCGCCCCTTCCTTTATGAGATTTGCCATGGCTTCTGTGTTGCCGGTGCCACTCCAATACACAATATTAATTTTCATTTTTATAAAACCCTCCTTTAGATTGCTGATTGCTTGATCATTACGCCCATCTAAGTAATTTTGCCGCGATATGCACAGGCAGCGACTGTATAATCAAATCAATTGCCGCGCTGTAAGCCTCATCAATTTTGCCAAAAATCTCCATGGCGCGTTCGGCGTTGGAATAGACTTTCCAATAGCGACAGCAAATGTAGTCCCGCCCGGCATTGTGAATAAAGCCGCGTACATCTTCCACAGGGTACCCCAAAAACATGCCTACCTCGTGCGGAAACCCCTGACCCAAAAAACGGCCTTTTAGATATTCCAGCGTTTCAGCAAGTTCGCAGTGGGCTGGATAACCATATTCAGCCAAAAATAGTGCGTTCGGTTCACGCCCCATGATAGATTGCAGGGCGTGTTTATCGTAAATGAGCAGCAAGAATTTACCGCGCGCTGTCGATATTTCAACTGTGCATAGCCCGCTGGCCCTTCGCAGAATGAATTTTCGCTCGCGCCACGCGCACAGGCAACACGCCGACAATGGCATCAGCGCCGCCGGTTTTACACCTCGCAGCACCGGTGCGCCATGGTAAAGAAATGCAGATTCCACGTATTTATGATTATTGTTATGTACACTGGCAATAAGCCTCGCCCGCGTTGCGGCGAGTGTTTGCACTGGCACGCCCCCTCTCCGTATTATTCGCGCGGTTACAGCAACGCGAAGAAGTCAAGTTAGTTACGACTAACATTATAAACGATCTCATCCACAATGTAAATAAGGGCATGGATATTTATTGCGAGTAAAATGATTGTTCTGCCCACAATAAATATCCACAGCCGACACAGTCTCTTAAATTGACACAAAATATTAATAAATATATAATAAGCCCATGAATTCATAAAATAATGGATGGGGCGGAAATGTTATAATGTTGAAAAAAAATATTGCGTTGGCGTTGGCTTTAACGTTGTGCATGATTTTGTCAATTGGGTGCGCAAGTATTTACGCGTCTTTGGGTACCCCACCACCCCAAGAAAGCTCTGATGGGTCTATAGGCATTACTCCGTACTCGACTTTTGACTATGCCTCTCAGACTCTCTCTGGACAACAGATGTCATACGCATTTGGCGTAACATCCGCAATGCCTGAGTGGAGAGTATGGATGCAAAACACTGGGAGCGCACAGTATTCCACACAACTGGTTGAATTTATATAAATATATTATTTACAATACTATTTTATAGTGGTATAGTGCGAAATATGAAGTTAAGAGAATATGCTGGGAAGATAGGAATAAGTTATCAAACAGCTTTTGCCTGGTTTAAGTCTGGTAGGATAAAAGGAGC
>JAISGK010000058.1 GCA_031263155.1 Clostridiales bacterium
CTCCCTCCCTCCCTCCCTCTGTTCTATTTTCACCTTATTGTTCATATGCTGGTACTAACTTAGGCGCTTCATTTGAGTGCGGACTTACCGGTAAGCCCAGTTATTTTATATGATTACGGGGGTTGTTATGGAATTAGACGATTTGATAGAGCAGGCGAAAACTTTGCAAAGTATGCTTAACGGGCAACAGCAAAGCGACGACCCACAAGGGGCGGACGATACCGTCTCACAACTATTAAAAATTTTACAGGCCACGCAGCAAACAAAGTCCGGGCCAGAATCATATGATAACGCATACGACGACGCGAACCCCGAAGAGGATGAAGAAACAAATGAGTATCGTTTGTTTGACGAAGCGTTCAGCAGTCCATCAATCAAAGCGGTTAAGGCTGCCATGCGCTATGTCGATCCCAAGTATCACCAGTCACTGGGCGTGTGGATAAAATTTTTGGAGATACAAAACCTGATTGAGGCGTGCGGCAAGCGCGCGGCCGAGTCTTATGTCGGCGCGGGTGATTGGCGGTTGGGAATGCTTAAGGCTATACGACCCCACGTAAGCGAACAAAAGCAGGCTATGCTGGACTTCATGGTGAAGGCTATGGAACTTAAGGAGATTATAAATAGAATAGAGGAGAGAAGATGATATGAGAAATGGCGGTTGATTTAGATTATTTGTTTGATCAAGACGTTTTCTTGCGAATGCAACCGGAAAAGCGTGAGGTTTTTTATCGTTTTGCGTCTCGCCTGGATGAGGTGAGGTCTATGCAGATTGTCCCTACGTTTTTACAATTTAAGCGTGAATTAAACCGTTTTGGACCCATGGACGAAGAAGAAAAAGATGAGGTAATAGATGCTATAGCCGATTCTTTGGATGGAGATGAACAAACAAAATATTGGAGTATTATTAAAATGTTGGACAATTACATATAAAACCGCAATGTCCATTATCTCTGCAATATTCAAAGCCACCGTAAAACATTGCAATAATTGTTAAAAACTTGCATAGTGTATCTAAACTACACTATGCTTTTTTATTATTCACTTAAAGCATGTGAATTATATATATCGCGGTAACGATTGTCATACATATCAAATTTATACATATGCATTTCCATCATTTTAATATGTATATTCGCTTGACATTAACCAATATATTAAATATAATATGCGTACAAGAACTGGTGGTGATGTTAATGCTGCGATATATACTAATTGCTACCGTTTTTATCTTAACTATTATCTCCGCAATTTCCGATATAAAGCAATCAAAAGTAAAGAATGAATTATTCATCGTTGGGGCAACTATGGGACTTACCCTCAACGCTTCCATGAGCGGTTGGACAGGGCTCGCTATCTCCTTCTTTGGCCTTGCCGTACCTATCCTTATCTTTTTACCTTTCGCTTCTAACAAGTTTCGCCTTTTTGGCTTAAACGGCATTAAAATAATAGGTATGGGCGATGTGAAACTCTTCGCCTTTGTGGGCGCTCTTGTTGGAATAACCCAGGTGTTTTCTCTTATAGCCCTTACTTACGCGTTTGGCGCTATATATTCCCTTATTGTTATGGCCAAAGAGCATGTTTTAATATCGCGTTTGTCATACTTTGGAACGTGGATCAGATCTTGCGCGAAGGTTGGCGGCACACAGCCATACGTGTCCACTCGCATGATAAAATTCGCGCCGTTTATGTGTCTGGCTGTGCTTGTGTATTATTTGTATATGTACTTTGAGTGATTACAAAGTAACAGGGGGGTACGGATGGCGAAAAAGAATTTGCTTATAGCTGACGGCGATACGAACTATGCCCAAAATTTAGAGCGTTATTTGCGAAATAATCACTCTGATAAATACTTCGTCAACTCTCTTTTCGACCAGGAAGATATAATATCGTTTGACGAACATTCGGAGCGAAAGATTGATATTTTGCTTATTACGCCTGAGCTATTTGGAGATAGAATAAAAAAGTGCGCGTCAGTTATTATGATACTTTCCGGCGGCGCTATTCCCATTCACCTTGAGGCCTACCCTGTTATATTAAAATACCAAAGCGGAGAGGCGATTGTTCAGTCTATAATCAAAAAATACGTTGAATGTGTACCGCACGAGTTCGACGTGTCCGATTTGGCGGGCCAGTGCGAAATAACCGGCGTGTTTTCGCCCGTTGGCGGCAGCGGTAAAACGACCATAGCCGCAGCTATGGCAAGGCTATACGCAATGCGGCACAAAACATTGTTCTTTTCTGTTGAGCAATTACAGTATACAGAACAGATCTTTGCCGGTGGGTCTAATTATGATATGTCCGATTTTCTTTACTATGTGCATAAAAAAGACAAAGATATAATACCCAACCTTAACAAAATGCTGATACGTGACGAACACACGGGCGTGGCGTTTCTTAATAGCCCTCAATGCTTTATGGATATCAATAATATCGACAGTGAAAAATGGGTCGCCTTTTTTATGGCTATAGCGTCATATGGATTAGTTAATTCGATGGTTATTGACCTGGGCTCGTTTTTATCAGAATCTGTCATAGAAATGATATCCGCTTGCAAACGGGTTGTCGTGCCCGTGTTGGACGATCGTATGTCACTCATGAAAGTTAATCGGCTCATACACGATTTGCTAAAAATGGATCGTGAAGTGGTCATGAGAAAATTCGTTTATGTTCTCAATAAATATAATGGAACACAACCGCATAACGAAATTGAGATATTCAAAACGCTGGTACTGGATGAATCTAACGCGCTTGAGGCCATTGGCGGCGACGCCATAACCCAGCGCCCGTTCTGGCGTGAATTAATAGAATTTGTCGGGTTATTGGAAAGGGTGAAAAATAATGGCTAATTTTGAAACCAATGCCATGACCTTACCCGGCGGCGCCAACGCGGTTTCCAAAGAAGAATTATACCAGCAAATAAAGCGCGTGTGCTTCGACCGCGTTATCAATATGCCGCCGGATGTGTCTGACGATGTGGTGCACGAAATTGTGTCGGGCATTGTATTTGAACACACGCGACGAGTCTACCTTAACGTGGTAGAGCGCAGCAGCCTGGAAACATCCATATTTAACAGTTTACGTAGACTGGGGCCTCTACAGCCCATTTTGGAAGATGCCAGCGTGACAGAAATAATGGTAAACGGGCCAAACCATGTGTTTATAGAGCGCTATGGCCGTATGGAGCTTACCAATGTAAAATTTGAAAGTGAATCTGAGCTGCTAAACATCATAAATAGAATCGTAAAGGACGTAGGGCGCGAGGTAAATCAGTCTACTCCCATAGTAGACGCGAGGTTAAAGGACGGCTCGCGCGTTAACATTGTTTTGCCCCCTGTCTCTTTGGTGGGGCCGGTTATCACCATACGAAAATTTCCTTCCAAGGCCATGAGCATGGAACAGCTGTTAGACTGGGGCGCCATTAACGAAGACGCGGCCAATTTTATTAACAAGCTTGTGCGCGCTAAATATAACATATTTATAGCCGGCGGTACCGGTTCTGGTAAAACGACATTTCTTAACGCGCTCAGCAACTTTATACCCTCAGACGAGCGCATCATTACGATAGAAGACTCCGCCGAACTGCAAATATCTGGCCCGCTTAACTTAATAAGCTTAGAAACGCGTAACGCTACGGCGGCGGGCGGCACAGAGATAAGCATGCGCGATTTGATAAAGAGTTCGTTGCGTATGCGCCCCGACAGGATAGTTGTAGGCGAGGTGCGTGGCAGTGAGGCTTTCGATATGCTGCAAGCCATGAACACAGGCCATGATGGCTCCCTGTCAACGGGGCACGCCAACTCTACCGCAGACATGCTATCACGCCTTGAAACCATGATCCTTTCGGGAGCGGACTTTCCGCTCGACGCCATACGCCAACAGATAGCTTCGTCGCTGGATATCATAGTGTATCTGGGTAGGCTGCGTGACAAGTCGCGCCGTATGCTAGAGATGTGTGAGGTACTGGATTACCGCGCCGGTAATATTGTGCTAAACAAACTGTACGAGTTTCGCGAAGATTCTCAAGACGCTAAAGGTCGCGTGCGCGGCGATCACGCGCGCGTAGGCGAACTGCAAAACCTGAAAAAGATGAGAGCGGCAGGGCTTGCGCCGTAAAGGAGGGCATAGTTATAGGCATTTCGATAAACGCCAAACAAACGCCGCGTATAGAAGAAACTTTTGGGGTTATAGAGGATTATAACGTTTACAAGATGGAGCCGGCAGAACTTGTTAAATATTTAGGTATGTGCGCCGCCGGTCTATGCCTTGTCGGCTATATATTTTATCATAACCTGCTTTTATGTCTGTTGCTTATGCCCGCCTCATTCTTTTTCCTGGGTCCTATAAAAAAAAATTTGGCGGCCAAGAGAAAACGCGAGTTGATGTTTCAATTTCGCGATGCGCTCACCTCTTTAACATCTTCTCTCAGCTCGGGATCTGTTGTTGAAACAGCCATTGAAGAGGCCATACGCGATCTACAGGTTATTTATCCCTACGAAAATGTAATGATTATTAACGAATTTAGCCTAATTGTTCAACGCAAACGCTACGGCTCCTCCGTAGAGGAAGCGCTGAAAGATTTTAGCCTACGAGCCAATTTGCAGTGCATAACGGATTTTGTAGACGTTTTCTCGTCGGTCAATAGCGTGGGCGGCAACAATATAGACATAATACGCAACAGCGTAAATATGATAAACGATAAAATTGAGATAGAAAATGGCATAAATATTTTGGTGAGTGGAAAAAAGCTGGAACAGCGCATACTCACTGCGGCGCCTTTAGGCTTTATATGGATATTGTCGATCGTTTCCGGCGACTACCTTACCCCCATGTTTACTACTATTCAGGGGCATATGGTTATGACCGGCGTGTTGATGGTCAATATTATAGCTTACATGATTTCATCCAGTATCATGAATATAGAGCTGTAGTAAACTCCAAAAGAGGGGGGATAACGTGTATGAGCTCCTAATATCGTATATTACGCTGTGCATATGTATCTTTGTCGCGGTCGTTATACTATTGTTCTTCTTTTTGGGCCTGGGCAAGTACAAAAATATGCTGAAGCCGCTGAATAAAAAAGAATTCGCTCTCCTGAGTTTTATTCATATGGGCATGAAATTTATAGACGTATTTAAAATATCTTACGCAAAAGGCAATCGCAAGTTGCGAGAACAATTTGCGGAACTGTATGGTGACAAGTACACGCCATTTTACCTGAAAGTACACTTGGCCAACAAATTGTCAACGGTGATGCTGTGCGCGCTTCTCGTTTGCTGCCTGGTTGTTTACAACACCCTTGGCGCCATTAGCGTGTATAAAGAAAAAATTCAGGAGTCGCCGCCCATAGCTTTAGAAAACGGAACTTTTAATCGCCCGGCGTTTGACGAGAAGGTTTTTGCCGAAAGCGGTGGCGTAATAAACATCAGTGTAGAGGCGCTTATTGGCGAGGGCGGTAAAGCGATAACACGAACATACGACATAAGCGTGCCCATGCAATCCCTGCCAGATGAGGAATGTGTAAAACTGGCCGTACACTATCTTGAAGAGAATTATATAGACGCATATTACGAAACGTTTAACGCTGGAATATCAAGCGACCTTAATTTCTCCAAATTCGTTATACTGGGCTGCAAAGCCGAACTGATAACAGACAAGCCATATGTAGATTCTACGGGCAAGTTAACAAAAAAACCACTGGACAACGAACCGGAAGAGGTTCTGCAAAACGCGAGTTTCGTAATATCCAAAGGAGGCTTTGAGCAACAAACAAAAGATTTTACGTTTATGTTAAAACCTGATAGCTCTTTATCGGCGGCTGTTAAGGAAATGGATAAAAGCGTAGATTTAATAAACAAAGGAAAAGGTATAGATGAAACCACCGTAGCCCTGCCTCAAGAGCTTAAAAAGGTACCCATCACATTGAGGTTGCCGATTGCGAGCTACGAGGACAGCAGCCTTTCGTTTTTGATGGGTTCTATCGTCATACTCATCTTAATTGCCATGAGCCTGGATTCTGATGTGGGAAACAAAATAAAACGAAAGCGAATGGAAATACAGCGTGAATTTCCAGATTTTATCACCAAGTTTGCGCTTTTAATGTCGTGCGGGCTGACAGCTTACGACGCCATACGCAGAATATTAAAAGAACAGCAAGAACATGACGCCGCTCACTCCAAAAATCCTTTGATGGTTGAGCTTGACACAGCCATAAGAGAAATTGACCTTGGAAAGGGCGAAGCCACCGCGTACGAGGATTTTGGACTGCGATGCCGTATACCGTTGGCAATGAAGTTTTCTTCCGCTCTCGCGCAGAACTTAAGGCGCGGCTCGGAGGATTTCACAGGACTTTTACGTGCCCAGTCGAAAGAGGCTTGGGAAATTCGTAAAAGCGATGTACGCGCGAAAGGTGAGCAGGCAGCGACAAAACTTATCTTTCCCATGCTGTTATCGGTTATCGCGGTTATCGCCGTAGTGCTGTACCCGGCAATGGCTCAACTGTAGCGCACAAAAAAAGGAGGATGATTTTAAATGCAGGCTTTAGTTAAAGAATTTTGGAACGAAGAGGATGGTTTGCAGACCATCGAGATTGTTTTGATAGTCGCTGTTGTCATCGCGCTTGTCACCATTTTTAAGGGTAAGGTGGAAGAGATTCTAAACAATGCTTTCGAAAAGGTTGATAACAGTCTTGAGGCCTTAAGCTCTACTGAAGCTCCCGGCCCGTGATAAATTCGCTTACACCCGCCTTTTTTCTGAAGCGCGCATTATCACTATATTGTAGCATGCGTAGTATGCGCGATTAGATCGGAGGTTATTCGTGCACAAGGCTATAAAGCAAGTGGCATGGGAATTTTGGAGCGAAGAGGATGGTTTGCAGTCTGTTGAAATTATAATTCTTGGCGTAGCTCTCATAACAATCGCCTCAATTTTTAAGGACAAAATGTCGGTCTATATAGAAAGCTGTTTTGAGGTGATTAATTCTTGTTTGACAACTTTTACCGATATGCCATAAAAAGCAAGTACAATTGGGGCGCGCGATATCTACGCACCCCCTTTTTTTCAAAATTGCTCTAAACGTGCGTTTTCACAAAAAGATTTTGCTTTCGTAGGGGCGCGCAGTGCGCGCCCGTGAGGGAGCGGGGTGTTTGCCGAGGAGACGCGCGGGCGCGCACTGCGCGCCCCTACGAGATCATACTCACTGGGCGCGCGCCCCCATCCACATTTGAAGAACACACATTTAGAGAAAATTGGCTTGCAAGGGTCGAAAGGATGATTCTATGCATAAGGCAAGTACAACAGTGGAGCTGGCATTGCTTTTTCCCATGATTTTAGGCGCATTATTATTTTTGTTTGTCTTTATACTACTTATGTATCAAGACGCGGCGTTCGCGGCGAAACTGAACAATAACGCCTTGCGCATATCCAATTCGCTTACCGACGACGATCGTAAAGGTGATGGCAAAATCTCCGTGCCCAGTTTATATCGTGAGTCGAAAGATATATACGCCAATTCGGATGCCGCCAACATAACCGCCGTATATATGGCGCAAGTGGACTACAGCGCGTTACAAATGTCCATAATGAATGATTTATCAACAGTAAGCCTTTTAAAATGGGTAGAAGAGACATCAGAACTCTCGCTGGAAAGACAAGGCGTAACCATTACTGTGGCGTCCAGCGTAGACGCGCCGGTTCCCTTTATTGGAAATTTAGGCAGGGAAACGGAGATCGGGGCTTACTCGCCCATAATTAATCCCTCGGTATATATTCGAAATTCGGACGCCTCTGCGTTGATGATGACGAAAATTTACGAGAAAGCGGGGTATTGGCCCATCTCCGCAAGCGAAGGCGTCACCCTCGCGGATACTTTGAATTATCAACACATTTACGATAACTTACGTTCCTACGCGCAAAGCCACGATTAATCAATGAGATCTCATCGAGATCGCATTGAGATCTAAAGCTTAATTTTGGGAGGTGAGCAGATGAGACAGGGCTCTATTACGGTTATGTTATCGTTATCGTTGTTGATTTTTATATTAACCATAGGATGCCTTATAGATGTGTCACGCGTGCTTATTTCGCGGGCTCAAGCGGAACGAGCCGTTAATTCCGCCATGGTCTCGACGCTTGCCGGTTATAGCCAACGCCTAAAAGACCAGTACGGGCTGCTCTACGTTAATAAGACCAGCGAAGAGATAAAAGCTGACATAGAAAAATATGCCAAACGGATATTAGAGCCAGCAAGTGGAACGGATCTTTTCGGCTACGGTGTTAATATCACAAAAATGGTGCCGGTAACGACAGGCGATCAAACAAGCGACCTGGGTAACACAGATTTGCTTAAAGCCCAAATTGCGGAGTATACAGCGGCTTCTATGCCGTATGCCGTTGTAAAGAATATCTACGCCGCAGACGATTATGCTGAAATTGAAGAGGTTGATAAAAAGATTAAGTCGTATGTGGCTATTGGCGACTTGTACAGGGTGCGCGAGCGAGCCCTCGCGGCCAAGGATGATCTTTATAGCAAACTGGATTTTTTGTATACGGCGTTTACCGGATATAAATACGGACATAAGGACTCTGGCGAACGCGCCGATATCTATTTGGCAAAACCTTTTGAAGAAAGCGACTTTATTGGCCCTAACGCCGCAAGATCCCCCGACCCCGGGTTAACAGACTCCCTTATTCCGCTTGGCGCAATGGAAGAGCGAATAACCTGGAGCTCGCTTTTTTTGGAGCGCTATATGGATAATGTTGGCTCCATATACGATTTGCTGGAAGAGGTTAAGCCCATACTAAACAATTTAGCCGCTAACTATCTTGATTACACCAACAAGGTTTCCGAGTACGATTCCTATATCATTTTGAATTCGTCGGACTTGGCTGAACCGCTGGAACAACGTTTTAAACAAGAGATATCAGAGCTGCAAGATACAGCCACGCTGCTATATCAGCCGTGCGTTGATTACACATCGCAAATCGTAAACGTTTACGCCCAATCCATCTGCTATTCACAACTAAGCGCCGATCTTTTTGTTATTAAAACTATTACACCCATTATACCTGTGTACTCGATATTTTTATCGACAGCGTCGCCTTTCGCGGAACATTACGACCTGACTTTTTCGCTTATGGATTCTATGGATTCTATCGAGATGGACATGAGCGAAGAATTATCCTTTCTAGTGCTCAATGCCGGTGAAGTATCAGTTAACCCCGAAGAATTTTTCTCATCGGCTTTATCAGACATAAGGACGATCTTAAATAAGTGTTTGCTGCCATTGCCAAGCGACGCGGGCGCGGTTTCAATCAATGACGAAAAGCCCGCAGGTTTGTCGACATATCCAGGCAAACTTTTAGCATTGTGTCAAGGCAGCGTTAACCTATCTGATTTTACAACGTCTTACGGCTTTTTTACAACATTGTTTGCAGCGATGGAAGGGGCCGATACTACCCATAATTGGTTTAATTGCGCGGACATCGCGTACTTGCTTGCCGATCAAGCCGCCGTATATTACAGCGACGAACCTGACCATTCTTTAATGGGAAAAAGTATAGACTACTACGCTAAAAGCATGTTTAGATCCTCCGCGAATAATACGGCAAAGTACAACCTTGAGCTTATCGATCTAATGTCTGCGACAGGCCGGGAAGAAACAGAACTGGAATATATTTTGACAGGAGAAAAAAATTCTGAGAGCAGCGCCGTGGTCGCAAAAGCTCTTGTTTGGGGAGTTCGTTTGGCATACCATTTGTGTATAGCGCACAGCGACACCAAGGTACTGACGAAGGCGGAAGCCTACGCGGCCGCGATAAGCCAGAGCTACCCGGCCATAAGCGCGTATCACGAGGCGATAAAAAACGCGTATGTGTCCATCTGGGCCATGAGGGCGGCGGCTTTGGAATTTGAAGCCCTGCTTGACGGCGAAAGCGTGATGCTTGTGCCCTTTATTGGCACCGCGATGAACAGCGAATTTGAGTATTGGATGACAGATAAAACAGATTATGAAGATCACCTGTTCTTATTATTGTCTTTGCAGGAACCGACGGATAAGCTGCATCGCATACAAAATATTATTTCGCACAATGAGTCGCCCGATATATTAAAAAACGCGATCGCCGCAATTAGTGTCGATGCCTCTGTTACTGTCACAAAACTCTATTTTGATTGGGATACGGTGCGCGAATTGCTTGGATCTGATGTTTTTGAGGGAAAGCTTGGCAAAGGAGGGTACACTTATGAATTTAACTGGCAGCAGCTCTATTGACAATGGGACAGCGACAAGCGACACGGCGTTAACAGGCGTGTTCCCTCTTCATCGCGCCTCTTTGACTGTTGAAGCTGCCCTGGCGCTGCCTGTTTTTGTGTTTGCGATGCTTTCTATGACCTTCCTCTTACGGGTGTTTTATACCCAGGAGATTATTTCGCACTGCCTTGTCAACGCCGTAAACGAAATAGCGCTTGACTGTTATGGCCTCTCCAAATCTCGCGCCGTAGATGATTTTCTTGTCGCTACAGGCGCAGTGCCCGACTCCTTTTATACCGACCCCGACATGTCGTCAACACTGGTTTCGGGACTTAGCGCGAATAACGCCTACGACTTATTGGCAGAATATAACCAGACAGTTAATAAGCGCAATCTTAGTGACGACGACCTTAATGGATTACTCTCAGCCGGGCTTGCCCTTTACGGCTTTACGCGCGATCCCGACGCGGTGTCGGATCCCCTGGCGGATATAGGCTGGAAAGGCACGTTTAGTTGGTATCTATATAAAAACATCGCTGCGTTTGGAGGCGGCAAAGAACCCGGTAAAACTGATGAATCCATAGCTGATGAATTGCTTAAGCGCCTGAATATAATATACGGCATAGACGGTCTGGATTTTTCTGGCTCGCAAATTATGGATGGTACGGACATTTTGGTATCCGTCACCTATGATGTAAAGATACCTGTTCCCCTAAGCCCCGTAGAAAAAATTACCCTTAATCAAAGGGCTATGGCGCGGATGTGGGGCATGGGGGATTGATAAAAAGGATGTTGGCATGAAATATATTATTGCCGTTGTGGTGGGTTTAGCGGCTACGGCCATACTTGGCGCTGATAAGGTAAAAGAGATGCCTGTTCGCGCGCGCGTATTGACGATATGCGCCAGCGGGCTCTCAGTGACGCTCATGTGCCTCGCGGCCGCGCGCAAGAGCGAAATGTCGCCGCGTTTTGCCGTACTTGCTGTGCCAGGCATAATCCTTACCTACTTATCCGTTTATGACATTCTACTTTTGGCCGTGAGCAATGAAACTATCGTTAGCGCCGCGTTATGCGCCCTGCTTCTGCTGCCTCTTAACGGCGATGTTGCTTGGTGGGCCGCGCTTGCGAGCGCAGGGGCGTTATTTTCCCTGTTTGCTTTAATATCACGACTGACAAAAGGAGCGCTGGGACTGGGCGACGCCATGATCATCGGGGTTGTCGGTTTGTTTACCGGCGCAAACGCCGTGTACATAATTACGTACGCGGTAGTGTTTAGCGGTATCGCGTCGCTTGTTTTGCTAATTTCAAAACGCGCGCATAAAGGCGCTTCAATACCGTTTGCGCCATTTTTATGCGCTGGTTTTTTTATGTATATCATATTATGAAAGCGGGGGACAGGCGTGAAACTGAATATAACGCAGATTTTGCTGTTAACCGCCTGCGCCCTTCTATTGCTAATCGGTCTGGCGCGGGGGTGGGTATTTGTATAACATATACGCGTATACCCACGAGGCCGACTCTGAAACATATCTTGTAGTCCCTTTAGATGGGCGAAGCCTCATCACATATCAGGAAGATATGCTAGCGGAGAACAAACTGCCGCATTATTTGCCGTTTTTCTCTAAGTTTGAAAGCACGGTATACAACCTATATTATAAAATAACAAGAATGGCGACACTGTCATACGTGCTTGAAGATAGGGAACTTAATATAAAATACTATCTAGAAATAATGGACTCTATCATAGAGGCCATGAAGGTTAGGGATCAGTATCTGCTTAGCGAAAATTCGCTGATAATTCATCAGGATTATATTTTTGTTTTACCAACAGGCGAGACAGGTTTAATCTACATTCCCACGCAAATAAGCACAAGCGTGGAAACGGCGTTTAAAAATTTTAGCGTGTGGCTGCTTGACAAACTTGACTCACAGGCTGTCGCGGCCTCTATCCCATTGCAAATGCTGTTTAGAGAAAGCAGTAACTTTGACTTGACTATTATAAAGCAGACCCTACAGATGGTTCGCGTAACCTCTGAAGGGAATGCCCCTGATGTCAATATTCCACAGGTATATGAAGACATGGCCGGTGAGCGGAAAAAGTTCAAGCAAAACGAGCCTGCAAAAAAAGCCAAGTCGAAGCCTAAGTTATCACTGTTCGGTTTGTTTGGCGGCAAAAAAGAAATGGAGCACGATGCGAAAGAGAGCGAGAGAGACGACCTCAAGCAATCGTTCGAGGAGGGCGGCAGAGCAAAAAACGCTTATCTTGTGGCTCCCAAGTCACGCGGCGACGAATTGGTAAAAATAGAAAAAAAATTGTTTACAGTGGGTCGAATGGATACGATGGATTTGACCGTCAACGATGCGGGGGTAAGCCGATTGCACTCCGAAATAAACTTTGACGGCTACTCGCTATACGTGACAGATAAGGGCTCTAAAGGAGGAACGTTTGTAAATAACAAGCGCCTCGCCCCCGAACAGCCTAAAAAGCTGCACGATAACGACGCGCTCAAGTTTTACACAACAGAATACGTAGTTAAGATTGTGAATAGGGATATATAGGGTTTTTGATCTTTTCCACAGTAGTTACCCTCACGTGCGGCAGGGCTTGTGAGATTATAAGACCCGCGTCGCGCCCGTTTTCGGGAGCCTCGCCCAATATCACATCGGTTACGCTGTGTTCTATTATAAAGCGTTCTATAACATTGAATTGATCCCCACCTGCTATGGCGTGCACCTCGCCTCCGTTTTCCGTGCCATACCGAAAAAGTTTTTCCAGCATTTCTGGCGCGTTTTTGGCTGAAAAAATGCTGTTCGAAGTTTCCACATGCAATATATGCAAATCGGCTGAAAGCTCGCGCGATAATTCCGCGCCGCGATCTATCAGCCTTTTTCCGTTGGCTTGCGGAGTGATGCACACCAGTACCCTGTTCATAGAGATATCCCCTCCACACAAATAATAAACATTAAGATAACAAAGCTTTCCTTTTGCTCAGATGCTATGCCGCTTTTTTCTCAAGTTCTATTATACGATCTATCTCATCTTCGTTCAATGACTCTTTCGCCAGCAATTGCTCGGCTATTTTGTTAATAATGCCCATATTTTCTCTTAAAAGATCCTTTGTGCGCTCGTACATGCTCTCCAGCAGCTCTGATATCTGTTTTTTGCTATCTTGCCCTTCGCGTAAAAAGCTCTTACCCATGGCAAACTTGTTAATATAGTCGGTCGCCAGCGACACGCACTTTTCTATGTCGTTGCTTGCGCCTGTAGTTATCTTGTCTTCTCCAAAAATCAGTTCTTCTGATACTCGACCGGCAAAGTTTATCATTATCTGGCTCTCGATCTCCTGCTTGGTATAATACATCTTGTCGGGGGGTATGTTTACGCAAAACCCACCCGCGCCCCTGGCTGATGGTATGATCGTTACCTTGGCGACTGTATTTTCGGGGCTTAAGATCTTTGCCGCCAGCGCGTGACCTGATTCGTGGTAGGCGGTTATCTCGCGTTCGCGCTGTTTTATATTGCTCCTGTCTTTTTTTTCTGAACCCGCTACTACTGTATAATATGCCTTATCTATATCGTCTGGGGCTATCTTTGCCTTGGCCGTTACCGATTCGCACCTGCGCGCCGCGTTGATAGCGGCCTCGTTAAGCAAGTTCTCCAACATGGCCCCGCTGAAATAAACCGTTTGCTTTGCCAGCGCTTCCAAATCAACATTGTCACCAAGCGGCTTGTTTTTCATGTGCAGAGAGAGAATCTCCTTTCGCGCGTTGTAATCCGGCAAACCTATCTCGACCTGTCTATCGAAGCGTCCGGGACGCAGCAAAGCCTCGTCTATGGTGTCCAGCCTATTTGTGGCGGCAATAACGATAATGCCGTCGCCGCTGCTAAAACCGCTCATTTCTGACAACAAGGCGTTAAGGGTCTGCTCGCGCTCGTCGTTGCTGTCGTGCGCGCCGCTTGCGCGTTTTTTGCCCATCGCGTCTATCTCGTCTATAAAGATAACGGCCTTCTTGTTTTCTCTCGCTTTTTGAAACAGTTCGCGGATACGCCCCGCTCCCACGCCTACATACATTTGTACGAAATCAGACCCGCTTACCGCATAAAACGGCGAATCCGCCTCGCCCGCAATGGCCTTTGCCATAAGTGTTTTACCTGTGCCCGGAGGGCCGTAGAATATAACGCCATGCGGCATCCTCGCGCCGTAGCGCTCGTACTTTTCGGGATTTTTAATAAAATCTACAATGTCAGTAACCTGTTCCTTCGCCTCTTCATTACCGGCTATATCGTCAAATTTAAGGTAATGGACGCTGGACTGGGCCTGATCCGCCATAGAGAGCGCCATCGCGGGCTTGGTTTGGCTCCTGTTTGCGGTTCGGTAAACAAACACAAGCACGGCTACAAAAAACAGCGCGCTTAGTCCCGTGCTTACCGCGTTTTTACCCGTTACCAGGCTGCCCTCAGACACATTGATACCTCTAAGCAGCAGCTCCTCTTTCAGGCTGTCCCGATGGGGGTTATCTGTAGTCACAAAGCTCGTTTGCCCGCTTAAGCGATATTTAAACAAGGCGTCTTCGGTGAGTATAACCTCCTCCACCCGCCCCTGCTCCACAGCGGCCATAAATTCTTTATAGGGTCTATTTTCAACGGGCGTTCTGTTTTTTATCAGAACAGCCGCCACAATAAGCAACGCTATTAAAACAAACACAATCGCGCCGAAGATATTGTTTCCGCGTAATTCTTTAAAAGTCAACACTCGCCCTCCTCATCATTTGCCTGCTAACTATATATCGTCATTTATGTCAACACATTTATAAATAATCGTTGGAAATATCAAAATCGCTGACCAAAATGATCAGCGACTTTGATATTTAGAGCCCTATTTGATAATCCAAATCCTGTAAGGCTTTATGCAGCGCCGCGATGTCAACGCGTTGGTACGAAGCAAACAATTGCTGCGGCATAGACGAGGTATTTGTCTTGTAAAGGTATAGCGCCGTTATGCAACGCCGCAGTTCCTCTACCGTAGACTCGCTGCCCGCGTTAAATGACGACAGAGATAAATCCATATGGGACGCGAGCCAGTTAAACGGTTCCGCGTAGCGCGGCGCGCCGGCCACGCGCGCGATTGTCCCCGCCAGAGCGAACCGGGATACAGGCGCGTCAACGTTGTACTCCCAACCGTTTCCAAAAAAATCTTGCAGATAATATTTTGCCCCAATGGCGTTGAAGCTGCCCGCGAGCTGCTGGCCTTCCATACCGGCTATCTCTACCGTTTCACCGTTAAATATATACCCACCGGGCCGCATCTCGGCGATTGCCTTGTCGCCGCCAAAATCCATAGCATCCCGCGCGCGTGGGCCGTCTCTCTCTTGCCGCCAGGCGTTGATTGCCGTGAGGGGGTTTCTATCGCGCGCGATTATCAGCATCGGCGCGTCAAGATTGTTTATCGCAAAGCGGTATTTAAGCGCTCGCTCAAAGCGTGACGCGGCTATCGAGTCCATCTCTTTCGCAATCATCGCCATTTTTTTGTCCATCTTGCGCACAATGACCTCTGGTATGATCCCCCTGGCCACTTGAGCGTTGATGAATGATAATTCGTTAGACGATGTCGCGTCGGCGATGTGCCGCTCCATTTGCTCCAGCATAGTTCTGTTCCATTTACCTATATCGTCCCTGCTGCCGACAACCTCTATTTGCACATTTATAGCGGCCGCGCCTTTTTCCAAATCCCTGTAACGCGTCGTTATCTTTATATAATAATCCTTTATTTTGCCTAATTTTAACTGGTTTTGCGCTGACATGAGCGCGTCGTTCATATTCATGTCAAACGCGTTGGGCGATATGATGATGTTTATGCCCTTGTGCGGAATGCTAAAACCCTTGCCCCAATTGTTGGCTGTCGTTATCGCTTGCGCGGGCAGATAGTACATACATGTCGCGCCTGGACTCTCGGCCAGCAGAATGGGCGCGGTGCCCTCTCTTGCCAGCCCTTCAAACATATCGGGCCGGTACACGACCGCGTATTCCCCATGTTTGTCTCTTATAGTCCAAAATGGTTTTTTAATGAGATCCTTAATGGCATTTTTTATATAATCTACCCATTCGTCTACTGTGTGTTTTTCGTCATACGCGCTTTGATCAATATCTGTGCGCATTTGCAGCACATTAGTGTAAAGCGACGCGTCGCCGTTTTGATCTATGGCCCGCACCCGCACATAGTACAGCGTTCCGGGTTCCAGGTCCGATAGTTTATAGGCAAACCTGGTGAGGCCGGAGTCTATAGGCAGCGCGCTTTCAACCAGCAGGGCCGCGTCCATAAGTATGGCCTCCCGCCAGTCGTCGCCGTCACGCTTAAGCTGATATTGCAGGTTGTAGTTTACCCCAATAAGCGCCATATCCATTATGTGGGCATCAAAGATAAACCCTATCTCAGTTTTGTGATCATACTGCGCTAGTTGATCGGCGCGAAGGTTGCGCGGCCCGGCGACGGGTTTGGATGTCACGCTTACCCTGGCCCACAGCGAAACCGTTTCGCCATCGGGCGTTACCCTTACCGATCGCGCATAGTAAAAGTAGATATTGTTGGGCGTGAGCGTATAATCTGTGAACACAAGCCGCCTGGAGCCCATCTCCGACTCAAATAACGCCTCAGTAGGCTCCGCCGGGCTTAACGCGCCATTAACCAATTTTAGTATTGTGGAAGCGCCTTCGCCATCTGTGCGCCACGCCGCTTTGTCCGTTATGGGGAGCGATTCGAAAAAGATCTCAAGTGGAGAATGTGAGTTTAACATGGCGGGGTTCATCTGCTCGCCGCGCAGACGGATTATTTCGTATTCTACTGTGCCGCCCAAAATATCGTCCCATAAAATCTCGGCAGAATTGTTAGCCACTTCGCCCACGCTTAGTATTGGGGCCGGCGGATACTCTTCATTCGCGCCGGGGTATTCGATCTCGCCCTCGGTGGTCACTCCGGCAATCTTGGTGGTTTCGCTGGTGAAGATGTTATCGTTAAGTCCCCCGCTTTGTTGCGTAAGTACGAGTTCTGACATGGCAAAATATTTTTGATTTTCGTCCATGCCATTAAATTCTAGGTTGATTGTGGGGTTGGTCCTATCGTTAAACACGCTGCTTATCTCACCGGGTTGCAGCGCTATACCTGTAAGTTTTATAATTTTACCCTGGCGCAACAGGTCGCGCAATTCCACTTCGTCCACAAGTATAGGCGTCACCCCCTCGTCATACGCGGAAAAATCAAACCTTCGCTCACCCGCTGTATCCACTTCTACCACATCCAGCGCATCAAAATTTTGCGGCGGATTTTTCAGCTTGGACTCGTTTTGGCACAGATAAAGGTTGGCTTGCAAAATATTGGCGTCGTAGGGCGTGTTGAGCTGTATGAAATTCATTATCGCGTCGCCCGCAAGTGAAAACCGCGAGGTAAACGTCATAGCGCCTGTTTTGTTAAGCGTAAGATCCTGCGGCGGCGGCAAAAGCAGATTGGCCAAATCGCTTAGGGTCATGCTGTCTATAATGGACATGTCGCTGACGACAGGCGATGTAATCTTCGCGCCAAAGAAATATATATTGGGAAAAACCATTGCCCCTTCCAATTGCCCTGGCACAGGCCAACTAATGGACGCGCCGCTTTTTACAGCCAATGTTCTGAACGGTACCCTAAGTTTGTAGACATATCGCAAAACATTCCCCTGCGCGGGAACCGCCTGCAATTGAACCGCGTTGGTAGGCGAGTCCTTTACTTTGCCTCCGCTGTATACCGCGCTCACTACGCCCCCCGCGTCCTTGCTCAACTCGGCTGTTATCGTGTCGAACGGCGCGGGCATAGGTGAAATCTTTGCAATATCCGGGGTTAGGAACGAGTATATGTCATAGGCAATGGTGAGCGTATTGCCCGGCGCGGCATCCAGGAGCGCCTCTATAGTGGTTTGCGATCCAATATCCCACTCTGCGGAGAATTCCGCGTATGCCGCCTTGCCATCGTAGTTTGGTATGGGTATGAGCAAGCCCTCTTCGTCCACTATCCTAAAATTATTCGGGGGGCTTACCTCAAGCTGGCTTTCATCTATCGTATATTCCAGCAGTTGAGAGTATACATAGCCCTTGTAACCAGGGCTATCGTCAAATGGCTTATCAGGGCTGAACCAGATTTGGTAAACATTGTTTCCGCTTGCGGCGGGCAGATAGATATCGTCTGTCGCGCCGTCATGGTTAATGACCGCCGTGCGCGCGCCGCCCACATACAGCGCGTATGAACCCTTCACATTTACATAGGGTTTTATGCGCGCGAAGTTTTGTCCATTGTTAACCACGATATCATAATTGAGAAAGGTAAATGTATGCCCTTTTGACAGAGTCGTATCGTCAAACAGAATACTCCCGTCGGCAATGGACAATGAGAAAGTCACCCGTTCGTACAGTATGCTTGGGCGCATGTTCTCCAGCCAAAGCTGCAATCTATCGCCGCCCGCGACAAATGGCTGCGAGGCGAGTGAAACACCGTTGCTTAACCCCAGAGAGATCGTCGGCGCGTCTATCGTTACGTCGCTTACAATAACCTGCGTGTCGTATGAATTGCCGCTGTAGTCTAAAAACACCTGCATCTTAATGGGTTTAGCGTTACTTACGGTAACGAATTGGTGGTTGACATATTCTTGCGGCCTATCGAAGCGCACGCACAATTTATTGTCAGGCGAACCGGGTGGGGCGTCTGTGCCGTTCGCGCCGCGCTGTAACGATCTAACATGGCCCGCAAGATCGGTGTCTATGTCAAACTTGGTTTGGCCCCCCGCCGGTGTGTCAGCCGTCACAGGCTCTGTTGATGTTATGGCTGCCCCGTTCGAGAAAGGGAACACGCGCATGGTATCGTGGGCAATACCGGTGCATACGCGTTTGGTCGTCGTGGATGTGTACACAATGTTATTGACATTGGCAGTAGATACATTGGCGGCATAGTCCAGCGAGGCGTCATAGATCCTTCCCGCCGGCATATGCGTCATAAAATAAAACCTGCCACCGTCGTCGCTGTTCCATAAAAAATGATACTCGCGCCCGCCATAGCGAAACGAGAATCCATACCCCTCTTTTATCTTGAAATGCGGCGCGAGGTTTTTGTATCCGTTCGCGGAGGTCTTGCCGTCGGTTAGCACATCATAGGCGGGCAGGCCGGGGTTGTACGCGTTGGCGAAGTATGTCGCCTTATCTATATAGTTGGCCTCCGCGCTATTGCCAAGGTTCTTGTAAATGTCAAAGGTATCGTAATTAATAACCGTATCGTAAGTACCCGCGCCAAATCTCATCAAGCGCAGCCGCACATCGGCCGCGTCGGAGGATTCTTTTTTAACGATAAGCTCCACCTGCACACCGTCGTCTATATTGTATCGCAGACGGGTAACATCATTGGGCTGAACGTTGGCGGGGTTCATAGACCAAAAAAACAGGGCGTTTTCCACCATGGGGTAAAGATTTGTCAGGATGGGGCTGTCGTTGTTGCTGCCCAGGTTGGGCGTGGCGGACAATAGTTTATAGGCAAAGTCTACCCCCAGAGAATTAGCGGCCGCGCTTGCTGTACGTTCCGCAAACCCCACAGCGCAGGCAAACGACATTATCGCGGCCAGAACAAAGGCCGGCGCCCTAAACTTTTTAGTCTTTTTCATTAAAAAAACCCCCTTTTAGCAACACATGTATAGTTTGCCACAGGGGAATTTGGATAAACACTTAAATAATGGCTTCATACACATATTCAGCCATCTCAAATCCAAATCAAATAAGCTCTGTCATCTCACCCGCCGCGAAAATGATAAGCTCGTGCAGGGCGCGGGTCATAGCTATATAAAGCAGTTTAATATCCAGCTCATCCATTGTGTAGTTGTCACGTGAGGCGTCCGCGATAAGCACAGCGTCAAACTCTAAGCCCTTGGCCAGATAACTGGGCAGAATCAAAAGCCCCCCTGGGTAATCCGCATTTGTCCCATCAATTAGGAACAATCGCGCTTTAAGTAGTTTTTGCAGCTCGCGGCAGTTGTCCAGCGTTTTGCATATAACCGCGATGGATTGTCTGCCCTTTTGTTTAAGCCTTGTTACTTCCCTATCCACTTCACCGGCTATGCTTGCCGCGCTTGGCAAAACGATCTCGCGCACAGGTTCGCCGTGTCGAATTACAGGCACGGCAAAAGGCGCTTTTCTGTTCGGTAAGCGCTTAATAACCGAGTTGGCCTTGTCCATTATCTCCACAGTGGTGCGATAGCTCTGTTCCAGCGTCATAAATTGCGTCTTCTGGTCATACAGACTGGTCAGGTCACACCAATCCCTTATCCCCTTATAATCGAAAATACCTTGGCTAAGATCGCCCAAAATGCTTACGCTTTGGCTGTTTGTAATTCGTTTTAAAATATCGAATTGAAACAGGCTGTAGTCCTGCGCTTCGTCTATGACAATGTGGCGTATAGCCTTTGTATCAAATTCGCTGCCGCTTATCTCGTATGTTAAAAGCATCAGCGCGGGCAGATCCTCCTCCTCCAGGCTGCGTGACTCCAGAGTTTTTCGCGTTTGCTCCCATATTATCTCCGCTTCCCCCGCGTCGAAACAGCGCGCCATACGCGTAAACAAAGCCTTGTTGCCAAACAATTTAAGGTAATACGTAAATGGACTGTCTATCTTTATATTTTTCAAATAATTCTTTACCAGTGTTTTGGATTTGTTAGAGATGGATTTGATTAGCGCGTCACGATCGTTAAGCAGCGCGATTATTTTTGCGCGGCGCTCGTCGCTGTCGGGCATAAGAAGTTTTATTTCGTTTTTGCGATCGTCGTAAGATTTATCTATAAGCTCCAGTATGTGTGGTCTAAAGCGTTTAAGCGAGTTAGTCAAACTCTTTTTTAATTCATTCAAGCGTTTGCACAGTGGCAGATAGGCGAATTCGACCGTAAGCAAGCGGCGAATCTCCGCGTTGTCAATAACGACAAACCTTTCGAGCGCAAAATCATCTTTGGGCATAGATTTTGTGATAACATATTTGCAGTAGCGGGAAATGGCGTCGCGATACGCAAGGGAGGCTTTTAACCGCGCGGCTTGCAGCATGGGGTTGTCATGCGGGCCGGTGTTAATGGCGTACGCGATGAGATTGAGCGAGGCATTAACGCGCAAGCGTCGCCCAATATAGTTTAGCGCGAATTCTTCAAATGTAGCCTGCGCCACCAGTTCCACGCCAAGGTCGGGCAGCACGTCGGAGATGTAGCTGAGGAAGAAACGATTAGGGGCCATTATCAATATGTTTTTAGACTTTACGGTCTTTTCATACGCATAGAGCATGTAGGCTACGCGATGCAGCGCGATCGTGGTTTTGCCACCGCCCGCCGCGCCCTGCACAATGAGGGGGGCAAACATATCGGCGCGTATAACCTTGTTTTGCTCGGCTTGAATGGTGGTAACGATGTCCTTTAACCGCCTGTCCTTGCTGGAACTAAGCGCGGCCTGCAAAAACTCGTCGTTAGTTGTAATGTCTATATCTGTTATAGATTGTAGCTTCGCGTTTTCTATAACATACTGCCGCTTTAGGGTTATCTCGCCTGTTATGTTGCCGTCGGGACAGTCATACGCGGCTCGGCCTATGCGCCCTTCATAATAAAGAGTGGCTACCGGCGCTCGCCAGTCTGTTATTATTAGCGTGTTGTCCTCGTCTTTTATAAGCGTCATTTTACCGATGTAAAAATTTTGCGGTTTTCCCTCGTCGTCGGCCACAAAGTCCACCCGGGCGAAGTATGGTTTTAGCAGGGCTTTTTGCGCGTCAAGGAGTTTTTTTGCCGCGAATTGCTGGTCGTCCACATTTATAAGCAGTGAGTTATACTGCTCCATATTATCTGAGTTGAAATGTTTAAGGGAATAATCTACCATTTCGTCAAGTTCCGCTTTTCTGCGAGTCAGCGCGGTGTGATACGCGTTAAGAAACCTCAATACATCGTCCAAGCGCCGCGCCTCGACCGCCCAGTCCGCGTGCCTGCCCTTTTGCCCGCCCACATAAGCCTCCCTGTTTTTTCAGCGATTTAACGATTATACCTGTTGGCCAAGCAAAAATCAAGGGCTTCACACGCACAGTTGTGTGATTCACACATGGCAAAATATGATACACTTCCAACAATCTACGGAATTAACGCCATATTATTAATAAAACCTTCTGTTTCCTGAAGAGCGATTGTAGAAATCAATTCTGTTGAGAAATCATAGAAATACACACCGCGTTGCTCGCTATCGCTTTTCAATGTGCCAATGAAATAAGCGCCGTTTCCATCCGGCGCTAGTAGCAGAGTGCCGAAAGTTTGCGCCCCGACAAGTTCAATTTCGGTCTTTACGCCATTTTTAATGTCGTATATATAGGCTTTATATGTATTGGCCGAAAAATCATCAATTTCTTTAGTCAGAATAAATTGGGCATTGCTTGACACAGACATTACCATATGGCTCTGTGCTACAAAAATTGTTTCAGGATGCGCTAAATCGCCGCCTGTAAATTTTACGACGGAATAGTCCGGTATTGGCCAGTATCCTAATTCGTTTTGCCTTTCAGAAGCCTCATACCTTGACGCGTTTGAATATGTTGAAGCGTAAATATCGCCATTTCCGTTTGCTGAGAGGCTCATAAATTCAATACATGTATCATCGTCTTCAAGATTGCCATAAACAAGTGTATCTCTACGCTTATCAAACATAACCGGTCGTATGGCTAGGGTTTTCCGCTTGACCGCCGCAATAAAAATATCATTCTTACTGGGGAGTACATAGTTGATGGCAAAAAAAGTATCGGTCAATTGACGTACTTCATTTGTCTGTAAATTGCATACGAATAGCTCATCGCAATTCTCTCTTGTTTTGCTTTCGGCTGTAAAATAAGCGTCATTATTGCCCATATCCAAACACCCCAGCGGATATTGTGAAGTGTATGAAAACTGATAAACGTTTGTCAATTCCTTTGAGTTGATGTCATAGCAAAGCAATGATGATGTCATGCCGTTTTCGGGACCCAAACCATCATCGTAGGCGGTATAAGATATGGATAAGTATGGATCGTGGCTGCTCATTTCATTGTTAGATAAGTTACAGCCTGATAATGTGAAAAATATGTACAACATAACTATGGAGAAGATATACTTTTTCAATTGCAAATCCTCCTTGCAAAAGATAGAAGCGGGCACAACAATCGACCAGTCACGCCCGTTTCCACCATAATGCCAGACTATGTATAAAATAGCGAACGCCTAATATGCGTAATAGTATCTGCTTATCATAGGCTGCCATGCGTTACTCCTTCCCGCGAAATCAGCTTCATCAGATTCTGCGGCACATACAGCCGCCAGCGTTTGTTATAGGTATTCGGCTCATGCTCCACCCCTTGATAGAGGTAGCGGACGCTTTTTGACACCTTGCTCTCACAGGCTTCAAAAAAGCCTTCTGACAGCCTCAAATCCTTTTTCAGATGCTCAAGTATATACCCTGTTTTCTGATACAGAACTTGCTTTCTGTATTCATCCAGATACGCAAGAAGCCTGATTTCGTCCAGATAAGGCACAAGCTCAAGGCAATGAAGAAGTTCTTCCAGCCCGGCGATTTTTTCAAAATCCCCTATGCTGTCAAGCACAGTGCGTTCTATATCGGTCACCCGAACGCCATCGGGCCTCTCAACCATGCCAGGGCTTATGCGCGGGGCAACGTAGCGAAACATGACATCATCGTATTCAAAAGGCGCGAAGCGCTTGCCGCCGGACACATAAACCTCATAAAACACTTGGTTGGCGCAGCCGAAATACTCAAATGCCGAATGGTGCGAAAGGTAAGACCCTTCCGTTATATGAGAGCCAATATAGTATCGGCTTGCTGCCGACTGTTCCGTTTCCATGCTAACAGCGACATACAGGTTGCGTTTGACCTGTTCGATGTATCCTTTTTTCTGGTAGTCATGGAGCAGGGAATTTGCCGCCCCCTCGCTGCCAGTCAAAGCTATAACATCAGCGCGGGTGAAGCATCGCTGCCTCAAAAGCTCTTTGTAATACTTCATGATGGCGCCCCTCCTCTTTTGATAATAGCACGTTGTATATGAAATTGCAACGACTATTTGAGCGTAACGAGAAAAAATTTTATTTTCGACATGAAATATATATAGTTTAATGGAGCGAAACCCGCCACTTGTGTGATTCACAGGCGGCAAAATATGATATAATGAGAAATTCCTTAGGGCTCCCTCTTATTGGCGTATCGGGTAGAATGATACTCACATCGGTATTATTTTTCAAACACTGGCTCATGAGCCTACCTCTGAGCAGTTTACAGGAAGGCTTTACCCCTATTTGCTTTATACAAGCCAAAGTTTGGGGAGGTAGTTTACCCGCTCCCTGTTATCACTTATTTCGGATCATGATATATAAAGTAATAAACACCGTATTTAAGTGCATTTTCAAATACGTCTTTTACCATGTTTACATCTAAGGAAAAATCGCTGTCAACCCACATCTCAATGATTTGCCTTCCACCGCTAATAACATAGGCTTCGAGTAAAAGCGCCTGCTCGGGAGAAATTCGACTATTGCTGAACCACTCAGAGAATGCACATTCACGGATAGCGTTTTCAAGAGTTTTATTGCCGTTTCCGATTCTGCCTATTTGACTGGCCAAGGAAATTAGGGCAGGGTTTTTTCGTATGCAATCAAATAAGGAATCAACTGCTGCCCGAGAGTTTTTCTCAAAGCTGTAAAGCGAAAACGCATGTAAGAACATATCGGACAATTCCGTTTCAAAGTCTTTTAGCAAGGCGGCCATATTTTCATAATGCGCATAAAAAGTACACCGGTTTATGTCTGCATAATTGCAAATATCCATTACCGATATTTTTTCAAGCGGCTTCTCCTTCGAGAGAGCAAAAAAACTATCCTTTATAAGCTTAATCGAGCGACGGATGCGTTTATCTGTAGTCTTCGATTCCATAAAATTTTCTCCTTAACATACAGAAATTGAGTTACCTGTTTGGTAATATACAAAATCAAATTTACTGCATATTGAAAAGTATTTTTAATTATTATAACATACAGTTGCTAAGACAACATACAGTAGTTGGTTTAAGAACAGGAGGAGTTTTGAATGAATAAAGATGAGCTGAAAATCGAGAAATGGAGCAATGTTGTACGATGGTTACTTATCGCAATTTATGGAATTGCTATAGTTGCTTTGGCTGATTGGCATAATGTTTCCTCAACTATGATACTGATAGTGGGCGCTATCTTTATGCTTTTCCATGCCCCAAAAAGGTATGGCTGGAAAAGCACGCTGGTCTTTATGGCGTTGGCATTTGGTGTAAGTACCATTTTTGAAGATATCAGTATACACACGGGATTCCCGTTTGGTAACTACCATTATAGTTCAGTCGTAGCGAACATAGATCAGGTGCCATTTCCGGTGGGTATAATATATATTGCTGTAAGCTATTTGTCGTGGTCGCTTGGTACGCTGATTCTGAATCATGCAGATAGGCATTTAGATAAGAAAATTAATGTTTTCGCGTTGCCGGCCGTTAGCACATTTATAATGTGTCAGTTTGATTTAGTGATTGATCCAATAACAGCCACCTACACTAACGCTTGGATATGGGAAGACGGCGGAGGTTTCAACGGAGTGCCCTTGGTGAACTTCTTGGGTTGGTATCTGACTTGCTATATATTTATGCAGATATTTACCATATATCTTGCAAAGCGACAAAGCAAACTTCCGAATAAGCCGGAAATTCGGTCGAAGCAATATTGGTTGCAACCTGTCCTGCTCTATATTTTTATTTGTTGCGGGTATATAGTTCAGTATATTGCTAATGTCAGTGACAGAACCAAAATCGTAGACCTTGCTGGAAACACATGGATTGTAGGTAATCTATTTGAAACTTCTGTTACGGTCATGATTTTTACTATGCTGTTTTCGGCCGTGCTTGCGCTTGTAAATTTATTCAAGGGAAAAACGATTGATATTAATTAGAAGGAATCGAATATACTTTTATGATCCAGACGTATGGTTTGTCAAGGGGTGAAATGATATGAGCGGTGCTTGGGCGTTACTATTCACGGTCAGTTTTAAAAGTAGGTATGCCAAATAAACCAGTAGAACAGTCGTGTTAGTCTAGCTTTTGGGCGAACTGTTTTTATGGTGAGCAGGGGTGGAATATCTCTATTTGTTTTTTGCGCCTGATTTACCGTATCCATGAGGGACAGCGCTGCCGCCTGCGTCATGGGGCCGTACTGGCATTGCGCCCTCAGGTTTGGAGCGATTCCAGTACGGAAACGCTCCCCGCAGTCCAGGCATTCATAGATATAATACTCATGCCGTGTATTCACCACATTCACTTTGAGTTTCTTGATACTCCAATATGCGATCTCTCATTTGTGTATTTGCAGCGCTGACTTTTTCAAAATCGCGGCGAATATCCCCAGTGAGCTTCATCGTTGGCTCTCCTTAGTCAGGCTGGATTTAGGCTCCGTAACTTTTTGCCAGTTCCATTAGCCTTCTTGCCATTTCTTTCTTTTCAGACTTCAACCTCGTTATTTCGTCTGCCTGTGAGCGTATTAAATTCTCTTGGCTGGCGGCTTGCTTTTTATAGGCGTGGCATAAACTACGCAACTCTGCACCGGTTTGGGCAGAGGCAGCCGAATCTTCTACGCGGGCATGTCCTCTCGTAGCTACGATCTCCCCTGTCTGATCATTGATCTTCCCGATAAGTTTGCGTTTGTTTCTTGGCTGCTTTTTCTCTTTGTCCCAATATGACTCGGACTCGTAAACATAAGTGATCCCTGATTTTTTGTTCTTGGCTTTGACTAATGACATTCCTGCCACCTCTCTATAGGTATATGATAGCATATAATCTACCTATTGTCAAGAGAAAATAGGTATTATTCTAAAAAATATTATACCTGCCTTGGCAAAAAAATTGCGTACCCCTGCGGATACGCCAAAAGCAATCTTAATTTATCTCCTACTGATTTAAACCGTGAATAGTAACAGTTTTAGGGATTCACGCGAATAAATTATCACCGTATATTGACCTATTTCGCCTTTGGATATATAATTGGATATATAATAATGAAATTGTTACATATCTTTAATGGAGGTCATTAAAACATGCGCAAAACACTCAGTCTTTTGCTTACGGTCAGTATGCTCTTTATGGCTGCTTGCGGCGGTGCCCCGTCAACTGGTACTCCGGAACAGTCATCAGAAGGCGGACAGCCCTCTGAAGCACTCACAACCGAAGCAGATAAAGGGATAAAAATCGGCATTGTGACAGGTTCCGTTTCTCAGTCAGAAGACGACCGCCGGGGGGCAGAGGCGTTCCAGGCCAAGTACGGTGAGGATATGGTCACGCTTGCCATCTATCCTGACAACTTCACCGACGAGCTGGAAACTACCATCCAAACCATCGTCAACCTTTCAGACGACCCGCAGACGAAGGCCATCATCATTAACCAGGCGGTTCCCGGCACCACCGAGGCATTTCGCCAAATCAAGGAACGCCGCCCAGATATCATCTGCATTGCCGGCGAATCCCATGAGGATCTGCCCGAAATCGGCAGCGCCGCTGACCTTGTTGTCAATAACGATTTTGTGGCTCGCGGCTACCTGATGATCCGCACGGCCCATGAACTGGGGTGCGACACTTTCGTACATATCTCTTTCCCCCGCCATATGGCTTATGAAACGATGAGCCGCCGTGTCGCTGTTATGAGGGCCGCGTGCGAAGAGTTTGGTATGGAATTCGTCCTCGAGACCGCTCCTGATCCGACTACTGATGTAGGCGTTGCCGGCGCTCAGGCCTATATCCTTGAAAAAGTCCCCGAGTGGGTGGATAAATACGGCGTGAACGCCGCGTACTTCTGCACTAACGACGCCCACACCGAACCTCTGCTCAAGCAGCTTTTGGAGTATGGCGGCTTCTTTATAGAGGCTGACCTGCCATCCCCGCTCATGGGTTACCCCGGCGCTCTGGGCATTGACCTGACTGCCGAAGCCGGCGACTTTGCTAAAATCCTCGCGAAGGTTGAGGCTGCCGTAGTGGAAAAGGGCGGCGCGGGCAAATTCGGCACATGGGCATATTCTTATGGCTACATCACCACCGCCGGGCTTGCCCAACACGCGCTTAACGTGGTTAACGGCGAGAGTGAACTGACAGATATCGCCAAACTCGCCGAGGCATACGGTGAGTTCTCCCCCGCCGCCGAGTGGAACGGTTCCAATTATACCAATGTGGAAACGGGCGTAAAGTTGGACAACGTATTCCTTATTTATCAGGATACCTACATTATGGGCGATCCCGGTCGCTATATGGGCTCTACCACTATAGAGGTACCAGAAAAATACTTCACCGTTAAGTAAGGCCCTTTGAATCACCAAGTTTTGATCCGTGAGGGGGGAGGGAGAGCCTCCCCCCTTTAATCATGTGGACGAGGCGTAGATATGAGCAATGAGATACCGTTATTGGAAATACGCGGTGTGAAGAAGGATTTTTTCGGCAACCGGGTTTTAAATGATATTAACTTTACTCTCAAAAAAGGGGGGATCTTAGGCCTCGTTGGCGAGAACGGCGCTGGCAAAAGTACTTTGATGAAGATCCTCTTTGGCATGAACGTCATTCGTGAAACCGGCGGATATGAGGGGGATATCTTGATAAACGGTGAGGAGGTCAATTTCCTTACGCCATTTGACGCTCTGGAAGCGGGCATTGGCATGGTGCATCAGGAGTTTTCGCTGATCCCCGGTTTTACGGCCACAGAAAACATCCTGCTCAATCGGGAGCCCCTTAAGAAGAACGTGCTCTCCGAAATATTCGGGGATAGGCTTGACAAGCTTGACACTAGCGAGATGAATAGGCAGTCTGAGCGCGCCATTGGCAAAATGAGCGTACATATCGATGCCAAAATGGTAATTAGTAGCATGCCGGTGGGACATAAGCAGTTTACTGAAATTGCCCGAGAACTCAGCAAGGAGCAACTAAAACTTCTCATCCTAGATGAACCCACCGCAGTCCTCACAGAAAAGGAGGCAGCCGCTTTGCTGGATTCTATCCGCAGCATGGCGGCGCAAGGCATCGCCGTTATATTCATTACCCATA
Source organism: Clostridiales bacterium (assembly GCA_031263155.1). Taxonomy (GTDB): domain Bacteria; phylum Bacillota; class Clostridia; order Lachnospirales; family WQUN01; genus JAISGK01. Next base: position 29,393 of record JAISGK010000058.1, read on the forward strand.
GGCTCCACGAAATCCTCGGGGTGTGCGACAGGGTCGTCGTTATGCGCGATGGCGCGGTCGTGCGGGATGCTCTCGCAAAGGACGCCGATGTGCAGAAAATAACAAGGTGGATGGTGGGCAGGAGTGTCCAATCATCCCGCGAGGATGTAAAGATTGGCCCGAACAAAAAAACCATTATGTCTATTCGCAAGCTCTGGGTAGACATGCCTGGCGAGGCTGTGCGAAATGTCGATATTGACGTTGTGGAAGGCGAAATTCTGGGCATTGGCGGGCTTGCCGGCCAAGGTAAGCTAGGCATACCCAACGGTGTTATGGGGCTTTACCACGCGGGAGGCACGGTAGAATTTGACCGGCAGCCCATTCCCCTCGACAGCCCGCGAAAATGCCTGGACTGCTCGCTGGCTTTTGTCTCCGAGGACAGGCGCGGCGTCGGGCTTCTTCTGGACGAAACGTTGGAATGGAATATCGCGTTCCCGGCCATGCAAATTCAGAATAAATTCCTCAAAAAATACTTTGGGGGGCTTATAAGCTGGAGAGATGAAAAAGCGATACGCGAGATTACGAAAAGGTATATCAACGAGCTTCAAATCAAATGCACCAGTACGAAGCAAAAGGCGAAAGAGCTTTCCGGCGGAAACCAGCAGAAAGTGTGTCTGGCTAAGGCATTTGCCCTACAGCCTAAATTCCTGTTTGTATCAGAACCCACCCGAGGCATCGACGTAGGCGCAAAATCTCTGGTTCTCAGCGCGCTGCGTAAGTTCAATAGAGAAAACGGCGTCACAATCATGATGATATCTTCCGAACTTGAGGAGCTGCGGATGATCTGCGATCGCATCGCCATTGTATCGGGCGGAAAGATAGCGGGCATTTTACCGGCGACCGAATCCTCGGAAAGCTTTGGTCTGCTGATGGTCAGCCAAGTTATATAGGAGGGCGACATGGATAAAACAGGCAATGAAGCAACCATCGGAATTAATACAAAATTTCTGGAATTTATACGCGGCTTTGGTCTACCCAGGTTCATTATCGCCGGCTTCCTTCTTATACTATTTATTATGGCGCCGTTTGTCGGGGCGGACTTCGCGACGCAGATTACCAACACCATCAACCGCTTTAGCTGGAACGCGGTTATGGTGCTTGCTATGGTACCTATGGTGCATTCTGGCTGTGGGCTTAATTTTGGCCTTCCCCTTGGCATCATCTCCGGCTTGCTGGGGGCCACGCTGTCTATCGAGTTTGGCTTTACAGGAGCGACGAGCTTCGTTATGGCGGCGGCGATAGCAACGCCCTTTGCCCTGCTACTGGGCGGCGGCTATGGTTGGCTTTTAAATAAGATAAAGGGCGGGGAAATGATGATTGCCACCTACGTAGGGTTTTCTTCCGTTTCTCTTATGTGCATGATGTGGCTCCTGCTGCCATATCGCAGCCCCACTATGGTTTGGGGGATGGCTGGAAAGGGGCTGCGCACTACGATTTCCCTAGAGGGATTCTACGATAAGGTTCTGGCCAATTTTTTGAGGATCAATATCGGCAACCTGTCCATTCCGGTTGGAAGCCTTCTGTTCTTTGCCACACTTGCCTTTTTAATGTGGTCGTTCCTGCACACGAAAACCGGCACCGCCATGACAGCCGTTGGCTCAAACCCCGTTTTTGCAAGGGCTAGCGGCATCAATGTAGACAAGATGCGCGCATTGTCGGTGCTGATGTCCACTTGGCTGTCCGCGATAGGCATATTGGTTTATGAACAGGGTTTTGGCTTTATCCAGTTATATATGGGGCCCTTCTTCATGGCTCTGCCTGCGGTATCCGCCATCTTGATCGGCGGGGCGTCGGTAAACAAGGCTTCCATTGCCAACGTTGTTATCGGTACATTCTTGTTCCAGGGACTTGTGACTATGACGCCAACAGTAATGAACTCTATGATCCATATGGATATGAGCGAGGTTATCCGCGTAGTCGTTTCCAACGGCATGATCCTCTATGCCCTGACGAGGAAGACGGAGGCCAAAACATGAAAAGCAAGAAGAATCCATTCCTTGAACTTATACAGAACAACTCCGTGCCGATTATGTTTATCATAATCTGCGCTGTTTGCATCCCCATTTCCGGTTTTTCGCCCGGTTATCTGCTCAATGAAATCATTACGAGGATGGGGCGCAATACATTTTTAATACTGAGTCTGCTCATCCCTATCATGGCGGGTATGGGTTTGAACTTCGGCATGACCTTGGGCGCAATGGCCGGTCAGATCGCCCTGATCCTGGTAGCTGACTGGCAGATATGGGGTATTCCCGGAATTATTCTTGCCATGATTATTTCTATCCCAATTTCACTCCTGTTGGGATTGTTCTGCGGCAAAATGCTTAATATGGCCAAGGGCAGGGAGATGATCACAAGTTATATCATTAGTTATTTTATCAATGGCTTGTATCAACTGGTTGTGTTGTATATGATGGGACCAATCATTCCAATTATCCACACATCCATCAAGTTGCCCAGGGGCTATGGCATCCGCAACACGGTCAGCCTGCTTAATATGCGGCAACACCTGGACAACCTGCTTGCCATAAGAATCGGCGGCGCAAAAATCCCTGTTTTAACATTTTTGGTTATCGCCATGCTCTGCCTTTTCATTATATTGTTCCGCAAGACCAAACTGGGCCAAGATATGCGGGCTGTCGGCCAGGATATGGATGTGGCCCGTAACGCGGGTATCAAGGTGGAACGGACGCGCATCGTCTCCATCATCATGTCTACGGTTTTTGCGGGCTTGGGGATGATTATCTACCTGCAAAACATGGGCAACATAGCCACATACAGCTCCCATTCCCAAATCGGTATGTTCTGTATTGCGGCGTTGTTGGTGGGCGGCGCCTCTGTAGAGCGGGCTTCTATCGGCAATGTGTTTCTTGGTGTCACCCTTTTCCATTTAATGTTTATTGTAGCGCCGTCAACAGGCGCCAAGATAACGGGCGATTCTATGATCGGCGAGTATTTCCGCGTATTTGTCAGTTATGGCATCATTACAGTCGCCCTTGTCATGTATGAGGCAAAGAAGCGAATGGCAAAGAGCAAGGCTGGCAAAATGCTTGAGGACGCACAGGGCAAGGGGGAGGGGAATTGAAGTCAAAGCGAGTTGCTCTTTTTAGGGCCGCCTCTATCCTGTCGCTGCTTGTCATAGCGGGTGTGATGATGGTCATCGGGCGTGGACATACGGTATACCTTGACAATAAGTCAATGGATTATAATGGCCAGACCTACGCCGCCCTTTATAAAATAGTGGCGTTTGTGGACGGTGAACAGGTGGCCAGCCTTAGCGGCAGGGAAAGGGGCATGGCAACTTGTATTGGCCAAGGCCTTGGCGTGGCCCTGGAGGTTACCAGGGAAAAAGATGGCGAAGAGCAGTCTTTCACTGTAACACTGCCTTTGCCCTACTCTATGGACGGTATTATTATAAATCTGCCAGCGTATTTGGCGGGTCTTCCAGCGGAAGCATATCTCTCCGAGTTCATTCCCGCTCCAGAACCGAGCGAGGATGAGGACAGCGAGACGGATGTTCTGCCCGGCGATGAAATCCTGCCCGATGAAGAATTACTGGGAGATATTTGACATTATAATTCCCCGCGTTTTTGAAAAATCTATTGAGCAGCTTGTGGGGGCGCGGTTTGTGCCGCGCCCCTGTCATAACTCGTATTTCCGAAAGGCTGTAAGTCCAATCGCGGTAGATAAAAGCATGGTTACAAGTGAGTTAATTATAATGCTTAATACAAGGTTGGTTGAAGCAATCGTTGATGAAACAGCCGTTGACATACCGTAAATGGAATGTTGGATAACCCACCCCATAAATCTTGACACGGTTTCGGAAAAGCTGCTCACATTTCCTATAACGGACGCTAATGTTTCGCTGAAAAGCACATAGCAAAGGCAGATAACCGTAGACGCTATATCGTTTTTTATCAGCATAGACAGCATACAGATTAGCGCGCCCAACGCGGCGTAAATAAATAATCCGCAAATAACGGTTGCCACATATCCGCTTATCAATATTTCTCGGATTTGATTTGAAGCAAGCAGCGCGACCACTTCAAAAATCAAGAAGATTGAGGCTGATGCAGCTGATGAAAGCATGGCCTTTGACAGATAAATACGGGCACGACTTTTATTTGTAATCCATTTATGTTGCCATGTTTTCCATTGATATTCCTGCCCTATAAATATAGAGAGCAGGATAGCAATAAAAATTCCAAGCCCTTTTTGGTATGATAAACCTATCTGAATAACATCATCAATCCCCTTAAATGCCGTTAAATTACCAAAAACAGAAATACCTACGCGAATGTCCTGACGCGCAAGCATGATAAGAGCAAAAGCTATAACGCCTGTGAATATTATAATGCCGTAAAGCAGTTTGCTTTTTCCGAACCTGTAAAGGTCGCTCTTTATAATATTAGCCATGGCTATTCCCCCCTTTTGTGTACTGCATATAGAGTTTTTCCAAGTTTGTTCCGTTTTGGAGAATGTCGTGCGCAGACAGTTCTTTCACAATTTCTCCGTTATGCAAAATACCAAGACAGGTGACTATCTGTGCCAACTCGCTCAAAATGTGGCTGGAAATCAAGATTGTTATCCCGCTTGTGCGGTTTAGGCGGAGCAATAGCGCCCGTAACTCGGCAATGCCGTCCGGGTCAAGTCCATTGGCCGGCTCGTCTAAAATAAGTATGTCGGGGCTTTCCAGTAACGCCATTGCCAGTTTTAATCTTTGTGTCATGCCAAGCGAAAAGTTTTTAACCAACTTTTTATTACTGTACGCCAATCCGACGGTTTCTAAGACTTGTTTGATTTTACCCTCGCCGCGCATACCCAATAGATAGGATTGTTCTTTCATGTTCTCAAAAGCGTTCATGTTAAGAAATAGCGACGGAGAGTTTATCACAGCAGAAGCCCTGCTTGCGCGGTTATCAATATTGCTTATGGATACCGTCCCGCCGTATTCTTGAATAAGCCCCGTCAAGATACGAAACAGCGTTGTTTTTCCCGAGCCGTTTTTACCAATCAGCCCATAAATATCACCCTGCTTTACATGAATGGAAACATCATGTAAAACGGTTTGCCCGTCATACTTCTTTTGGATATGCTCGGCTGTTAAAATATATTGGCCCATAATAAAAATCCTCCCATAGGATTATTACATCATTTGAAAATCCATGAAGATATAGAGAACAAAGGCAAGTACAGCAATTAGTAAAATGGTGAATAAAATCCCTTTCAACAACGATTTTGCCATTCCTTTTTTCCACCTCTTTGACAGCTTTTTTACCGCTTCGGCTTCGTTCAAGTTTTGCTCCATTCTGTCAATGGATAATGTCGCGTCCATTGCCTGTAGCTCGCTCTTGCAGTTATCACATTCGGAAAGGTGTTCCTCAACCATCGCCTTACTGTCATTACTGCAAACGCCATCATGGTACAACGGCAGTAAGTCTTTTATTATCTCGCATGATGTTTTCATTTCAACCCCTCCTGTAATTGTTTTTTTGCCCTGTAAAAAATCAACCTTGCCCAGCTATCGGTTTTTCCGAACAACCCACCGATTTGTGAGAATTTCAATTCTCCAAATACCCGCAAAGTAAAAACCTCCTTATACGGTTCATCAAGGTCATGAAGCAGGACGTGTAATCTTTTCGTTGATTCCTTATCAAGATAATCCGTTTCAATATCTGATTCTGTATCTGAAAATTCCATATCAACGATTGAAACAGCTCGCTTTTGTTTTTGAAAAAGGGAAAAATAGGTGTTTTTGGCAATTTGGCAAAGCCATACATATAATTTGCACGAACCGTTGAACTTGTCTATGTGCCGCATAGCCTTAAAAAATGTTTCCTGTGTAACTTCCTCCGCAATAGTTTCATCACGGCTAAGAGATAACACATATTTATATACGTCAGTAAAATGCTCTTTATATATTTGCTCAAAATCCAACGCCACTTCATCACCTCCTCGTCTATCTATAAGACTGCGTTAGCATAAAAGCGTTTCATAATTTTTTTCTTTTCTTCTTGCGTCCTCCGGCGTTGTTTGTTGGAAGAAAAGCGAAAGCGCCAAAGAAGGGGAGTATAGGAAAGCATCACCTCCGATGAATCGGTCGAGGTGATACTCTCTTATACTCCCCTATATTTTCCTATACTTTCCGATTCTTCCCCGGCGAAATCAAGGTTCGCTTTTACGCCAAGGACTGCGGCGCGATAGAAAAAACCATAAAAACAATCGCCTCACCCATTGTGTGATCCCTTCACTTTGACCCGTTTTTTGACCCATTTGCAGTAGGCGGGTAAAAACATTCGCAAAATAGGAAAATGGCAATCGGGTAAGAGGCCGCTCAATTAATGGGTGCCCTCTTACCCGATCAGAACTACGATTATACCCCGCGCGCTTCCAAATATTTACGGTTATTGATAACCGCCGGGCTTTCCGGCCTGTATTCCGCCGCCTTTTCGTTATATATCTTTGCGCTCCCCAGGTCTCCCAACTCGCCGCTGCAAACGCACGCCTCTATACAGGGTATATATCCGCAATAGTCGAGTAGCACGAATCCTTTGCTAGAGCGGTTGCTTGCGCCCAGCGCGGTAAGAAACCACTTAAGGGCGCACTCAAAGTTCTTCTTTTCCTTGTAATAATAACCTATCCTAGTGCATATCTCAGGCCGGGGCGCATCATATAAAAAACTGCGCGTTAGGGCAGGCAAAATTTTATCGTTTCGGCCCATATTCTTATAGCAAAGCGCCAAGCTAAGGCAGCTCGCTATATTGTCTTCTACCCAACCCTGCCCGTCGTCCAGAAATTTGGCAAACCACATGGCGGATTCGACATATCGGCCATTTTCTTTCAATTCACGCGCAAAATAGTATTGATCGCGCGGCAAGAAACTTTTTTTGTTTTCCAGCATCTTAAGATATATATTTATGTTACGCTTCAGATCGCCGCAATGCAATTTCTTATGCCATACTGCTATATCGGTTTCCAGATAATTTCCGCCTAGGGGTATACATTCATGCACAGCGCCTTGCCATTGTTTATTCAAGTCCCTTCGCGTTAACCTTTCGCGCGTGGAACAGAGCAGAGGATAGCCATTAGCGTCCCAATGGGTAATATATTTCATCGTCACCATTTCAATAGAAATGTCTAATGTTTTTTTTAGTTCTAGCATTGCGCTTAACGACTCCGGCGAAATAATATCGTCCGCGTCAAGCCACATCTGGTAATCCATAGTCGATTTTTCATAGGAGCGATTCCGAGCGGCCGCGAAGTCATCTACCCACTCAAAGTCATACAATTTATCGGTATACCTTAGCGCGATGTTTTTGGTTTCGTCAGTAGAGCCGGTGTCTACGATAATTATTTCATCGACGGCGTCTTTAACGCTATCAAGACAGCGCGCAAGCACATCCGCCTCATTTTTCACAATCATGCACAAACTGATAGTTATCATATAATTCCCCCACTCGTCATTGCGCAAGGCGGGTCATTACATGCCCCCGCGTCTGCCGCGCTATTGGGCGGCGGATTATTGTATTTTAACGATTGTAAGCTCCAATCTCGACGCGACTACCTCAAACCTTGAAAGGTTAACGAGTTTTATTTCGGTTGTCCGATCACACGGCACTATCATTGTTCCGCATACCTCCGCGAATTCGCCGCAGTAAGAGTAGCCGTCAGAACTCGTAGGGTATTCCAGACCGTCTACAATCATCGCGAACTTTAATGACACGACTCTGCTGGCGCATGACGGTTTCGCAGACAAGCGATAATTTATTAAATATCTGCCGCGCTCAAGGCATACATTGTGGCTTCCCGGTTGAATGGCGTATGAGTCGCATTGGCAAACCACATCTTCCAGCCAAACGGGACTCTCGTAATTTAGTATTTGGCTCCGAATTGATACGATATAGCAGCTGTTAAGCTCCAGGCTGCCGGCAGGACCAATTGGCCCCATTGGGCCTACAGGACCAGGCGCGCCTGTGTCGCCTTTAGGACCTTGCATTCCCATAGGACCCATTGCTCCCACAGATCCCGCAGGGCCCATTGGTCCCATAGGCCCAACCGCGCCGACAGGGCCATTATAGCCTCTTGGACCAACAGGGCCTTGAGGACCCGTAGGACCGGGCATCCCCGTAGAACCCGGATCTCCTTTTTCGCCAGTATCGCCTCGTGGGCCAATAGGGCCTTGCGCGCCTTGAGGGCCAGTCGGGCCTGTGTCCAATCCTGTCGGGCCGGTCGGGCCTGCGTCGCCTTGAAGTCCGGTTGGGCCGGTCGGACCTGTGCCGCCTTGAAGCCCGGTTGGGCCAGTCGGACCTGTGTCGCCTTGAAGTCCTGTCGGGCCGGTTGGACCTGTGTCGCTTTGAAGTCCTGTCGGGCCGGTTGGACCTGTGCCGCCTTGAAGTCCTGTCGGGCCAGTCGGACCTGTGTCGCCTTGAAGTCCTGTCAGGCCGGTTGGACCTGTGCCGCCTTGAAGTCCTGTCGGGCCGGTTGAGCCGGGGTCGCCTTGAAGTCCTGTCGGGCCGCTTGGACCTGTGCCGCCTTGAAGCCCTGTCAGGCCAGTTGGACCTGTGCCGCCTTGAAGTCCTGTCGGGCCGGTTGGACCTGTGCCGCCTTGAAGCCCTGTCGGGCCGGTTGGACCTGTGCCGCCTTGAAGCCCTGTCGGGCCGGTTGGGCCTGTTATAAGATTCGCGAGGACAAGTACATTCAAGTCCCCGCTTTGAGCTGATTCTGTACCTGATGCGCTAGTATAATCAATTTGGGCCGTGTCGGACATGAGAGCTCCCAGCCCGGTGATCTGCGGGGTTTCTACCTGGAATGTCACATTGGCAACCCCGCTCGGATTCATGTCGGGAATGGGCACGGGACTGTTAATTGGGTCCGCTCCAGTTACAACGACGCCGTCGATTGTAACAGAATTTGGGACAACCGTAGCTCCTGAAATTCCGCGCACAAGATCAGTCAGTTGTATTCCTGTTAACACCAATGAGCTTGGGTTTTCAATAGCTATGCTGTACGTAACGATATCGCCAGGACTTACGGTAGTTGTGTTCGATGTTTTCGAAAGATTGGCCGCAGCCATTTTTTACTCTCCTCGAATTATTATTAACGACGTTGTATGCCTATTCTAAATAAGCAAGCTTAATAATGCTCTATCGTGGCACGAACGCCGTCAATTACATCATATTCGCTATGTCCTATATAAGTGCGACTGCTGGTACATTTTTTTAGCGTATACATTAGCGTATGTGTGGGAAAATATTGTGAAAAGGGGGTATTTGGGCTTGCTTGCCGATTCCAACATAATTGAGGCGATGCAAAAATTGCAGGCCGCCAACAAGCGATCTGCAAGTAAAATAATAGCCATTGCCGCGTCAACAGGCGGCACGGTCGCCATAGAAAAAGTGTTTCATTCTTTGCCCGCTAACATTGCCCCTATCGTGGTGGTGCAACACATAACGAGCGGGTTTAGCAAAATATTTGCCGACCGGTTGGACGGCATATGCGCATTTCGCGTGAGAGAGGCGAAGCAAGGCGACATACTTAAACCGGGTTTGGCTCTTATAGCGCCAGCGGATTGCCATATGCGCGTAATAAAATGCGCCAATGGTTTTGCCGTGCAAATATTTGTAGGAGAAAAGATTCATGGAGTGATGCCTGCCGCCGATATATTGTTTAACTCTGTGGCGAATGTTGCAGGAGCTGACGCGATAGGCGTGATTCTGACAGGCATGGGAGAAGACGGCGCGTATGGAATCGCGCGAATGCGCAACGCCGGAGCAAAAACCATAGGGCAAGACGAGGCTACGTCTGTCGTATATGGGATGCCGCGCAGGGCGCGCGAGTTAGGCGGCCTGGATTATGTGCTGCCGCTGAATAAGATTGCCGAAATGATTATGTACTTGCTTATTGGCAAAATCCCCACTGTTAAAGGCAGAGATTTTGATAATAACAGTTGAGTTGTTTCAATTCCTTCTTCTCTTTTACCAGGTACGCATAGATTCAAGTTTTGCGGGGTTGTTTGTACCGTAAACGAAAGTGTGTTTTCTTTCATAAGAGGATTCCCCCTGAAAGGTTTTCCAGGCTTTTTACTATTTTCCTTTACAGGTATTATATCACGTTCTGGGTTTTTATGCCAGTTTTCCGCCACTTTTAGTTTTTAAGTAGCCCCTATATATTTTTTCCATTAGTTATAAACAATTTTATTTCAAATAAATTGGGCTTGTATCCATTTGTCGTATCTATCTCTAATGTGGGTTCTGGAAATTGCGGAGGCTCATATATATTATTTTCAGCCGAAGTTGCCGTGTCGCCATGAAAATACTCCCTTAACGGATCTTTATTTTTGCGTTCCGAATATCTCCTATATGCTAGATCTACCTCTGCTTTGCATATAATTATTTTTATGCGCGATTTTTGTTTTAAAACCTCATACTTGGGAAACCAAAGTTTATGCTGAAACGCCGCCTCTGCTACTATGGTTATTCTATTATCCAATAATAGCTCAATAACGTTAAAAAATGTATCATATATCTTTATGTTTTCTTCGTTTTTAATCTTATTGTGTTCTATGTGGAGTGTGTTTATATAGCCTTCTTTTATTTCATCCCTGCTTATTAATGGGCATCTTATCTCTTTGGCAATTATATGCGCCAGCGTAGATTTGCCGGAGCCGGGCCTGCCAGCAATGATTATCAACGTAGGTTTATCCATCTCAATCTCCTTTATCTAGGTATAGCCCATTTCATGAATTTGGTCAATAATTTTTTACGCCCAGCGCAACCTTCGGTGAATTTTTCGGCCTATCTATATAGGTGAAAGATCTTTCAAGCGGACAAGGGAAGGAGCTATGGCATGAGCGACGAGCAAATCATAGCTCTGTATTGAGAGCAGTTGGAGACGGCAGTAAGTGAAACAGCGGCGGCTGACCGCTTGGCGATTGTATTAAGTGTGTTTTAGGTAACAGAATAATTAGCGCTGTTGCAAAATTAAAAGCAACGGCGCATTGACTTTTTGTTATGTAAAACGCTGTAGTTAGCCGTATTTTTTAATATTTTGTTGCGGCAATAAACCACAAATAAACCACAATTTTGGCTTGCAACAAAAAAATCAGCCTTCCTAATTTTTAGAAATGCTGATTTAGCAAGGTTTTTTAAAAGCTACTGGGGGGATTCGAACCCCCGATCTATTGATTACGAATCAATTGCTCTACCCCTGAGCCACAGTAGCGAGTGGATTCTGGCGTTCTTACGGCATTATAATCAATTGCTTGACCCGTGTCAAGGCCGATTTTAAAGGACAAGCAGGTTTGAGAGGGAAGGTTTGTTCGGCCTGGACTTTTATGTTGTCCACCCAATGTCAACAACTTAGCAGCAACCAGTATTAACAATTTGATTTTTGGTTAAAGTGAAAGTTTGCCTTTCTTGGATGTGGATTTCTCGGCACAGAACGATTTGGTCTAATTGGAGTCAATTTTTTGGTCAGGCGTTCGATTATTTTTGTTACGCGAGCAGCCCGTTTCACTGGATCATCTTCCAAAAGGGCGCGAGCCAGCCGATCCTTAAAAACTCCGACAGCCCGGTTAAAATTGACTTGATATTCATATTGGTTATCCTTATCTTCTCTGGCTTGGTCAATGATGGGCTGAGCTTCTGCGGCGGCGGTCGCAACAAAATTAAAGAGGTAGGCCGTAATGTAATAATCTTGATAGATACCTTCCTCAGTACGACAGGAGAAATTTTCAATCTCAAGTTTATGTCTTAAGTGGCTATACTGGGTTTCTATTGGCCACCTGTTGAAATATAGCTTACAGAAGGCGTTTTCTCCCATTCTTCGGTCAAACAAATTGGTGATCAACGTCTCTGTCTCACCGCTTGGGAGGGTAAACTTAATCACACGCAACTTGATCTTCGCGTTTCCTTGTTTTAATGTATATAGATGACTTCCAAGTGACATCTGATCAATATCCAAATTAAACTTGGAACGTAGTCCCATCAGGTAAGCGATATGTTTGTCCTCACAATAGCGCAACAATTCAAAAGAAGGGTAGCCGCGATCGAAAATGATCAATTCTTTTTTGAATGAAGGCATACTGACAAGGTGATCGATGTGCCCCATTGCTAAAGAACGTTCGTCAGTAGACATAGGAGCTATCTTAGCATCTATGATAAAGCCATTCAAAACATCGTACAAACAAGAAGATTGAGCGGTCACCGCCGTATCGTTCCTCCCAGTCGTACCAAAAATATCTCTAAGTCTCGGATCGCTGGGCAACTGCATTTTGGAACCGTCAATTGCCGATACGCGATAGCCATGCCAAGTGCTATAGCCTTTTTCGTATATAAAGTTGACACTTTGCTCCATCAAGTAGCGGCAGGCTTCCCATCTTAGATTTTGCCTTGCTTTGCTAAACGCTTGCTGCGATATACTGATTTCTGAATGACCAAACAAATCAAAAAAATGTTCAAGAGCGGCCTGCGTACTGGATTTAATTTGATTGATCATCAAACCGATCATAGAGAACAATGGCATCTTCCTATTCCTTGTAAATGCGCTGGGGCGTTTTCTCGCCAGTGCAAGAAATGTTTCTGAAGACAAGATTTCATGAGAGTGACTAACGAGTTCTTTTAAGTATATCCGCAATCTCTTTGGTTGATTAACTTTCATTTGGATCACCAACCATTTTATAAGGTACACAAGGATGTGCTAATAAAATGATTGAGGATGCTATTCAAAAGTCAAGATTATTTATGTGAACAAATCGTTAATTTTTTGTTCGCGCATTTCCTCAAAATAATTGTTTTTGTTCCTCATTCTGTT
>JAISGK010000080.1 GCA_031263155.1 Clostridiales bacterium
CAATTAACGTGGAGTTCGCACCGCTTACACGATACGAAGGGTATTCTGTTGAAATCTATACTGCTGTACGCATTTGTACAGGTCTGTTTAGATTTGTCGTAACAGTTATGTTACCCAAAATGTTGGTGTAAAAGTCTAGCGTTTTATCCAGGTCTAATACGCGCAACTGAACAAGACCCGGCCGCAAAGATTTACTGAATCCCATGAAGAATCACTCCATATATGTATTGGTGGTGCAAATCTGAAATCTGATATGTATGTGGGTACATCGTACCCACGGGCATAATGCTCACGCGTACATCGTGTCCCCGCGCGCAATGTACCCAGCGCCTCATCATAAAAGAGAGGCTATGTCTGATTCAGGAGTTTATTCGAATTGCTTTTTAATATCGGCCACATCAATGAGGTATTGAACAATTGCGTGGCCGTGAATCTGCTCACTTGTTCTTAACGGCGTCACCGTCATATCTGATCGCGGATGCACACAACACATCAGCACTGTGCCGTTCGCTTGTTCTTGTGGGCCTACGTGGGCGCGGCTCATTGGTTTTACTACTTCATACGTGCCGGTTAATACCTTTACCCTACACGCTCCGCAGCCGCCGCCGAAACATCCGCTGCTTATATGCCCCTTGCGGGCGCTAATCATCGCCGCAAGCACAAACTGATTCTCATCGCATGTAAACATCTCGTTAGTATCTTTTATCGTGATATTATACTTCATAAGGTGTAGCCGCTGGCGCCTTTCGCGCTGTTTTTTAGTTGATAGGCGACATCAATAATCATGTCTTCCTGCCCGCCTACCATGCCGCGCTTCCCTAGCTCCACAAGGATATCACGCGGTTCTTGCTCATAACGCTCGGCCGCGTTGTACACATGAAGTAAAAACGACGAATACACACCGGCGTAACCCAGCATCATAGCTCCGTTATCGATAACCTGCGGTCGTAGCATTAGGGGATCGACCGCATCCTTTGCCAGATCCATCAATTTGTAAAAATCCGCGCCCGTTTCGATATCTTTGCGCTTAAGCACGCCCGCCAACGCTTCTAGTTGGGTATTGCCCGCGCCCGCGCCCAGGCCCCGCAGCGTCGCGTCTAAATATTCGGCTCCGGCCTCTATGGCGGCAAGCGAGTTTGCCATGGCCAGGCTTAGGTTATTGTGCGCGTGAAAACCGACAGGCGCTTTAACCGCCGCTTTAACTTCTGTTATGCGCTTGGCGACGTCATCGGGCAGCATATATCCGGCGGAGTCGGCCAGGTTAATGTAATCCACTCCATAGCTATCCATCTTCGCGGCTTCTTCCGCAACGCGTTGTGGGCTTGCCATGTGTGTCATCATCAAAAAGCCCACTGTCATCATGCCCAAATCTTTGGCGGCGGCGATATGCTGCTCGCTTACGTCCGCTTCTGTCACATGGGTTGCGACACGCAATACAGATGCGCCGCACTCTTTCGCGGCCTTCAAATTTTCTATAGTCCCAATGCCAGGAAGGAGCAACACGGCAATCTTTGCGTTTTTAACCTTCTTGGCGGCGGCTTCTATAAGCTTAAGCTCTGGCGTCTCAGAAAACCCATAATTAAAACTGCTCCCGCCAAGCCCGTCACCGTGTGAAATTTCAATGATGGGTATACCGGCCGTATCCAGGCCTTCGGCGATTCTTTCCACCTGTTCCGTCGAGTATGAGTGGCGCATGGCGTGGCTGCCATCGCGCATGGTGGTATCAACAAGCGTAACGCGATTTGATTTTGGCATTATAACACGTCTCCTTTCGCCAACATAGCAGCGGATATTTTTTCTGCGGCGGCGACAGCGGCGGAATTTATAATGTCTAGATTGCCGGAGTATGGCGGCAAGAAATCTCCCTGCCCCTGCACCGACACGATAACTGTCACCTTGTCGCCCTCCAACAGCGGCGGTACGCGCAGCTGATAGCCCGGTACATACTCTTTAAGCTTATCGACCATCGCGTATATGCTCTCGCGAATTTTTTCTATGCCTACATCAGGATTTTTAACACGCGTCATTATGGTATTAGTCATCATCAGCGGGGGGTCGGCGGGGTTTAGTATAATGATCGCTTTGCCCTTGTCAGCCTTGCCAACCGAAACTATCGCCCTGGCGGTCGTTTCGGTAAATTCATCCATATTCGCGCGCGTGCCGGGTCCCGCGCTTTTGGATGAAATGCACGCCACTATTTCCGCGTAGCGCGCGCCAGCGACACGAGACACGGCGTACACAATGGGTATGGTTGCCTGGCCGCCGCATGTCACCATGTTTATGTCTGGCTCTTCCTTAAGCGCCTCAAGGTTTACGCTGGGTACGCAATACGGCCCAAGCGCGGCGGGCGTGAGATCAATAGATACAATGCCCGCTTGCCTAAGGGCTGGCCCGTTAAATTTAACGTGGGCGGCGGCGCTGGTCGCGTCAAACGCGATACGGATATCTCCGCGCTCCACCACGGCTTTCACGCCTTCCGTAGAAACGGGCACACCCAAAAACGCAGCGCGCTTTATGCCTTCTGACTCGACAATGCCCGCCATAATGCCCATTTCCAGATTTTTGCTTCTAAATACCTTAAACATCAAGTCGCTTCCGATATTGCCGGGCCCTATTATGCCTACTTTTATCTTGTCCATGGAACTCACTCCCCCCTCAATATTCGTACATGTAATATGCCTTTATTACTCTAAACGAGCGTTTTTACAAAATGGCAATCGCCCGGTTAGCTCACGGGCGCGCTGCGCGCCCCTACGAGATCATATCCACTGACCGCTGCGCACCCATAACAAATTTGGAAAACGCTAGAGTTTATTAGATAAACTGGGCCTCTACACTATCCAACCCCTGTCCCTTCGCGTTAAAGAACTCCGCCGCGAAGTGATCACCTTTTTGGGCGGGCGGGGCGGCTGAAAACGCGCCTGACAATACAATCTCGCCCGCTTTAAGCGTGACGCCGTAGCCCCATAGTTTGTTCGCGAGCCAAGCCACAGCGATGCAAGGATTGCCCAACACGGCGGCGCCTGTGCCTGTACCCACCAAATTTCCGTTTTTGAACAGCTTCATAGATACATCCGCTAAATTTAGGTCATACAAGCGTAATTTTTTTGCGCCCAATATATATCGCCCCGACGAAGCGTTGTCCGCTACGGTATCGGGCAGCTTTATGCGCCAATCTTCCACGCGGCTGTCAACTATTTCAAACGCGCAAATCACATTTTCCGTGGCGTTTACAACGTCTCGCGCCGTCACGTTACCGCCCGCCAGGTCGCTTTTTAATACAAAGGCAAGTTCGGCCTCTATTTTTGGGCTTATCAACGCCGATGTATCCACTTTATTATCGGTGCAATGCATAGACGTAAATAGATGACCGTAATCGGGTTCGTTTACGCCCAGTTGCTCCTGGATGCCCCGCGAGGTGAGGCCAATTTTTTTGCCGCTTATTACATGCCCCTGCTGGACTACAGCGGCGACATTTTGCAGCTGCACGGCATACGCGTCGTCTATGCTAAACGACTCGTCCCGTTCTGTTATTGGAGGCACGGGCACGCGCGTTCGCTCACTCTCATAAAGCTCTTCGGCATATTTCTTGATTGTGTCTTTGATATTACTCGTCTTTATTACCCCCTCCTTTTCCTCTACTTGCTGAAAAAATAGATGAGCTGGTTAGCGAATTCCCGCGTTTTTTCTATCTGCGTCCAGTGCCCGCAGTGGCCAAACACGTGCAATTCCGCCTTGTCGATCAATTTCATAAGCGTAAGAGAGGTTTCCAGCGGTATAACGCGATCTTCCCTTCCGTGTATAATCAGTGTCTCGTGTGGGATATTGCGGATATATGCTTGATTGCCCGCCATGCTTTCCACCCCGTTCTGCCTTGGTTCGGGAAACAGTGATGAAAAACTTTCTTGAAAGCCCGGATAAATGCTGGACTCATAACGGGACTTTGCCAACTCTTTGTTTGCGTAACTGTGATCATAGGTAAAGATTTCAAGCAGCTCTTCCATATTCGCGACGCTGGGTTCGTAACCCCATACTCTGTCTAGCCCATAAGTTATAGGGAAAGTAACGCCCATGCTGCCCATAAGCACCAGCTTGTTAATGCGCTCAGGGTATTTTATGGCCATCGACAGCGCCAACGCCCCTCCAAATGAATTGCCTACCAGGTTGGCCTTATCTATTTTCAGCGCGTCGAAGAGGTCTATCGTTTGTTGTACCCACGCGTTCATGTTGTACACGGCGCCAGGCACGCGTTCTGTATAGCCAAAGCCAGCCATATCAGGCGCGATAATGCGGTAGTTACCTTTCAAAAGAGGGAATAGTCTGTTCCAGTTTGCCCAGGCGGTCACGCCCGGGCCACTTCCGTGCAGCAACACAACGGGGAAACCCTCGCCGATGTCATGATAATTTGTTTTAAAGCCGCCTGTTCCGATGCTGTTGGCTATTTCGGGTCTGTCGCTCATTTGCATCACTCCCTGTAGATTATTTCGGAAAATACGACACAATATATTATGCGCAATTCTTTTACTACATAATTATAACATATTGGCAATGTTTCGACAAGTATTTAGGCAACTTATTTAATAATTATTACTGATTAAACCGTCGGCATACAAAATATTACTACCCCACTTGACAAGTGACGGTTGGGCGAATATAACTGTATTAGAGTTTTCTGACTCGATTTTGTGAGGTGCAATTACAATGGATGTGGTGAATCCCGACAACATTTTATTCGATGAAATCTCTACCATGATAGAGCAGAGCAAACGCGCCATATACGCGCAAGCCAACCACGAAACCGTTTTGCTTTTCTGGCGAATCGGTCAGCGCGTCAATAATGAGGTTTTACAAAATAAACGCGCCGACTACGGTAAGCAAATTGTCGTTTCACTGTCACGACAATTAACAGAAAAATACGGGCGCAGTTTTGAGATTCGAAATTTACGCCGTATGACGCAGTTTGCGGAACAGTTTTCAGATTTTGAAATTGTGTCGGCACTGCCGACACAATTAAGTTGGACGCATATCGTTGAAGTGTTGCCGCTTAAAGCGCAGGAAGCAAAAATATTTTATCTTGATGAAGCGGCGAGAGGTCTTATTAGTACAAGGGCATTAAGAGAATTTATAAACCGTAAAGCATATGAACGCAGAGAAATTGCCAACACGCAGATTACGGATACGGAGCGTGTACCACTTAACGCTTTCAAGGATCCATATCTGTTTGATATTCTCGGTTTGAAGGACGAATATCTTGAAAGCGATTTAGAAGCCGCAATCCTTCGAGAACTCGAAAAATTTATTTTAGAATTTGGCAAAGGTTTTGCTTTCGTCGAACGACAAAAGCGAATGATAATTGACGGAAAAGATTTCAAACTTGATTTGTTGTTTTACAACCGCTATCTGAAACGATTGGTAGCGGTAGATTTGAAACAAATGCAATTCGACGCCGCTTTCAACGGTCAAATGAAGCTATATTTAATTCGCCGGATAACACCCTTGGTAAACTTCGCGAAGAAGCGGGCGAGCATCTGCGCTCCGGAAAATGGGTGGTGTTCCTTGCCTTCGATGGTGATATGCCGATTGGATCTTGCGAGGTATCGCTCCGCAACGATTATGTAGAGGGTACGGAGGGAGGCACAGTCGGGTATATCGAAGGAGTTTTTGTTTTGCCGGATTATCGGGGTCAGCATATCGCCAAGGAACTGCTTGCTCTCGGAGAAAATTGGTCGAAGGAAAATGGTTGCGCGGAGTTCGCAAGCGACTGTGTATTGGACAAAACCGACAGTCTGTGTTTCCACTTGAAAGTCGGTTTTGAGGAAGCGAGCAGGAATATCCATTTTGTGAAGAAGTTGTATGGGGGCGTCGTATGACGAAAATAAGCCTATTGGCCTTATTGCGTTAAAAATTCACAACAACAACAGCGCCGAGCGGTACTGCGGTACTGCGTTACCGCCTTGGAACGGAGCGGGAGGGGTGGTATCAGCTTGACTACGACGCAGCCGATTAAGGCTATGACAGATACGAAGGAGAAATGGCTGTACGACGCGCTTGCGGTTATACAGCTTAATGGATACTCATATCGAAACATCAGTAATTGGTTTTGTATATGTCAAAGAAATGGAAGTGAATGCGTGTTCTGTGATATAAAATCTCGAATTGACGATGCCGCCGTCCGCAAAACCATTGCGAATTTGAAACCACCGCAATCCACAAGTACGATGCTGTCTGTGCCGAATAATATGCCGTTGGCACTTCGCCCGATTGAAAATGAGCGAGATTTTGTAACTGCGCTTGCCATCGAAAGCATGGTGGCAAAAGAAAATCTCTCAACTTACACTTCACATCCGAGTTGCCTTGTTTTTGATCGTTACCTATACGGCAATGGTTCACAGGATATTTTTACATACGGCAAATTGGTTTCTAAAGACGGGGTTGGCATCGGATATGTTCTCGCCTATCTTGCCTACTCCAGTGAAACAGAGTTTGTCATTCGCTTGCTCCCGCAGTATTCCGTTTTTTACGCGGAAACCATAAAATGCGTTGAAAATTCGTTCCCGCAAAAAAATAAGCTGACGGTGATAGCCAACAATCTCAATACACCTCTTTGCGAAGCTCTCGATAAAAACGGGTTCGTGTGTGAAAATGAGGAACGTTGGCAATCCGTGTTGGATTTAAGTGAATATGTGAATATGGAAATTACTTGGCAGGACGAAGTTATTGAAGTCTTATCGGAATCCGACATAGATGCCCGTGTTACCTATGCCGACATTCCAACGGGTGAAGCGATTACCCGAAATATGTATGAGACGCTTATCGCCTCTGAGTATTACAATTCTGCGTTGGATTATGTTGTCAGAAATGCAGGCACAAATGAATTTATCGGTTTTATTACTTGGTGGATAGACGAGGACAGCAAAACAGCGACACTTGAACCCGTTGCCTGTTTGCCGGAATATCGTCGGAGGGGTATTATGAAGCGAGCTTTGCTTTTCGGGCTGAATGAATTGAAGCGGTGCGGATTGCGATATGCCTATGTGAGTACGTCTATCCACAACGAAAAATCACAGCCATTGTATAAAGCAGTTGGCTTTCATAAAGTTGGAACGGCTTGCCAATGGGTAAAGGAGAGGAATGTATGAACTACCATACTTATGTACAAACGATATATCGGTTGCGGCTTATAACAAACTTCGCATAGCCGCCTGAAACGGAATGTCAAGGACTCTTTCATCAGCGGCGAAAATTTTACGTTACTATTGAATCCTGCCGCCTAGTTGCTTGAAATGGACGCAATGTTAGGGAGGACATCGGCATGATACACATAAAACAAGTTGAACGGCCAGATGAAAAAACTTCGGTCACGCTTAAAATAATGCTTTCGCTGCCCGCGTGGTTCAGTCCGCCGGAGGACATTGAAAAGAAAGCGATTACCCACAGAGAGTATCCATTTTTCGCGGCGTATGACGAAAATAAGCCTATTGGCTTTATCGCGTTAAAAATTCACAACAAGAACACCGCCGATATTTTCAACTTGGGTGTTTTGGAGCAATACCAACGGCAGGGCACTGGACGCCGCTTGTTGAACGCCGCCGAGCGCTACTGCATTGATAAGGGTTACATATATTTGACGGTTAAGACGCTTGACTCGTCTGCCGAGTATGAGCCGTATGCGCGGACGCGGTCGTTTTATCAAAAAATGGGATTTACTCCTCTCGAAGTATTTTTAACGTTTTGGAACGAAGAAAACCCATGCTTGTTTTTGGCGAAACGCTTAGACAGGAAAAGCATAAATGACGAATATAGCATCGCCTTTTGGTCTGCCATCGACAAACTCATCGCTGAATCAAAAATCGTGATTGACCGTTCGAAAGGCAGCCGTCACCCGAAATATCCTCAACTGACATACCCTGTTGATTACGGGTACCTTGAGAACACATCATCAATGGACGACGGCGGGATTGATGTCTGGCGTGGCACAGACGGCGACACCGTTGATGCTATCATCTGCACAGTAGACCTAATGAAACGCGACAGCGAAATAAAAATCCTCATCGGCTGCAACGAGGAAGAAAAACGGCTTGTATTGGAAGCGCACAACAACAGCGAGTATATGAAAGGCATTTTGATACGGAGGAGTTCGGAATGAACAAACGAATTATTTCCGACATGACAGATTATATCTTTACGATACTACCAGCTTGACTATTGTTGATTACTGTTGCCGGGGGCGGAAAAGGCAGACGTTCTCAAGATCTTTCGTTGAAATTCAGCCGCGAATGCGCTACAATGTTGAGTATGGAGGGGATGCCCATGACAATACTTAAGTACACATTCAAGGACGATACGCTTTTCAAATCCCTATTTGTTAAATATCCAAACCTGCTGAAAAGGCTCGTTGCGGAGTTACTGGGGATTGCGCTTGACAGCATCGGTCAATTTGAAATTACAAACCCGGAAATACCGCCGGAGAGTTTGGGGGATAAATTCTGCCGCCTTGATATCAATATGACGGTGGACGGACAGAGGGTCGATTTGGAGATTCAGGTTAAAGACAAGGGCGATTTTCCTGAAAGGACGCTGTTCTATTGGGCGCGGGATTATTCGTCCGCGCTCCCCGCTGGTGGGATGTATCGCGAATTGCCGCGCGTGGTTATAATAAGCATAATGGCGTTCAATCTCTTTGACTGCGAGGAATACCACTCAGAATTTCAACCGCTTGAAGTCACGCGCCACACATTGCTGACCGACAGACAAAGCCTACACTATTTTGAGTTGCCAAAATTGCCGGAAGTCATTGACACCAACGATGAATTGAAGCTGTGGCTTTCGCTGTTCAAGGTAGAAACGGAGGAAGAATTAAAGCAGATTGAAGAATTGGAGGTGCCAGTAATGCAGCAGGCGATAGGGGCATACCGTAGCATAACGGCCACGCCGGAGTTTCGCGAGAGGGCGCGGTTGTATGAAAAGGCCCGCCACGACGAGGCGCAAGCTCTGGGACACGCTGCTGAAGTCGCCGCTGAGGTCGAGCGCGCAAAATGGCAGGGAGTAGTCGTTGATATGGGCGCCGCTCTTGCGGATAAAGACGCCGCCCTTGCCGATAAAGACGCGGAAAACGCGCTGTTGCGCAAACAACTCGCCGCACTTCAAACACAACTTGGCGAGGGTAAATAACGCAAACCAACAGCGCGATTATGCTTGCTGTCTAACACAAACCAGCAGCAATTATGTTTGCAGTCAAATTTATACTCAGCTCCTGAAATGGAAAAAAAGGGCGCTCCGCTACCGGAACGCCTTTTAAAATACCTTTGGATTATACTGGTAGTAACAATAACATCAGACTGCGCAAAAACTCTAAAATCCGCTTAAATTCCAACGAGTTTATGCGGTTTTTAGGCATCGTTTAGGGCAAAAATCGGGGCTTTTACGCAGTTTGAACATTTGCCCCTTACAAAAAACAGTTCTCATAAACTTTTGGATGAACGCATATAAATTGCTATATCGTATATCCATGGGGGCGCCGATGACCAAAAGACACGTTAAGAAAATCATGCGCGGCGGAAAAAGTGGCGGCTTTTTGTACAAGTATTCACAACTGGCGGTCATATGTTCGGCATTTGTTTTTCTGTTTTTTTTGTGCGCCAATCGCATACATACCGGCGGCGACAACGAAGCGGCCACGGCGTCTCTTTATCTTTTAGATTACGACGATGAGAACGCGCTCAACAAATACGCGCCGCGCGGGGGTGACGAAAGCCCTGATTATGTGGAGAGCCTACAGATGACGGAAGGCGTAATAGGGCGCGAGGATGTGGATTGGGGTTCAGAAACAGACGAGTCGTTGCATATAGAGCCTCCCGCCGATGTAACATTTAGCGGCATAAGCGATCTGCGAGATTTGTCTTATCTTCAAAAGCATGTATACACGGTGGATTCGCGCACGGCAATGACGGTCAAAGACTTTAACGCGGATGAGCTGTTGAGCGTAAACCTGCAAATAGACACTACACTGCCAGGGCCAAAAATTTTGATATTTCATACGCATTCCGCCAGCGAGCTGTTTGCCGACAGCGTCGGCACAGACTCCATGGAGGGCATAATGGGCGCGGGGGAGGAACTCACGCGTATCTTGCAAGAGGAATATGGCATAGAGACCATGCATCACACGGGGATATATGATGTAATTGGCAGCCGCGTGGATCGCAATGGCTCATACGAGCGGGTGACCCCTGCGGTTAAGGAAATTTTAGAAAAGTACCCATCCATTCAAGTGGCCATAGATCTGCACCGCGACGGCGTGACCAACGATAAGAAATTTGTAACGGCCATAGATGGCAAGCCCACCGCGCAGATAATGTTTTTTAATGGACTATGTAAGGTTTATGAGGACGGCTCACTGCAAGATTATGTGTTGAAAAATCCCTATTTAGATACAAATTTGGCGTTTAGTCTAAACTCCCAGCTTACGGCAAACGCCCTGTACCCTGGCTTTACGCGCAAGATATATCTTAACGCCTACCGCTACAGTCTTTATATGCTGCCTAAGTCGCTTCTGATCGAATGTGGCGCGAACACCAACACCAAAGAGGAGATATGGAACGCTATGCAGCCCCTGGCAAAGGTATTGGCGACTGTGATATTATGACACGTCACTCGCGGAGAAATAAAATATAAAGAGCGGCAGGACTAAAATCCTTCGCCGCTCTTTATATTTGTGAATAATTTGGTCATCTACCACACTTTAAGTGCTGTAGGCTAAGCGGAGATCTGAAAAAGTACTCCAAAAACCAGCCCTATTACTTTTTGAGTTTTTTGTGTAAACCCTGATTATCATCTAGAGCTTTTTTGGATATCATCAGGCAAAATGCGAATGTTACTTGCCAAAACTACATGATAAGCTATGATAAAAAATCTCCGCGGCAAGCTGCGGGATATTCGTGGCTGCTGACGGCTATTGGAACAGGCTAAGTTGTTCGGCTGCTGATGTTTTTTTCTGTACCTCGAGCCGTTTGTAATTATTTTCTT
>JAISGK010000107.1 GCA_031263155.1 Clostridiales bacterium
CAATTAACGTGGAGTTCGCACCGCTTACACGATACGAAGGGTATTCTGTTGAAATCTATACTGCTGTACGCATTTGTACAGGTCTGTTTAGATTTGTCGTAACAGTTATGTTACCCAAAGCGCGGCGACCGCGTCGGACGCGCAGGTGTCCAGCAGCGCTCGCAAACGTTTCGTATCCGCGTACACGCCATTTGTTTCTACCAACAGCGTAATATCTTGCTTAAGGGCGAGAGCTGCCAGTCGCTTGAGTTGATCCAAAACAACATTGTCGTCTACATCGCCCTCGTCAAACATCTTTTCGTCAGCAAGAACGCGAACATATGGCGCGCCCGTTTTGGCGGCAAGATCGATATAGTCGCTTATCTCCTTAATATTTTCCTGCGCGCTGGCGGCATGTTTAAGCGCGCGCGCGGACGAAAAACATTGGATGCTAACGCGCATGGAACTAAGTTTTCGGAGTGTTTCCGGCAATTGCTCATCCGAAAATGATGGACTTTTCGCTATCGAAATATCCTTACCCAACCCGCGAATCTCCACTCCGTCAAAGCCAAAATCTTTGGCGGCCGAAAGAACGTCGGTAAAGCTCCAGTCGGGGCAAGCCAATGTCGAAAACGCAATCTTCAAAACCATCCCTCCCCAGTTAGATATATTAATGCAAACCTATAGCTTGATTAACGCCCATGGTAAATACAATACCTTTGTTTGGTTCGTCTATGTGAAGCGCTTTGCGTATTGCCGAGGTTATATCCGCTGTGTTTTTTTGTTTAGACAAAATAAGCACCATCTCTTTTTCCGGCTCTATGGGCATGGCAAAAAGAACGCTGGCTTCATGCAAGCCGCTGCCACGCGCGTTTATTATCGTACCGCCTCGGGCGCCGCCCTTTTGCGCGGCATCCATAACATCCTCCGCCAAGCCCTTGTCTACTATCGTAAAAATCGCTTCATAATCTGACATGGACCGAGTTTCACCTCCGTCGTTATATTCATAGTGCTTGTTTCCTAAAAAATGCGTAAGCGATATCGAAAACGCGATTCCATGATTTGGCCGGTTAAAGTGCATCTCGCGTGATACGGCCTCCATCGCGTCTCGAATTATCTCCGCCTCACCGATCAATATGACAACCTCTTTGCGAGAATCATTAAGATCGAGAAATTCCAGCAAGCGGCTGCTCATCGCTCCGCGCCCTATACAAACTGTCCCCCCGCGCACACCATGCTTGCGTGCCAATTTCATCGTTTTAGTACCTTGCCCGTCATTAACCACGCAGCACATCATCTCATAATGCACGCGCTACACCTGCCTTTTTAGCGTCTTTATCTTATAAATAATACCCAGAACCTCCAACGTGATAATAGGCATCATAGCGACCAGCGCGATCATGCCAAAAGCGTCTTTCAGCACATCTGCCCCGGGCACCGCGTTTGCCACACCCTGCGTAAAAGCCAGAATGAATGTAGCCGTCATGGGGCCGCTTGCCACTCCCCCGCTGTCAAACGCTATGCCCACAAACAGTTTAGGGCATATGAAGGACAAACTCAGAGCGATTATATACCCTGGCAGCAAATAATGCCATAACTTAAGCCACGGAACAATTACACGAACGATGGATAGCGATACGGCCAACCCCGCTCCAATAGCCAGGGCGGCTATAATAATGCCGCTTTTTACATACCCAGCGGTAACTGTTTCTATCTGACGCGTTAACACATGCACGGCTGGTTCCGCCAATATCGTCACAACACCCATAACCATACCAAACAGAACGGGCAGTATTTTATTGGTTTGCCCAATCCATTGCCCTAACGCGCTCCCCACGCTCATAAACCCAGCGTTTACACCCGTTAAAAAAAGAGTGAGTCCGACAAGAGAATAGATCATACCAAAAATAATGCGTCGTGACAATTTGCGCGATAATTTCATTTTCCACACGTTGAATATGATAAAAAGAATAACGAGCGGTGACAGCGCCAGGCACGACTCTATAAAATATTCTGGCAGAGCGCGCAGAAAGGGTGAAAGGACGTGATCGCTCATGTCGGTTTCCGTTTGCAGTACACCAGATATTTCAGATATATTTTTAAAAATCCCCATAGTCAAGACGCTTATTATCGCGCCGGTGGAAACGACGGCCACCAGGCCGAAGCTATCTTTCTCCGAGGCTTTACTGTCTTTCTTAAGGGCGCTTACGCCGATCGTAAGGGCAAGTACAAATGGTACCGTAAGCGCGCCTGTAGTAGCGCCCGACGCGTCGAACGCCACAGCCAAAAACGCGTCTGATGTGAATATCGACAGCAGCAAGATAAGCCCATACGCAATACAAAGGAAAATATAAAGGGGGAAGTTGTACACAATACGACAAAATCCCAGGGCAAGCATAACGGCAATCCCAAGTGAAACCACGCAAAGAATGACGGTAGAGTCAATCTGCCCATTTGTGACCGTTTGCACCTGCAAAGCGAGTATCTGCAAATCAGGTTCGGCGAAGGAAACAAAAAAACCTAGCACCAACGCGATCGGTACAACAAATGTCAAGCGGTTAGACTTTGCGAACATCACGCCGATATTCTCACCCAGCGGCGCGACACCGATATCAACGCCAATCAGAAAGATCGAGAGACCCACAATCAAAAAGGCGGCCCCAACCGCGAAACGCTCAAGCTGCAATACCGTCAATGACCCGGAGATCAAAAATGTGGCCACGACGATGAGCGTTACGGGCAACACAGAAAAGAAGACTTCTCGGAATTTAGCGAACAACGGATTCATGGCTCACCGGCTTTCATAAAGTTTTATGCAATCCCATGGTCACAGATTTAATTAGGATTGAGGATTAAAATAAAGATAAAGATTAAGATTAAGAGCGAATTAACTTTGACGCAACAGTTGACATCCCTTTCGCCGGGGTTTAAGATCTACGCGATAATATTTTCGTTAGGGGCGAGATTATGGAACGCTTGCAAAAACACATAGCGCGCGCCGGGGTGTGCTCGCGCCGCGCGGCCGAACGGCTAATCGAGAGCGGGCGCGTAACGGTAAACGGAACCGTCGCGAACCTTGGCATGAGCATCAATAGCGGAGACATTGTGATTATAGACGGACAGCCCATCTTGCCCACAAAACACCACATATATATAATGCTACACAAACCGGAAGGCTATGTAACCACGACAAAAGATCCGTTTGGGCGCAAAACCGTAATGAGTTTGTTAGACTTGTTAAATACACGGGAGAGACTATACCCTGTGGGCCGGCTGGACTTTGATACCTCGGGGCTGCTGATATTGACCAACGATGGAGAATTGACGTTCGCGCTTACTCACCCGGGCAAGCAGGTAGAAAAAACATATGTGGCAAAGGTGCGAGGTATACCCGCCGCGCGAGAGCTGGCGAGTTTTAGCAATGGATTAAAGATAGACAACTACGTGACCGCTCCGGCAAAAGCGGAGGTCATTAACAAATCTGGCGGCAAGCCCATTGGCAGCGCGCGCGTTACACAACTGCGCATAGTCTTGCGCGAGGGCAAAAGCAGACAAGTTCGCAAGATGTGTGAGGCGATAGGGCATCCCGTTATCTCTCTAAAACGTATCGCGACCGGCAAACTGTTTTTGGGTGACCTGCCCAAAGGCGCGTGGCGGGCGCTTACCAAGTCCGAGGTGGGCTACTTAAAGGGGCTTGGCCACGAAAAACAATGAGACTAGGGGGGTTCTCAAAGCAGGCGGAATCTTTGCGGTCGTATTGGGCCGATCTTCGCCTCTTTTGCCGATCCCCCCTATTATACCAACTCGGGAAAATATTGCAACAAAAAAATCCTCCGAAGGGACTCGGGGGAAGGATTATGTACTCAGTTTAATCCAAAACTTATCAACAAAGCCTTATCCACTTTTTTCATGATTCGATCATCCAACCTGCATATCTTTTCTCGCATTCTTTTTTTGTCTATCGTCCGCACCTGCTCCAGTAAAATAACCGAATCTTTAACCAGCGTATACTGCTGGCTGTCAATCTCTATATGTGTCGGCAACTTTGCCTTGTTTATCTGCGATGTTATTGCCGCGCAGATAACTGTGGGGCTATAACGGTTGCCCACGTCGTTTTGTACCACAAGCACCGGTCGCACGCCCCCTTGCTCCGATCCTATAACCGGACTCAGGTCCGCGTAAAATATATCGCCTCGCTTTACCAGCACATTTCTCACACTCCGTCAAAATTACGCTCTATAGCATAAGTGTGTCCGGTTTTATTTATTTTTATACCGCTGTGTATACCCTTGGGACACGTTTGCTTATGCCGCACACGACCTCATAATTTATAGTGTCGCATGTGTCAGCGATTTCTTCGGCGGTTATTTCATTCTTACCCTGTTTTCCCAACAGCACGACCTCGTCACCGGCCCGCACGCCGTCTATCCCTGTCGCGTCAACGACAAATTGATCCATACACACTGTTCCCGCCACAGGCGCGTATTGTCCCCTTATCAGCACACGCCCGACACATGACAAATCCCTTCTGTATCCATCCGCGTAGCCCGCCGTAATCGTAGCGAGCACAGACTCCCTTTGTGTCACAAACTTACACCCATAGCTTACAGCAACTCCCTGCGGCACACGCTTAACAAAACTCACGACCGCGCGCAAGCTCATGGCGGGCGTGTAGCCCAAGCGACGCACTGGCCTGTGCGAGGACGGATCCAGCCCGTACATCGCCACGCCAAGCCGCACCATATCCAGATGAAACTTTGTGTCGGCAAGCGCGGCGGCGGAATTTGCGCAATGTTTAATGAGCACATTAACACTGGCTTTATCAAGCAGCCTAGTCATATTCATAAATTGCTCAAACTGTCCGTTTGTATACTCCATGTCCGGCCCGTCCGACATGGCAAAATGGGTGTATACCCCCTCTATAGATATGTCGCTTAGGTTGGCAATGTCGCATATCTCACTAAGAGATTTTTCGCGTTCTTGATCACTGCTTAGAAATCCAAGGCGGCCCATGCCAGTGTCCAACTTTATATGTATCCGCGCCATTTTACCCATGCGCCGCGCGGCTTGGGAAATGGCGCGCGCCGTGACCAAGTCAAACACAGTCTGCCTAAATCCAAGCAGTATTGCGTTTTCCATATGCGCGGGTGGGGTGTAGCCCAATATCAAAATCGGCGCGTCAATGTTTGCGCGTCGCAATTCAAAACCCTCTTCGAAAATCGCCACTCCCAAAAAGTCTGCGCCATTGTCCAGCGCGGTTTCAGCTACTTTGATCGCGCCGTGGCCATAGCCGTCCGCCTTGATGATCGCCATAATTTTCGTATTTGGGTTGATTAACGAGCGAGTCATACGTACATTACCAGCTATCGCGCCAAGCTCTATTATCGCGCGTAGTCTGTCGCTAGTCATTATTCCATCTCCTACCCGCCTGGCATAGCTTTCTTACGCCGCGCCAAAACTTTTGTACGGGTTATTCATCTAAGCGGTAAACTCTGTGTCCGCCAGATCCACATTATACTCAAAATTTTTATATGTAACAATGATACGTTCACTGCCCTGAGGATCGTAGATGATCAATTTTACAGGCTTTTTGGTCTTGTTGTCTATCCACAATTTTTCGGACGAAAGGTACGGGTGCTCGCCAGGTATTTTCGCTTCCAGCACCGTGCAGGGCTCGTTGTCTATCTTCGCGGCGCTGACGCTCACTTCCATCGATTGCAGATAATTCTTAATAAAACTGGTAAGGAATATCTCGCTGCGCTCGGCAGATTCTTTTGTGGCGACGGATATCTTTCCCTGAATATGCGTATTGTATTGATAAATCGTTTTTCCGTCTGACAGGGTAATATTGCCCTTCACCTTTTCGGGCCCTACTACCTCTACCCTATATTCGCCTGATATTCTGCACTTTTGCACCGTATCATATACGTTTGAACCCTTATTGCTTTTGTATTCTACACTGGCTTCGCTTTGGTAGGTTTTCATGTTAACAAATATCGTTTGTATCGCTTGGTATGAACTCTGTTTTTGCAGCTTCTCCGCTTCCGCCGCGCTGCACGCGCTTAATAACACGGCGCATAGCAAAACGCACACCGTTAGCTTTTTCATTATATCCTCCTCCTTATAACTTACTCTTAATAAGTATACGGTGTAGGCTTGGCGAAAATGTATCATCATGTCAAAATCAATGTTTTGCGTGGCACAAATAAACCTCCTAAAAATAGATGCGCACTGCCATGCTTTTCTATTTTTAGGAGGTTTATGGATTTTTATGGAATTTTTGAGTTCTCCAAGTAGGGCTTCAGGCGTTTTTGCCAAGATGCTATAAAATGACGGAAACTCTTTTCTCCCCCCTTCCTCCCGCCGTAACAGTCAGCCGATTAGAGCGGATATGTTTCAGCTATGCCCGCCATCGTTTGGAATTCTACTACGGCGTCCTTTGCCTCCACCAGCGCAAAAACCAGCTTTGTCTCCTCGTTGTAGATCATGGACAGATACGGCGCGGACGCAAACGCCTGCTTGTATGCGGCTTCGGATGCCTCTAACCCGGCGGTTGCGCGGATTCTAAGCCACTCGTCAGCCTTTGAGGCGCAGACGACGAACTTGGGATTCTCCAGGAGCTGCTTGTAGACGTTTTTATGCTTTCCCATGCCGAAATACAGCTTGCCGTCAATTTGCATCACAAAACCAAACGGCCTTACCTCGGGTTGTTCTTTGTCGGTCGTTCCAAAAAAGAACATGCCTGTTTCAGATAAAAATTTCAATACCTTTTCCATGTATTCGTCTCCTTAATATATCGCGTATTGGATGAACGTTATTTTTACTTGATGTTCTCTCGGGATGTTCCTCCGCGCTTGGGGCACACCCAGAACGCTACCACCTTGGCAAAATAGCCCGCTTTCTTGCATTTGCCGATCAGATTATTGACAATGCGCAGCCGGTCGGTACCCTCCAAATATTTCGTCTCTTTTGTGAAAATATCATCGACTTCTCCTTTCTGAACTCCCCGCGTGGGATAAACCGCTCCCATACACGGGGGAATTACTGTTTCCAAATAGCGCTACTACCGTAATGCTAATTCGATTGTAACACGCTTCGGCATACTAGTCAATACGTCGGTTTTTTACCACTTATAAGATAAATCTTAGTAAGTATTTTTTTACATGTATACCCGTTTCCTGTTGCAGTATAAAATTTCATGTGTTATAATCCCGGCTGTTGGGAGGGAGATCCATGAAAAATTTGTTCGACTACATCGGTACAGGCGACAAGCGGCGCGAGCGCGAGATTGAACAGGCTTTGACCGATCATATGAAGATTCTTGCGACGCTGTCGCAAAATTTGATGATGAAACACAGTAACAGTTTCGAGTACACAAAAAATGCGATGTGGGCGATTTACTGAATATGACGGATGAGCCTGAATACCGAACAGCGGTTAAACAGTAAGAGGGGGAGAGCGGTGAGATCTCTGAATGAACACCTAATCGCCGAGGCGACCGAATATGAGTTCAAGCGCGATGTCAATCTTGATAAGCCAAAAAACTGGCTCAAAAGCATCAGCGCGTTTGCAAACGGCATTGGCGGGAGCATATACTTTGGCGTTGAAGATAATGGCGAACCCTGCGGACTGACGGGTACGCAGACACTCGCAAACAGAATAAGCGCGCTTGTGAACGGACGGATTGAACCGCAAGTCGTTTTCACGCTCGAACCTTTTATGGAACGAGGCCATGAGATTTTGCGTCTTGAAGTCCGCGCGAGCAAAAACACACCTATTTACTGCAAAGCAGAAGGTACGCGGGAGGCGTATTATCGGCTTGGCAACGAGTCTGTCCCCGCAAGCCCGCAAATTTTGAACGAGTTAATCCTCAAAGGACAAAACCAAACCTTTGATGCGATTGAAACCCAATATCTGCTTGCGGATTACAGCTTTTCGCTGTTTGAATCGACGTACAAGCAGGCCACAAAAATGCGTATTGAAAGGCCAAAGGACTTCCAGTCATTCGGGTTGTTAAGCAATAATGGAAAACTTACGCTCGCGGGGGCGTTGTTTGCGGACATCTCGCCTGTATATCAGTCGCGTGTGTTCTGTACTCGGTGGAATGGTCTTGATAAAACGTCTGGGCTTGGCGAGGCTTTGGACGATGAGGAGTTTAGTGGCAATATCCTGTGGCTGCTTAACGATTCAGAGAAGTTTGTGCGGCTAAACTCCAAAACAAAGTGGTATAAAAATGGTCACGGTCACGTTGACTTGCCGGAATATCCGATTGATGCGGTACACGAGGCACTCGTGAACGCGATTGTTCACCGTGATTATTCGGTTATCGGCAGCGAGATCCACATTGATATGTACGACGACCGTCTTGAAATATCTTCGCCCGGAGGGATGCCGGGCGGCAAGCAGATACAGAATTTGGAGATTGATAAGATAGCATCAGCGCGGCGTAACCCGATTATCTGCGATATGTTCAGCCGTCTGCAACTGATGGAGCGTCGCGGAAGCGGACTGCTAAAAATCGTAAACAAGTTTCCCGACGATAGACAACCGCAGTTTTACTCGGACGCGTCGGTATTTATCATAACGCTCCGAAATCTCAATTACGGCGTGGAGATAGAAAGGAAGAATCACGCGACTGCACAGTAAACCCATTTGCCGCATTGCCAAGTTGGATGGGTGTGAGCGCAAAAAAGTTGGAGCAATGACCAGACCTGCACGGCATAATTGTATTCGGGGTTAACGGGAGCGGCAAAACCGCTCGCAGACCGGTTCGTGGGCATAAAGAAAGGTCGGACAAACATGCAATACACACTCATGCACAAGAATGTCCCTGTGGTCGATATGGAAGTCGATGAGACGGGGTTTATCGCCAAACTTTCCAAGGTTCACGATGAACGGCATCTGCCCGTCGGCGTGCAGATTTTCAGCACAGGCGTTGACCGCAAGGCCCTTAACGATTGGTGGCTTGGCAGGTCTATTCCGGCAAGCCGCGTGGGTCTTTCGCAAGCGCTACTTTCCATGGGCGTGGCGTCCTCCGTTCTGCTCATTGAAAAATGCTTCGGTTTGAGTCTCTCCGATCAGTATTGGGTTCGCCCCGATGAAGATATAACTTGGGAATCTGTAAACTTTTTCACCAATAAATTCTCAACAGATGTCGGGGAGATTTTGTTCGGGCGCGATCCGAACGACCCTGCCCGTATCAGTCTATTCTCGCCGGATAATACCTCAGATGGTTGGCTTCGCAAGAAGTGGATTATCGCGGGCAGCAAGCGCTTTCTGATGAAGGGTGGCAGTGGGGTTTTTCACCAAGAGCCATTCAATGAAGTCATTGCAAGTCTGCTGATGACCCGTCTTGGCGTTAACCATGTTGACTACACGTTGACTTTTGACGGCGAGAAGCCGTTCAGCCTATGCGAAAACTTTGTCACGCCAACAACAGAGCTGGTTCCGGCTTATCGCGTGATTGAGTCAATAAAGAAGTCTAATCAGGACTCATATCTTACCCATCTTTTGCGTTGCTGCGAACATTTTGGAATCGCGAACGCGCAGGGCTCTATTGACTGGATGCTTACGCTTGACTATATTATCTCAAATGAGGATAGGCACTATAATAACTTTGGTTTTATTCGCAACGCGGAAACGCTTGAGTGGCAGGGATTCGCTCCGATTTTCGACAGCGGCTCATCGTTATGGCACAACACCGCGCGAGTCGGAACAGTGGTGGATAGTAAACCGTTTAAGGGCAAGCACGAAGAACAGATTAAACTCGTGAATGATTTGAGTTGGTTTGACTTTGGCAAACTTGACCGCGTTGCCGGTGAAATTGTAAATATTCTCTCCCAATCGCCGGATATTGAAGAAGCGCGGGCTAAGGCAATATCTCAACAAATCGTCAGCCGGGCAGAGCGCGTAGAACACCGCAAAGCCAAGTTGTAAAACCGAATATTTGATGTACGGCGTCAGTGGGTATGATCTCGTAGGGGTGCGCACTGCGCGCCCGCACCCGACAACCGCCCGATAACCAGGTCAAAAAGAGCTGGTCACGACCGACACGCGCCCGGTTACCCGATATCAGCAAGGCCAAAAAGGCTCCAAAGAGCGCAAAAAAGACCCTTAAAGGCCCACGGGCGCGCACTGCGCGCCCCTACGAAAGCAAAACCCTTTTGTGAAAACGCACGTTTAGAGTTTTTATTTATAAAATCCCACGCTAAATATCGGAGGTGACCCACTTGTTGCCGGTTGATTTTACAGAACACATGCGCACACTGTTTGGAAGCGAGTCGGACGAGTTGTTTACCGCGCTTGAAGGTGAGCGCACATACGCACTGCGCGCCAACACATTAAAGATATCGCCCGATGGGTTGCGTCAACTGCTCTCGTACCTCGACGAACCCGTACCGTGGTGCGACGAGGGATTTTATTATAACGTGGAAGCTCCCGACAAAGACCGCAAATCGCTATCGGATTCCGCGTCCGATGCCAACGAACGATCGATACGCCCCGCGAAAAGTCCATACTACCATGCGGGGCTGTTTTATCCGCAAGAACCTAGCGCGATGCTGCCCGCCGCCATAGCCGGGATCAAACCCGGCTTGCGCGTGTTGGACATGTGCGCCTCGCCCGGGGGCAAAACAACGCAGGCCGCCGCGTATATGGCGCGATCTGGCCACTTGGTATCCAATGATATTAACGCCTCTCGCATACCCGCCCTAATAAAAAATTGCGAACGGCTGGGACTTACTAATGTTACCGTTCTCAATGAGAACCCTCAACGACTAACACAGGTGTTCCCAAATTATTTTGACATAGTGCTGCTCGACGCCCCTTGCAGCGGCGAAGGGATGTTTCGCAAAGATATCTCTTCCACCGCCGAATGGCAAAAGCACAAGCCCGCCTATTGTGCGTCGATTCAGCGTCCGCTTCTGCGCCAGGCCGCCATGATGACAAAACCCGGCGGGCAGATTATATATTCAACATGTACTTTCGAAACCTGCGAGAATGAGGATATTATAGAGGATTTTCTGACCGGCGAGCGCGATTTTTCACTTATGCCCCTTGATTATAAAAGCCTTGGCATAAGCGAGGGGTTTATAAAAAACACGGGGCGCGTACTCCCTCACAGGCAGCGGGGGGAAGGGCATTTCGTTTGCGCGCTTCGCAAAGACCATAAAGCAAGCCCCTCTCAAGGGCTTGATGTTGACGCGCAGTACCGAACAGGCGCGCCCTCCGCGTGGTCGAAACAGGGCTTGGGCAAGCGGATCCCCTTTCGCGAAGGCCAAAGTCCGTCGGACGCCCAAATAAAAGGTGTGGACTTTTTTTACGATTTCTGCAATAATAACCTGCACAACAGGTATGAATGGCGTTTATTGTCGTATGGCAACGCTTTATATCACGTGCCGCCCGATCTGCCCAACTTGCGTGGTGTGCGCGTGTCTCGCCCCGGCTGGCACTTGGGTTTTATAAAAGACAAACGCTTCGAACCTTCGCACGCGTTCGCCATGGGGCTTTTGACCAGCGATGCAATTCGCTCTCTGCGGCTTAATGTTAGCGATCGCTTGCTGTCCTGTTTTTTAAAGGGTGAATCTTTCGAGGTTGATTGCGACGACGGTTGGGTATTAGTCTGCGTAAAGGCGGTCTGCGCAAGCGCAAAAGTCTGCGCTGACTCAAATGCCTGCGCTGGCGCATATGACGACGTGTGCGTAAACGCTGATGGCAACGCGTACCCCCTTGGATGGGGCAAAGTAAAAAACGGGCGCTTGAAGAATAAATTGCCGCCCGGCTTAACAGTCAACCGCTGACGCCTGGATCATTTGCTTATTAGATTGTTAGGTCATTCGATCACTCGCGCTCTCGATCATTTGCTCATTTGCAATCGACTCAAACCATTTTCTAACCTCTGGGGGTTATTTTATGCAATATATAACAACGCGCGGCGAAGCAGGGCCACTAAACGCAAGCGGCGCGATACTGCGCGGGTTGGCGGACGACGGCGGACTTTATGTGCCCGAATCCTTTCCCCGCATCAATAATCTTCAATATTTGACAGGTCTTTCATACAGTGATTTGGCATACGAAATACTGCGTCTATTTTTAACTGATTATACAGACGGAGAAATTCGCGCTTGCTGTGACGCCGCGTATGGCAAAAAAGATGAAAAATTCGATACGCCAGCAATAGCTCCTCTCGTATCCGGTGGCGGTTATCACTTTCTTGAGCTATTTCACGGGCCAACCCTGGCGTTTAAAGATATGGCCTTAAGTATTTTGCCGAGTCTTTTAACCCTGGCCGCCAAAAAGCATCGCATTGACCAAAAGGTGGTGATACTTACCGCCACCAGCGGCGATACCGGCAAAGCCGCGCTAGAAGGTTTCGCCAACCTTCCCAATATAGATATATTCGTTTTTTACCCGCACAACGGCGTATCCGCCATGCAGCAACTGCAAATGACCACTCAGGAAGGCGCGAATACCCATGTGATTGCGGTGCGCGGCAATTTCGACGACGCCCAAACAGGCGTTAAAGCAATATTCAACAAAAATCAATTCAATGACGTATATCTCACTTCCGCCAATTCCATAAACATTGGGCGACTGTTGCCGCAAATTGTATACTATGTGTACGCGTATGGGCAAATGGTACGGGCGCGGGATATCGCGTTCGGCTCGCCGATCAACTTCACCGTTCCCACCGGCAATTTCGGAAACATACTCGCGTGCTACTATGCCAGGCAAATGGGCTTGCCAATAAAAAATCTGCTGTGCGCGTCCAATGATAATCGCGTGCTATACGACTTCTTTGTATCGGGAATATATAATAAAAACAGGGAATTTTTTGTGACCGCCTCCCCTTCCATGGATATTCTGGTTTCCAGCAACCTGGAGCGACTATTATTCCACATGAGTGACGCGAGAGAAACCAGAGAGGCTATGTCTGCCCTCTCTCTAGTGGGCAAATACGATTTTTTACACGAAAAAAGTGGCTTCGAGGCGATGTTTGCCACCCGGGCTGAATCCTTCTTTGCTCTCAAACGGCTGTTCGTTCAATCGGGTCGCATCGTTGACCCGCACACGGCGGTCGCTCTGGCCGCATATGAAAAATACGCGGAGCAAACAGGCGACGACACTCCCAATGTTATAATATCAACCGCAAGCCCCTTCAAATTTCCAGAGTCTGTGCTAAACGCGCTGGAAAAGCCGTGTGACCCTGATCCATTCGCCAATATAAAAACGCTTAGAGAGATAAGCGGCCACTACCCTCGCGGGATAATGGAATTGCAAGCAAAAAAAATAAGACATACAGATGCTTGTATGCCTTATGAGATGGAGCAACGCGTAAGAGATGCGCTGCAATAATCTTTATACCATGTTGATAAATGTTATCGGCACTGGAAGAAATCTATCTGGTGAAGATCAAGCCCCACGTAAACCCAGCCGCAACGCGTCCAGCAATATCCCGCGACGCTTCTTTGTCCGATATATACGGGGTAAAACCAGAAGTCAACATTGCTTCTTAGCCACACATACGTGTAGTGATACAGACAGCCACACAATGAACGCGGATCTACCGCTCGCGTAGTCCTGCCGCGTATCGGACTCTCGTCAGGCGGAGGGCTTGATGGTGCCCTATTGGCGTTGGACGCGTCAGGGCGGTTGCCGTTAACCCAACAAGGCCTGTTTGATCCACATCTCCAATAGCGTTTTGGGCAGTGACCGCACGGAAATCGGCTTGGCCTGGTGTTGCCTTGGCTATTATAGCCAGGGTAAGTGGTATCTGATCCCGCATTACTCGGAAGCACCGGTGTCGGATCGAGCCACTCTTGGGGCCTGGGCGAGATTTGCCTTAGCGGATTAATCGGTCTGCCTGACGGACTCGTATGCTCCATAGCGCGGGCGCTGTCAGCTACTTGCTGAGGAGACGGGCGAGCGTTTGTGCCGCCCTCATAGACACTTCGGGTGTAGGCGTTAAAATCAGTCACACCCTTAATATCAGCCGAGTCAAAATCTCCATAAACTGTGTTAAATGGATACATTCTTATCAACTCCTTGAATTTGTTACAATTCATAATATGCCGTATGTAGACAAACGGTCTTTATATTTAGGAGGCTATTTATGGGAAAGATATTGTTCGATACCGACGATAACCGCAGACGCTATCGTCATACGGCGTCACATATAATGGCGCAGGCAGTCAAACGTCTATACCCCGACGTCAAACTGGCCATAGGACCCGCGACAAACGAGGGGTTTTATTACGATTTTGAGTGTGAAAAAGCATTTACAAAAGAGGACCTTGACGCCATCGAAACAGAAATGAAAAAAATCATCTCTCAGAATTTGCCCATAGAGCGATTCGTACTGCCAAGAGACGAAGCCCTTACGCTTATGTCAAACGAACCGTACAAGACAGAGCTTATAAACGATCTGCCGACAGACGCGGAAATAACGTTCTATCGCCAGGGAGATTTTACGGATTTGTGCGCCGGCCCGCACATGGAACGCACGGGAGACATAAAGGCAATTAAGCTGCTGTCGGAAGGCGGCTCTTCAGGCGCGTACTGGCGCGGAAGCGAAAAGAATAAAATGCTGGCCCGTATATACGGCACAGCCTTCCCCGATAAAAAGAGCCTTGACGCGTTTATCAAGGCGCGCGAAGACGCGCTCAAGCGCGATCATAACAAACTGGGGCGCGAGCTTAAACTGTTTACCACGTCGGAGATTATCGGTCAGGGCTTGCCGCTGCTGATGCCAAAAGGCGCAAGAATTGTGCAAATTTTACAGCGATTTATAGAGGATGAGGAGCAAAAGCGCGGCTATGTGCTTACAAAAACCCCATTTATGTCAAAGAGCGACCTGTATAAAGTTTCCGGGCACTGGGATCATTACAAAGACAGCATGTTTTTGTTGGGCAATGAGGAAAAGGACAGCGATGTATACGCCCTGCGCCCCATGACATGTCCGTTCCAGTTTGTTGTGTACAACGCCGAACAACATAGCTACCGCGACTTACCCATACGATACAACGAGACCTCATCCCTGTTTCGAAACGAAGAAAGCGGCGAGATGCACGGGCTTATTCGCGTGAGACAGTTTACGCTGTCAGAAGGCCACCTTGTTGTGCGGCCCGATCAGCTTAAAGACGAGTTTAAAGGCGTCGTTGATCTTATCCAATATATCATGAAAATTTTGGGCATTGATGGAGATATTTGGTATCGTTTCAGCAAATGGGACGCCAACAACAAGGATAAATATATCGGCGACGCGGATATGTGGGAGCAAACTCAAGATCTCATGCGCGCAATAATCGACGAAATAGGCATAAAATATGTGGAGGCGGACGGCGAAGCCGCGTTTTATGGGCCTAAGCTAGACATTCAAACCCGCAATGTGTACGGCAAGGAAGACACTATTATAACGATTCAAATAGATTTTGCGCTGGCGGCCAGGTTTAACATGACTTATGTAGATAGCGACGGCGCCAAGAAGAACCCTATCATCATCCATCGTTCGTCCCTTGGATGCTATGAGCGCACACTGGCGATGCTGGTAGAAAAATATGCCGGGGCATTCCCTTTGTGGCTTGCGCCGGTTCAGGCAAAAGTCTTGTCTATTTCAGAAAAATTTAACGACTACGCGCAAAAGGTTAGCAACCAGCTCACGTCATACGGATTGAGAATAGAGACAGACCTGCGCGGCGAAAAGATTGGGTTTAAGATACGCGAAGGCAGATTAGAGCGAGTGCCGTACCTCATCATCGTAGGTGAAAAGGAAGAAGCTGGGGGCCTCATTTCTTTGTGGAGCCGTGCGGCGGGCGATGAAGGGCAAACAAGCATAGATACATTCATCGCGCGCGCCAACGACGAGATAGCCCGCAAAGTGATCATTCCTTTGCGCCAATAGCATTATCAATAATCAAAATTTTTGGGGTCGACGCTTGACAAGGGGCCCTAGCTATGGTATAAGTATAAGCGCGATACGGCTTGGGTGCCGTTTGCGCTTTGTTGGGCGGGTTCCCGAGTGGCTAAAGGGAGCAGACTGTAAATCTGCCAGCGCAGCTTTCGAAGGTTCGAATCCTTCCCCTCCCATGAATTGACTTCCGTTTTATTGAACCGCGTGTTATTGCGCTTGTGGCCTTACTATCAAGCGGAGGTTGCTTCAAATTCTTTGTTCACTACATCAGACCGGCTTGCCGGTCATTTTTTTGAGGTTTTATAATATGAAAATAAAAATAATACTGCTGGGCGGCAAAGCGCAAAACGGTAAGACATCCGCAGCCGCTTTCCTTGCCGCTAATTTGTCTGAAAAAGGTATGCGCGTGTTCAGAATAGCCTTTGCGGACTATGTCAAATACGTGTGCGCGCAGTATTTTGACTGGGACGGCGCGAAAGACTCCAGAGGCAGGCATATACTGCAATATGTGGGCACGGAGATTGTGCGCTCGCGCGATGAGGATTTTTGGTCTGATTCTGTTGTGCGCTTGGTGAAAATCTTCGCGCCCGAATATGACTACGTTCTGATAGATGACTGGCGCTTTCCAAACGAATATACGCGTTGGGCGCATTGGGGTATGCGTGATGTGATAACGGTTCGTGTGCAACGTAAGGGTTTTGTAAGCCCGCTTACGATAAGCCAGCAAAACCACGCCAGTGAAACGGCTTTGGACGGTTTTGTTACAGACCATGTGTTTATAGCTTCCAACCTGAACGAATTGCGAGAACAGTGCGAGATTTTTGCGCGCGATGTTTTGCTTGTTTAGGGTATATTCAAAAAGCCAAAAACCAGCTTTAAGCCCTTTCTGTATAATATTATCGCTAATATGCTATAATACGAATAATATCGCGACAGAAGGGACAGATCTACATGCCAGAAAAAACAAAGATTGAGAAGGTTAAGAAAGAAAAAGTGCTGACCGACAGCGATATGCTAAAGTACGAGATAGCCGATGAGCTGGGTCTTTTGGACAAGGTGCGCAGTACGGGGTGGAAAAGCCTTACATCTAAAGAAAGCGGGCGCATCGGCGGGCTTATGCACAAACGCGCCAAGCAATGCGCCAAGGGTAACGATACTGACTTGATAAAATCATAAAAACGCGAGAGATGTAATATACAGCGTTTCGTATCACGCCGCTAGACATTGTAATCCCCTATATACGCGCGTTTCTTGATTCTATGTACGCCGCGTATGACCATGATATGACCGTAAAAACCATATAGATCCATATCTTTTTGACTACAAATTTGACTCTAAATCAGACTCTAAATCAAGCCCCTGCCGCTCATTGGCAAGGGCTATTTTTATTTGCTTACAGAATTCGCAATGGTGGCGTTGGTTTTTTCACGACCTTGGCAAATGGCCGCTATGCTATCCATAGCGGCGGCGCGGCGCTCCGAGAAGCCTATGCGCGTAGTGCTTGCTGATAACAGCTACTGTGTCCCCTGCAAGATCTGCAACGGTCGTAGCGTCGTAGCCGTCTGCGATTAACGCAGATACAAAACTATGCCGCAGTGAATGAGGGTGAAGGCCGCTAGGTAAATCTTTTCTTGCGTTGCATATTCGTTTGATAGCAGTATGCGGCACCATATTAACCATTAACCCGCCGGTCGTATTCGGGCATATTAAGTCGTTATCTTGCCACTTATCCCCAAGAGCGAATGAGTATTCGCGTTGCCAGCGCTTATGTTCTAACAGCATGTTGCGCAACACAGGCTCTAAAGACAGTTTGCGCCGCGATCGCTTTGTTTTTAATTCGGTTAAGGCTAAACCGGCTAAAGTTTTTCCGCAATTCTTTTCAATGCTAACTACCCCGCTATTAAAATCAACGTCAATCCAGCGAATCCCTCGCGCCTCTCCGCTCCTAAGGCCAAGCCTTAACATAAGGGTAAGCGCGACGCGAACGCTATTATCAATGGCAACGTCGTTAAGCGCGTCAAGAAATATTGGAATCTGGATGTTGTCGAGATAGGCAGGTGTATCATGTTCCCCTATGCGCGGCTTTGTGGCGTTCGTTACCGGGCTTTGTAATAATATGCTATTTTTGACACAGGCAGTGAAAAGAGCGGATAGGGTACTGCTTATCCTACCGACGTAAGCCGCCGAAAGAGATTTTATATCCGCTTTCTTTTCAAATGCCGTCGCGAGCGGGACGCCGAAATATTTAGCTATCTTTTCTGCTATTTCCTTGTCGCAGTTGCCGCCACGACGCTGCCGGGCAAAATTAGAAATGTTGATACCCAATTCACGCGCCACAAGGTTAAAACCTCCAGCCGTCCAAGACGGCTTTTTCTCATGCATAAGTTCAATGAATCCCGGCTTGGCGGCGTATACCCTCCTACCCCCGCCCCTATTGTCGAGCAATTCCGCGAGTAATTTTGTAACCATAGGCGCGGTTATCTCTTTGAGCTTGTAATTGCCAAGACGTGGGATAAGATAATGCTCAAATATATAGTTGTCCGTGCGCTGTGTACTTTCTCGTGTTTCGAGCTTGTGAACGCCTGTAAACCACTCCACCGCTTGAGCGAATGTAGACTTGTCACTAATATCGCCGCTTTTGAGTTGCCCGCAGTCAACACGATTTTTAAAATCGTCGATAGCCTTTTGTAATTCGCTTTGAAGTTTCTTCTTGCCTGTTTCAGTAGCGCGGTAGTATTCGCTGTAAGCCTTACCACGCACCATAACGCGAAATCTGTACAGGCCAGGGCGGTTGGTCTGCTCTGTCACACCGACAGGCAATCCGCTTTTAGTTGTCTTTGTCATTGGTCTGACACTCTCCTAACTATGAATTAAACTATGAATTGATGAACTACGAATCGGCGAACTATAGCGATTGTTAGGTAGTAAAATTAGGTGGGGTGACACTCCCACATCTCCTAACCTCTTTAGAGGGGCGACGGCTGCCCGTTCCGTCCTCAAATTCTACTAGTCACGTCTGTTGGCTGGACACTGGCGTTGTCCCGCTCCACCGCTTCATCAGGTACATACTCCATAATGTCCCCTGGTTGACAGTTTAGCAGAGTGCAGAGAGCATTAATTGTGTCTGTATTTATGCATCCATTTTTCCGCAACTTTGTGACTGTCGCGGAATGAAATCCATTTTTGCGTAGCCAGTAAGTGAGACTATGCCCGCAAGACTTTAATAGATTGAACAATTTATTATAAACTATTATTGGTTTCACCTCCCCTCTTGCGCCCGGATGGGGCGCGAATTGATCTGCTCATACTCTTCCGGTATGGCGATATTATAAACTAGATATATGGCTATGTAAATAGACATATTGCGCAAATATTAGTGCTAATGTTTGGCTATTATTGTGTACATATTTTATTGAAAAACTCTTGACATTATGGCTATTATAGTGTACAATGTATTCATGAGGTTGAGGGAAGCCCAACCTACTAAAACCTAAGGAGCGATTGAAATGACAAATCTTGAAAGCAGGATCAGAGAGTACCGCGAGTACGCGCGGATGATAGAAGAGCTGGCAGCCCTCAAGGAGGCCATAGCGGATGAACTGAAAGCGGCCATGAGCGCGGCTGGGGAAAGCAAGATGATCGTTGGGGAGTACAAGTTAAGCTACACCGATTGCACCCGCAGGGATCTGGATAAGAAGCGGCTGGAGGCTGACTTAGGGGACTTGTCAGACTATACGAAAGTCACCACCTACAAACGCTTCCAGGTGGCATAGCAAAGGCCCCATACATCACCACTCGACGAAAAG
>JAISGK010000087.1 GCA_031263155.1 Clostridiales bacterium
TACATGCGCGACCATATAGCCGAGTATAGTATAATCCCTCCAGCAGATATTCTTGCAACACGGGATATAACACGCTATCGCAGAAAAACGATCAATGAAATAACAGCCGAAAAGAATCGCATGTCCAATTGTCTTACTGTCTCCTGCATTAAGCTGGATGAAGTCGTAAGTGATGTCTATGGTAAGACTGGGAAAGCGATTATTGGGAAGATCATCGAAACGGGCGGCTGTAACTTTGATCCGGCGCCGTATATAGATAGGCGTGTAAAATCTTCACTGGAAGCCTTTAAAATGGCCCTTGATGGGAATGTAACTCTAGCAACACATACAAAGATGACAATGATCCAAAAACGGTTAGACTACCTGGGCAATCATAAGGCGGAACTTAAGTCAACGATGGCATCTTTATCAAAAGACTACAGCCGCCAGCTCGAAATATTGGACAGCGCACCAGGGGTTGAAACAATTTCCGCCATTTCTATTTTATCAGAAATCGGAGCGAATATGAAGCAGTTTGGTTCAGTAAAAAGATTTTTAAGCTGGGTTGGTGTGGTTCCCCAAAACAACGAATCTGCGGGTAAAAAAAAGTCTACAAGGATAGGGAAAGGCAATACATGGTTGAAGCCTGTGCTAGTCCAATGCGCAAACGCAGCAATAAAAGATAAGAAGCACCCGGAGATGCGGGAAAAGTATCCGGCAATTAAAAAACGCAGGGGACACGGAAAAGCGGTGATTGCTATAGCTAAACGCATTATGACAGCCATTTACTATATGCTGCTCAAAGATGAACTATACAATCCTAACCATGGGAAGGATAAGGCTCCAAAGCGCGGTAAAATTGACTTGGCGAAACTCATAGGATATTATCAGCAAAAAGATTACACAGTTATTTACGAAGGCAATACAATGCAAACGGAACAAACTTCCTGCTCTCTTATTGATAATACATGGAAAAAAACGCCTTCAATTGATGGCTTGTTTGCTATACCATTTTTGCTCTATCCCCCTGAGGGTAAAGACTTTTCAGACTTCTGTCTCCAGCGGCATAGCAATTCCTCCTGTCCGATTGCTATGCCATATTATAACAAAACTGTAAACTATCTCCCCGGCCGATCTGTTAACTATCTGGGCGGTCTGTACACAGTGCCCGCCCGTGGGCCTTTCCGGCCTCACCGATACCGGGTGACGACGGGCGATTGCTCTTTTTGACCTGGTTGTCGGGCGGTTGTCGGGTGCTACGAAGGCAAAATCCTTCTGTGAAAACGCACGTTTAGAGTAACTACAGCGCGATGTGGTATATCTTTTCTATAGCTTCCGCGTCAAGTT
The DNA here is from genome assembly GCA_031263155.1 of Clostridiales bacterium. Lineage (GTDB taxonomy): Bacteria > Bacillota > Clostridia > Lachnospirales > WQUN01 > JAISGK01. The sequence continues at coordinate 1,327 of JAISGK010000087.1, forward strand.
TCACAAACTGACCAAGGCTGCCGCGAGAGGCGGCTTTTTTTGCCATAAGTCGAATGTTGGCTTCCACATCTGGCAGGTTGGCCTCTGTCAGATGGGTAGGCATACCGATCTTTTTAAAAAACAGTTCCAGCCGCTCGATCCCTTCCAGTGCTGATTTTTCTGGATAAGCAAAGTTGTGCTCCACCCCAAACACATTTACCGCAAACTGACAGAAGCGCTGTATATCGTGCTTATACACATATTTCATCCACGCGGGGAATATAATAGCAAGCCCCGCGCCGTGCGCTATATCGAACAGCGCGGAGAGTTCATGCTCTATAGCGTGACTTGCCCAATCACCAACGCGCCCCATGCCCACCAAGTTGTTATGCGCCAGCGTGCCACACCACATGACCTCCGCGCGGGCATCGTAATTTTCCGGCTCGGCAATGGCGTTCGGCGCGTTTTTAGTTATGGATTTCATAAGCGCTTCGCACAATTTGTCAGAGAGATCTACGTTTGTGGTATTGGTAAAATACCGCTCCATAACATGCGCCAACATATCTGTAGCCCCGGCGGCGGTTTGATACGCAGGCAGGGTAAACGTAAGCTCTGGGTTAAGTATCGCGAACTTGGGAACAAACACATCGGTGTTAAGGCCGTATTTCAGCATGCCGTCCTCATTGGTAATAACGCTGGAATTGCTGGACTCGCTGCCCGCTGCGGGTATGGTAAGAACAACCCCTATAGGCAACGCGGCCTGGGCCTGGGCCTTGCCTGCGTAAAAATCCCAAACGTTGCCGCTGTAGGGCACCCCAATGGATATGGCCTTTGCGGAGTCGATGGTGCTGCCGCCCCCTACCGCCAGTACAAAATCTACCTTTTCGGCGCGGGCCAGCTCTATGCCTCTTTGCGCCAAAGCAAGCCTTGGGTTGGGCTGCACGCCCCCCAATTCAATAAAATCGACATTGCTTGACTTAAGTGACTCAACGATCTTGTCATATAGTCCAGATTTTTTAATACTCCCGCCGCCATAATGCAGCAATACCTTTTTGCCGTACTTTGCGGTCCATTCGCCGACTTGGCCTTCCCTGCCTTCGCCAAAGATGATGCGCGTAGGGTTAAGAAATTCAAAATTTTGCATATGTGCCTCCTTGATAATCATATGTCAATTATAACACGCGTTTATAGTGATGGCAAGAAATAACAAACATCAAGGCGCGGATATAAAATATTTGTCAATTGCAATATTAGATTCAATGCCTCCATAGGAAGTTAAGCGGTTTTGAGTTCGGCCATTTCAGCTGTCGGAAATTCTCTCATTATGGAAAAATTAGGATTGCAAATGCTTTCCCGCTGTGATAATATTGGGCCTGCTGGCGGGGCTATATGGCCTCTGTTAGTTCACGGACGCGATTGATGTTTCTGATGAGTTGAGCAGCCGATATAATAGTTGACTCTTTTGAAATATAAACGCGGATGTAACAGTCTTTGAAAACTGTTACATCCGCATTTTTGTTGTTTATTTACAGGTGTTTGCTCCCCTGTTATTTTTTCTTTTATGGGCTTAAAGCCCTGCCCTTGCCCATCGAATCGCCGCTGTACTGCCCGATACGATGGCAATGTAACAGTTTTCAAAGTATGTTACATTCATAAAAAGGAGAGATTATTTTTATGCAAGACTTGATCGCGTTATTTACGCAAACCGAGAGCATTGACGTAGTTGAACTCGGTATTGATCTCATCTTGTCCGCGCTTATGAGCGGATTCACCTACCTCACTTTCGTGAGATTTGGTAACACTGTGTCGAGCAGACAACAGTTCGGAAAAATATTTTTCCTTGTTGCCGTTTGTACCTGCCTAATTATCGCAGTAATAAAGAGTTCCATAGCTTTAAGCCTAGGACTTGTCGGCGCGTTGTCAATCGTGCGCTTCCGTGCCGCCGTTAAGGAACCGGAGGAACTGGCGTATCTATTTCTGTGCGTAGCGACAGGACTCGGCTTTGGCGCCGGGCTTCGAGTCGTGACACTATTCGCTGTAGTGCTTATACTGGTGATTATTGCTTTGAAAGGGGTTGTTTTCTCCAAAAAAAGAGTCGAGAGTTTTAATTTTAGCGTAATGTCCCAAACCACGAATTTAAATGCCGAGAGCGTCAGCAAACTGCTTCGCCCGTACTCCAATGAACTGGCCCTGCGTCGCGCCGATGATGGTAACGGCAAACTGAATCTGATGTTCGCTGTTGAGTTCAAGTCGATGGGTAAACTCCAAACGGCTATAAACGAACTCAAAGCAAAGGATAACGGTGTAAGCGTAAGTTTTATGTCCAACGACACATTGCTGTGAGGGATCAAATGAGAAAACTACACCGTTCACGCATTATCTACATAATTACGGTCGCTACGCTTATTTTCTGCGCCTCCGTTTATATGACTCAAGGCGTAGAGGGCAATTATGCGCAAAACCATTCGCAAACTAGTATGGCCGTCTTGGCGGCAGACGCGGCGGTCAATGAGTTCGCCATTGGCCTGCCGCAACAGAACGGCATTGAAATCAGATTGGGTGAATTGCGCTATGACAATTTCCTCACGCTTACACTAGGCGCGAACGATACATACCAAGCGGCTTTCATTAAGAACCGCGAGAAAGTTGGCAGTTTCGTTATCGATAGCGGAGACTGGGCAGCGGTTGTTGATACCGCTGGGAGCAAACCCATAATGCATCTTATACCCGAATATATAGCGGGCGAGGGCTATGACACAATTAAACTGACCGTCTTGCGCGGAGATGGAGAATACAAGGTTTCTTCCGTAGGTATTCAAACGATAAACGGCGAGCCGCAAACTAACGCCGTAAACATAATTAACTTTGAAATTAAGCAGATGGAAATAACAATCTCAGAGAAAAATTATGAGGCAATCAAATACGACCGCGACAAGGCTTTAAGTGATAAGCGAAATTTGTTTTACTATAATACCGATGCTAATATAAAACTAAGCGCCGAGGGGCAAGAATACGATGTGAAATGCACCTTAAAGGCGGTACATCCGGTCATTGGAGTGGTGACAAATGGTCGCTCTCAATATCATTAGACGACGATACTGCCCTATGGGGGGATGTCGTCTTTCGCGATAAACAATCCCGGCGCGAGATATTATCTTCAGGAATACGTAATCAGCGAGTGGTGGCGCAGCTTAGGCGGCGTGAGCGTTCGTTACGATTTTGTTGATGTTTTCATAAACGGCGAATATAAAGGCGTTTACCTGTTGGAAGAAGACGCCGAAAAGCGGGCGGTAGAACATTCTAAAAAGCGTGAGGCGCCTATACTTAAAGACGACCACGTTTATAGTTTGGAAACCGCTATACTCGCTTCGCGCGGAATAAATACAAATGGCGTTGCGAAGCAAGATACAGAATCGGATTATTCACTAATACCAAAAAAGTTAAGCGCACACTTGAATCTGAAATACGCTTATTCCGTCAATCAGGGCAGTTTCAGATAAACCGCTGTATTTCATAGCGGGCGATATTGGCAATGCGAGTAATTACGCGGCTTTTTATAAGCGGACAGACGATAGGATTACCCTTGTGGCAAACGGCTTGGGTGGCATATCTGAGGATGACAACATTCTCAAATTCAACATTCTGCGCGACGGTTCTGTCGCCATAGACCTGATCGCCATAACCGGTGATAATCCTGACGCCCTCGGTGAAATTTATGATTACGATGGAGGTGCGGGAGAATGATTATTGTTCGGTCATTCAGGAAAAGACTTTACAATAGCTCCATAGCGCTTTTGCGCCTGTGCGCTATAGTCGTGCTGTGCTACCCTTTTTTACCTGCGGTACGCGTCTCGGCAAATCAAAACACGCAAGCGGTAAACTCCTCCGTATTTGAGGAAATAGACTTGAAAACCGTATCCACGTTCGATTCTGAGGTCTGGCGCAAACAATATGTTCCTATGGCTGAAAAGCGCGGAATTATGGTTGACTTAGAGGGGGTGAGGACTGAGCCGCTTGTGGAACTCGTAATAAGCCAGAACAAATGGCATATGTATTTCCTAAAAAGCGAAAAAATAGTGAGTGAGACAGAGTTCGAGGTTACCAAGGATGACAATGTGAGAAAAATAGTTGAAGTACCGAGGGAAACAGGCGAGTATGACAGGCTTGCGCTTATTCCTTTGACAGGGAGTAGGCAATGGCTCGCGTATGTTCACCCAATTTCCGACTCCGCCGATAATGTGCTGGCCATCGAAACAAAGCACACATCTTTAACACACGACCCTGCAAACCCGTCAATACACAATATTACAGGCGTGGTGGGATATTTTGAGAGCGACGACGGCGCGACGATCACGCTTCAAGCGCAAAGTATCAGCGCGTGGGACGTAATTCTGCTTGGACTTGCGGACGACAAGGGTAGGTCAGTGGCGAATTTTTCGGAAAATACAATCCTCACAACTGTGAACAACAGCGAATTTTGGCGAGAGAGCTTCAACGCGGTAAAGACGGGCGCGGGCTACAAACTGAACAAACTATATTTGCAGTACCGCTATATTGAGCCGGACGGTACTGTCGATATAAACGAGGTCAAAAATTCGCAGGTAAATCCGTACGTTCCATATGACTATGAGGTAATGAACGGTACAGAAATCAGAACACAGGATAACCTTGACGAATTTGACTTTGTACGACAAAACGGTAACGAGGTCACATTTGACGGTGTCTATATCAAACTTGACCGTATGCTATTCGTGCCTAAGGGTAAGCATCTGATTCTTGAAGCCGGACAGACCATTGAGCTTACTAATGGCGCCTCTATATTCTGCCGCAGTACGCTTACAGTAAACGGTACAGCGGAGCGACCCGTTAAAGTGTTCTCACCAGATGGAACAGGTGACGGCATTGTAGTTCTACAGGCGAACAGCACAAACTTCGGTCGCAGTGAGGCAAACTATTTGGTTTGCGACGGGCTTGACGAGGTCATAAGCGGAATATACCACCTGACGGGCTGCGTAACTTTTTATGAAAGTGATGTGACTATTCGCAACAGCCAATTTCTGAACAATAAATCCGAGGATGGGTTGAACATTGTGCGTTCGGATATGGCGGTAAAAAACTGTACCTGGAGCAACACGTATCAGGACGCGTTTGATGCGGACTTTTGCACGGGTTATTTCGATGGCTGCTATTTTGAGAACACCGGCAATGACGCGTTTGACATTTCTACAAGTGATGTACAAGTTCTCAATTGCACATTCAGTAACATCCATGACAAAGCCTGCTCTATCGGCGAAGCAAGCACGGCGTACATAGAAAATATAGATGTGATGAACGCTCAAGCTGTTATTGGCGTGAAGGACAGCAGCCAAGTTACCGCAAAACATTTGCGCGGCGAGGGCGTCCTATTCGGCTACCTGGCGTATCAGAAAAAGCCGGAGTTCGGCCACAGCACTACCTATATTGAGGACTTCGCGCTGGAAGGTTACGACTTCGATTATATGATTCGGCGCTCCGAGACGTTCAAAAACGCGTGTACGGTGGTATGGAGAACTTGGGGTAATTGAGAAACCCATACTGGAGCATAAGCTGAAATATGGGCAGGTAGGCGAAAAACGTCAGACACCGCTTGAGGCTTATACTCTTGGGCAGGATTTAGGAAGTGTTGAGTCAATTAACCCTGTCGAGCGAAATGTCTGGTACACAAACTGCGTCCCTACTCTCGTGAACTCCTATAAACGCCGATACTTTGCTACTATGGACGGTATGTGTCGCCTAACGGTGGATTATGAGATACAATATTTCAGCCCCGCTAACACAAACTTCGGGATAAACGGCGGGCGCACAGTTTTGGAGGTTAAGTTCGAGAAGGAAGATTTGCCTTCGGCAAGCGAAGTGATGCAAACATTGGGGCGTCATATCGGTAAAAACAGCAAATACGCCCACGGCGTCAGTTGGGTACTCTTTGGAAAAGCGGCGGAGTGATGATGTAGAAAGCAATTTTAATGCACTCTGATGTGGCAGCTTATATATTCTGGGCAATATTATAGCCTTCGACCACGGCGTCTTTGATCATTCGGGGCATACGGCAGTCGCCTATAATGTATGTCTGCGGCGTACATTTAAAGTACGCCTCCAGTTCATTCGAGGAAGGAGCGCCAAGCCCTCCGCAATAGATCACGCTGTCGCAGGTGATGAAGCGTTTTGAGCCGTCCGTCGATTCGATATTCACACCGCCCGGCGTTATATCTGTGCATCGTGTCTCAGTCAGCGTCTCTATTAAACCTGTCTTGTCAAATAATTGTTTCGCGTATACCCTAAAGTCTTTGAGCACCTTTGAGGCAAGCGTGTCCGTTACCTCGATTATTACTGAATGCGCGCCTTTTATCAGGCTTTGCTCCAAAGCGAACTTGAGTCCATTTGCGCCTCCCCCTATAATAACCAACCGCTCGCCCCACCTTTCTTTGTGGGTTGATGCCTCATGGCAGTCCATCACAAAAGGCAGATCGATACCCTTAATGCGCGGCGGACTGAAAACGGGGACTGAATCCGTTCTAATCTGCCGTTGATGAGTTGCGTTTTTCATGTTATACTTTCCGAAGCTAGCGATTTGTTTTGTCGCAATGAAAACGGAATCCGGAGCCGTACACAAACTTGGAGGTACTTTATGAAATCCGATTGGAAACGCAACGCGGGATTTTTCATAAGCGGGCAGTTCATGTCAATGTTCGGCTCAATGCTCGTGCAATACGCAATAACATGGCACATCACGCTTGAAACCCAGTCCGGCGCGTGGATGACGCTGTTCACCTGCGCGGGGCTACTGCCGATGGTGCTTATCTCCCCGTTTGCCGGCGTGTGGGCGGACAGGTATAACCGCAAATATCTCATCAATATTGCGGACTCGGCAATCGCCGCCGCTACTTTGATTCTTGCTGCAGTGTTCCTCACAAGCGGAGAGAATATGTGGCTAATGCTTGTGGTCGTAGCCGTTCGCGGCTTCGGGCAGGGCATACAATCTCCGGCTGTAAACGCGCTTATTCCGCAAATTGTTCCCGCAGAACATTTGGCGCGGTTTAACGGCGTCCAAAGCTCCATACAGTCGCTTACGATGTTCGCCACGCCAATGATAGCGGGCGTTTTGCTGACGTTCCTTCCCATCCAGTACATATTTTTCATTGACGTTATTACGGCGGCTATTGGCGTCTCGGTCGTATTCTTCTTCGTAAACGTTGCGCCGCTTGAAAATACTGAAAAGAAACAAGGCATATCAGCATACTTCGGTGAATTGAAAGAAGGTTTGCGGTATATTGGCGACAGCTCGTGGCTAAAAGCCTTGCTCGGCTACATGGCGTTCTTTTGCGTATGTATGACCCCGTCCGCAATGCTGACGCCACTCCAGGCCACACGCACATTTGGTGATGACATATGGAGGCTAACTTCGATTGAAATTTTGTTTTCAGCCGGAATGCTATTGGGCGGCGTTGTGATTTCGGCTTGGGGCGGGTTCAAAAACAAGGTTCACACAATGATAATGGCTTGCTTTGCGTTTGGGGCGACCACATTTTTGTTCGGCGTCATCTCGAATTTTTGGGCTTATCTTGGGGTAATGCTTTTGTGCGGAATGACCGTGCCGTTCTTCAACACGCCTTCTACAACCATTATGCAAACGAAAATTCCGCCGCAGATAATGGGGCGCGTATTCAGTATACTGATGATGATAAACGGCTTGGCTATGCCGCTCGGCATGGCGCTGTTCGGGCCTTTGGGCGATGCCGTGAAGATTGAATATTTACTAATTGTGACAGGCGCGCTGCTGTTTGCAAGCGGATTTGTGTTGCGCGCGTCCAAAACGCTGAAAGCGGCGGGCGCGCCAATAGAAACTCCGAATGAGGCTTTGTAGCAAGAACAAATCGCTATAGAAAAATCCGCAAGCGAACTTTTTCCTATTTTTCCATCGCTTGCGGACTATAAGCATCGCGTACCCTATGCGGAAGCAACCTTAAAAATATGGAGATGAGATGAATGCGTATTTATTCGGAGACAAGCTATGACAGGTTAAGCCTAACAGACCTCAATGATGTTGACAAGTACGATACCATATACCATGTAAAACTTGCGAATGGCAGCGTCATACATATTATTTCAGACAAAGCGGCAAAAGAAGCGGGGCTGTTTAAAGATAAGGAAGCCCAAGGCAAGCCCGATACCTATATTCGCAAGGATTTTACTGACGAGGATGAAAGCTGGTCACAGCATATCTTTGGATTTTAACCGCAGTTTGGAGGCAGTATATATTTATACGTGAAAGCATGGGAGTGAATGATTTGAAAAAGGACAAATCGGGTAAAGCGAAAGAAATTCTTGGACGTATTGCTATGTTCCCTTTTTCCCCTATTGAATCAACAAAGGAGATAATAAGCGAGGTGAAAGCCTATAATGCGTCCATTGAAAGGCTGCCTGAGTTTAAGCGCCTGGATAAGGACCAGCAAGCTGACGCCAAGGCTTTTATGAAGTATTGCGAATATATAGATTTCTCACCGCCCGCATCAAGGCCTTTAACCCATGATATGGTTTGGGCGCACATTAAAGTGAATTTAAAGAACTTGCGAATATTTCATGTTACTCGCTGCGGTGACAGTATTCCCGAACTTAAAGGGCATTACCTCAACATAGCAGGGAATACGTTACAGTGTTTAGAGTATCTGCAAAAGGGCATGTATTACTATGATACATACATGCTCTGCGAAAAATTAAAAAAAGAATTGAGCAACCGAAGCAATAACGAATCTGAATTGCCTATGTCTGTTATAAATAAGCTTAATGAAATCTCAAACTTTTGTTACCTTCATAAAAATGACCCTGCCGAGGTTAAATACTATGGCGGAACTGGCCACGGGGTTAGCGGCGGAAGCGGCTGGAGTGGGAAAAACCCTATGGACTGGATAGAGATAGCCGCCATCCCGGAAGAAGGCAGCGAGGATTATGACGACTATGACCAGTACCGAACAGAGTACATCAGGCCCAGGGTATTAGAGAATGTTAGTTATGATTGGCCAGAGGTTAAGAGTTATATTATTGATCTGCCTCCCGGCCTCGAATCTTGGAATGAGTTGAAAAAGTAAACAACAAGGCGGCAACAATATTGGCTATGTATTACGCCGAGTATACGAATGGTAATTATCTGCCAGTAGTACTCAAGCCAGTACTACTTCAATTGAACTTTAATACTTGTATCACAAGATCGAATAGGGGGGATTCTCGTTAGCTGAGAGCCCCCCCTTATTCGACGCATCGCATACCTATGCGGAAGCAATTTTACGAAAAACGGGGATATGCCAATCGTGGGCGAAGCGGATAACGGCCCGGCCGGTATGCCGCTCGCCGCTCCAATAACTCTGCCAATTCCCGCTTGGGAGATACACCTCGCGCCCAGCCGCGCCCTCGTCCAGAATCGGGGCCACTAGCAAATCGTCGCCAAGCATAAATTCGTCATCAATGCCGTGTGTATTCTCATCATCCATATGCGCATACGCAAGCGGATAAATCATCGGGCGGTTTTCCTTCGCGCATTTCGCGGCTTCGGCTCTGATATACGGCAAAAGCTCAAGGCGCAATTTATAATAAAATCGCAGACGCTCCAATAACATAGGGTCTCCGCTTGCGCTGGCTATGTTCCATGGGCTACGCTCGTTATTCGCCTCGTTCGTCGCCATAAGTTCCTTAAACTGTCCGCCGTCCGGTTCTGAGTGCCATTGCATAATAGGGCAAAAACACGCCGTTTGTGTCGCTCGCAAGTATAAATCGCCGCCTGGCAGTTTTCCGGCAAAGCCGCCTATGTCAAAGCCCCAAAAGATCATACCGCTCATCGCGGCGGAAAGCCCCGCCCTAAGCTGTGCGCGAAGTTCCGCGAACGTGGATTTTTGATCGCCCGCCCACAATATTGGCGTGGTGTGCTGCCCCGCGTAACCGGCGCGGCTGAACAAAATTTTATCGGCGGAGGGCAGAAATTCGGTATATGCCGCCGTGTAGGACTGCGCATAGGCGTTGCGCATATTGGCCCCGTTTGCCCCGCTATGAAATTGCAAGTCGTCACAGTAGATGAACTCCCCGCCGTCGGTTTTGAAACCGTCAACGCCTATGTCGAGCAGATATTGGCGCTTGCGAAACCAATCGCGCTTTGTTTCGGGATTGCTAAAGTCGGGAATCATTGAGCCGGCAAACCAATTGCCATCGGGGATTGTATACGGATAGCCGTCTGAGCGGGCGACGCACAGCCCTTGTCTTACAGCGTTGGCGCGGTCTAGCGCGTTTTGCTCATTACCACGCTCTCCATCTCCCAGCTTTTTATAAACGGGGATTTGCCAAAGCACAAGTCGCAGTCCCGCCGCGTGTAATCTCTCAATCATCGCCTTCGGATTAGGCCAGGCGCCATTGGGCGAAAACGCAAAATCATCATAGGCAAACGCACCATTCGATTTGGGCTGGTATTCCGCTCCGTTCCAAATATAGAACGTCGCCTCGTCGCTCCACGCCTCCAAAACAATAACGCCCGCAGGGAAATCGTACTCCTTCAACATCTCAATCTGCCGTTCAGCCTTTTTTTGCGTGTCCCAATGGTGGGTGGAAATCCATGGCGCAAAGGCCCATTCGGGAGGCAAAACCGCGCCTCCAAACAACGACATATATTCGGCTATAATCGTCTGCGGCGTACCAGAAAATAAGGTTAACTCTGTGCCGCGCGGTATCTCGACGTGTACTACTCCTTCACCAAAAGCAAAGCGCGTAACCGCGCCTGTGGCGGCATACAGACCGAATCCGCTGTCGGTAAAGAAAAAGGGAGCGGGGCAATACGTCTTTTCTCCCTGCTCACAGAATTTTGCTTCCACGGCGACATTAATCGTATGACCTTTGAGGTTTACCGTGTTATAACGCTCGCCGCCGCCGAACGCGGCTTTGTAGGGCAGCGCAATCTCAATAGAATCCTCGCGGCGACGAATCTTCGCCGTTCCTCCCGCAAACTCAAAATCTAAATCGCTCGACATATACCGTGTCGTCAACCTTTCACACCCCCAACCGTCATGCCCTCTTTAAATTGCCCCTGTACGCAGATATACAAGACGAATATCGGCACGATAGACACAAGCGCCCCTGCCATCATCAGGTCATACTGGTACTTATACTGACTGCTTAGCCCGCTTAGGATTACCGGCAGCGTGGCTTTGGCGCGGTCGCTTAATAAAACGAGCGGCAACAGGTAGTCATTCCAAACGCTCATAAAAGACAAAATGCCGAGCGTGGCAAGCGTTCCTCCGCACAGCGGGATGACGATTTGAAAAAATATGCGCCACCAATCCGCCCCGTCTATAAGCGCGGCCTCAATCAGCGCGTCGTGTATCGTCAGCATACGCTGGCGAAGCATAAAAATCGCGAACGCGTTGAAAAATTGAAACAAGATAAACGCGTTAAGGCTGTTTGTCAGCCCCAACCGTGTCAATATTATAAATATTGGTATAAACGTAATCTGCACGGGTATCATCAATGCGGTGACGAACAGCGAGAAAATAACCTTTTGCCCTTTAAACGGAATTTTAGTTAGAGCAAACGCCGCCATTGACGCGAACAAAAGCTGTGCCGCCGTACAGGATGCCGCTATATACAGGCTGTTCCCCATTGAGCGGATAAAGTATGGCACGTCAAACAGTTTGGCGAACGCCTCCATAGTCGGCTCTTTAGGTATCCATTCCATCGGGATGTTCATTAACGCCCCACGGCTTTTAAACGCCGTCGAAATCATGAAGAAAAACGGGACGCATACGACGACGGCGAGCGACCCCGCGCCAATCCAGTAAAACACCGCGCCAAAAACGCGCTTTGCCTTAAACGCTATATGTGACCCACCCTTCTTGCAATTTCATCTGAACGAACGTCATTATAAAGATTACGGCGAACAAAACCCAGCTTAACGCGCTTGCGTAACCCATTTGGTAATAGGAGAACGCCCGCGTGTATATTCTCTCAACCATAACCATAGTCGAGCCGCCGGGGCCGCCACCCGGTGTCATCACCATTACCTGCGGGAAGATCTGCAGGCTGTTGATGATACTGATAATAATAACAAAGAACATGGTAGGCGAGAGCATAGGCAGCGTAACGTTGATAAATTGCCTTACCCTGCCCGCGCCATCTATTTGCGCCGCCTCGTAATAGCCCTGATCGATTGAGCGTAAACCCGCGAAGAACATCAATCCAAAATACCCCATGTCTTTCCACACGCTTGCCAACACTATCCCAGGCATGGCCCAATCTTCGCTTTGCAGCCACATAGTCCCTCTGATTCCAACAATGTCAAGTATAGCGTTGACGATGCCATATTCGGGGCTTAACGCCCATCGCCACACAAGCGCGCCCGCTACCCAAGACGTTATGACGGGGATATAGTACAGCGCTCTCAACACTCCGCTTCCACGCCGTTTCTGAGTGAGAATCAGCCCTACGCCGAGTGCAGCGATTAGCATAAGTGGCACATATGTCACAACAAATTCCAGCGTATTGCCAAGCGTTTGCCATAACTCTGCGGAGCGAAATATGGCGGCGTAATGGGAAAGCCCGACGCCATATTCGCGAAAGAACCCCGCCGCGTCATCAAACAGCGTCAGCTCGTGCAGCCCATCCCAGTCAGAAAGGCTCACCGTCGCCGACACAAGCATTGGCAGTATGCTGAATACCGCAAAGCCGAGCAAACTTGGCAACAGAAATGTAAACGCCATCACAGCATTGCGTATTTTAGCATTTCTCAAATTACGATGTCCCCCCTGCCGTTAGGTCAATACTGGAAGAGCACTCCTCTTGCATCTTATCCAAACACTGTTGTGGGGTAACGAGTCCATTGGCGCAGTCCAGGAGATTGCGCCCGACAATATCCTGCAATTCGACGAATTGTGTGATAACAGGCGGCGTTACAAGGTAGTCAAGGCTCTTGAACACCGCTTCCCTGTTTGCGGGCGGCGTTTGCGCTTTATATTGGGAAACTATTTCCTCATCATTTATGGGCGGCAGTTCCCACGCCGCGTCAAGGCGTATTTGCGTCGCTTGTCGGTTTGATGAAATGAACGTAATAAACTGCGCCGCTTCTTCGGCGATGGAGGTGTCTTTGGCAATTACATAACCGTTTGAGAAAAAGTGCGTCGCCTTTTGCGTGTGCCCCGGCTCGACCTCCACATCCCAGGCAAAGTCACAATCGCGCGTGAAATCGGGGAACGCCCAAATACCTGTGACAATCATGCCCAGCCTGCCCGATTTAAACAAGTCCCAATCGCCCATGGCGCCCAGTTGCGCCGCAGTAGGCATAACGTTGGTTTTCGTCTGCATGTCTACCATATATGTAAGTGTTTCCAAATTCTGAGGGGAGTTGAACGCGAAAGCCTTGCCGTCCACGCTTAAGAAGCTGCCGCCGTTCTGTGCCACTGTCTTGTAAAATTCGCTGAACGACAGTGAGTGATAATACCCAAAAATGTTATCGTCAAGGGCGCGTATTTTCTCCGCCGCTGACATCGCGTCTTCCCATTTCCAGTCATCGGTGGGGTATGCCTCACCCGCTTGATCAAACAAGTCTTTATTATAAATAAGCACGACGTTTGAAAAGCTGTTTGGGACGCCGTACTGAACTCCGCTGAATGAAAACGCCTGAAGCGCCATTTGATTATAAACAGACGTATCAACGCCCATGCCATCAATCGTGCTAAGCGAGCCATTGCCCGCATAGGCGGCAAAGTTTTCATAGTTAAGCTCGAACACATCGGGCGCTTTACCCGCCGCAACCTTGGCCGATAACTGTTTAAAGTAATCATCGTAGCCGTAAGACTGCAATTTAACGGTAACGTGGGGGTTTGCGGCGGTATAGAGGTCGATCATCTGCTTCAAATATGTTTCGTTATCGCCACTGCCCGAAAACTGGTCAAAATTAATTGTAACCGGCGTTTTTTCATCGGTCGTCGCGGCTTCGCCGCCATTGTTCGCGGTCGTTTGGCCGCTGACGGACGCGGGTAAGTTCGCCGCGTTTCCTCCGCTCGAACAGGCCCCCAAAGACATCGCTATAGCGGCGGCACATAGCAACGCAATCAGTTTCTTCATGTCAATTCCTCCGTTCAGCTTGATTTTCCGGCCGCGTTCATTGTATAATAAAATACGAATGAGCGGTCACTCTTGTCGTTCTATTCTTCTTCAGCGCAATTCCTTGGCCGGGTGCGCCGATCCGCCCGCTTGGGCGGGTTTTTTATTTACTTGCGTGTTTCAGCGGCGGTCACATAGCGCCACCGCCCTTCAAATCGCGTACTGAACCGCGCTCTACAATGTTTACGGGCAAAATCTCTTCCCGCTTTGTAAGCCCCGGCTCTTTAATGCTTTGCACTAGCAATTCCACAGCTTTCTTACCCTTTTGCGCAATCTGTTGATGTACGGTCGTAAGCCCCGGCGGGACGTATTGTGCGATCTCCAAATCGTCAAACCCCATAACCGATATATCGCCTGGAACGCGCCACCCCTCTTTCTCAAACGCGCTCACGGCGCCGATTGCCAGTATATCCGCCGCCGCCAGAACCGCCGTCGCTTTCGTTTGGGCACACATTAACGCCTTTGCAGATTCCGCGCCGCTTTGGTACTCAACGCGCCCTTCGTAAACTCGTTTCTCGTTGTATGGCGTTCCTGCGCTTTGAAGCGCCTGCTTATAGCCGTCCAAGCGCTTGCGCATAACGCCGTCGTCACGCAACTGCCCGCAGAAAAAGGCGATTGCCCTATGCCCTTTGTCAAGCAGGTAACGTGCCGCAAGAAAACCTGCGTATGTATCGTCTATACGTATACTGTGGTTGTGCTGTCCAGGGCAGTAACTGTCTACCAACACCAATGGTATGCGGCTTTGCCCCGCCTTTGTGTAAAATTCGCTCGGATAAACGCCTATTGCGATAATACCATCAAGGTCGCGTTTTCGTGCCAAATCCAGGTAGCTTTCCTCCGGGTTCGTTCCCGAAATCAACAGGTGGTAACCATGGATACGAGCTTCATATTCAATCGCGCCAAGTATTTCTCCATAAAAACCGTTTTGGAACATTAGCGCGCTGCCTTGCTCTGTCTGTGGCACACAAACGCCGATTAAAAGCGAATCGTTTCCACTCAGACTTCGAGCGCTCAAATTCGGCACATAGTCCAACTTCTCTACCGCCGCCATAACGCGGCCTCGAGTTTCGGCGGAAATACTTTTCTTACCGTTAAAGACGTAGGAAACCGTGGCGATTGAAACGCCCGCTTCACGTGCCACATCCGTAATCGTGGGCTTTTCTGCCATCTCGCGCCTCTCTTGTTTTAGCTCTTATTCTAGCCCTTGCTTAAACGTTTCACTTAATTGCTATGATTGTAGCGCATATATCCCTGTGTGTCAAGGGGCAATTCGAGAAATTTTATACTCTCAATGGGCGACGATCGTGAATTTTCCACCTGGCAACGCCTAAGCATCTCTTATAACGCAATGTAAAAAGTTTAGTTAATCGTTTAATCACAGCTTTATACAGACAATAAGCCCCTCGGTGGCGACGTCTGACCGCAGAGGGGCTTGAATATTTTTGTAATAATATATTTTAACTTCACTATTGGATTTTTAACTCAACGGAGTTATAATAAGATAAATAAGCCTCTTAGAGCGTACAACACCCTTCGGCTAATAGTATTTCTCTGTTACGAGCTTACCCAGGCTTTTCAGCTTCGCTGCCAGGCGCTGCAATGTAGCCCGGCGCACGCTGATGCCGATTTGTTTAAAAATAAGATCCTCGTGCGCGTCATTCTCCGCTGTCCCCACCATAAGATGCACAACGTCTGTTTCACGCAGCATGAGGCATAGTCGCTCGGCGGCGGAATTGCCTGTAAGCCTGTCGGGCGGTTCGTCAATAATGTTGCATACCTGGTTTAGCGTTATCGCCCCTTCCGCCACAAGATCCGCGCCACCCATCCAATATTCCGGCGGTTGGCCAAAGGAGTTGCCCTTTGAGAGCATTGTTACCTCCAGGCCCAATTCGCGCGATATAACATCTGTCGTGGTGCTGCCGCATATCACTTTAAACCCGCCGCCGTTGATAAAATCCGCCGCGAACCGCGCGTCCAGCGAGGTTTTGTACGGCGGGCCCGATGTTAGGGTCAGCTCCTTCGCTTCGCGGCAATAGAGCATTGCCAGTGTGGTATCATCTTCATAATTTCCGGCGCTTACCTTTTTGCAAAGTTCCAGTATCCTGTTGGGCAGCTTATATATATTGTCGGCAGACCTATGATTGTTGTTTATAAAATCTCTCACGCCGTCCGATCCGATGCCCATGCCGTGCCCGTGCCCTAAACCGGCCTGACTCACCCCGTCTGAGAATATCATCAGGCTGTCGCCTGCATTAAGCGCGCCAGTCGTCTCGCCTATTACCTCAAAGCCAGCGGTGTAAAAACGCGGCGCAAGCACGGTAGCGTGATAATCTTCCATCAAAATGGGGTTGGGCGCTTCATAGGTGTAAACAACGAATTTGCCGTTGGGCAAAATGTCCGATATGGTAAAGGCGGAAAATGGTATGTCCTCTGTTCGGGCCCGATGCATGGAGGCCGCGACAGTCTCCGCGGCGGCGCGGATAGACATGCCTCCTTGCACCATGCCCGAAATTCTGCTGGCACAGGTTATGGCCGCCACATTGGCGTATATGCCCGACCCTATGCCGTCGCATAGTACGCTGATTGTGCCCGTGTTCGATCGCTCTGTAATGAGATAATCACCGCAAACGGATTGCAGTTTTTTATTAGCCTGCACAACAATGTCTTCAAAAAATCTCATGATGATCAAGCCTCGCCTTCATCTTCGTACAGATTGATCAGATCCCTGGCGATCTCCTCACTGCGCGCGGTACTCTTTCCCAAAAAGTGCGCCATCTCCTGCGCGAACCTAACCTGGTGATCCAGAAATTCGCGGGCGTGCATAACCGTCTGCGCCTTTATCGCGTCCAATTGCCGCGTGTCAAACCTTACCTTTGATATATCGGAATATATACCCACATACTGTCCCTCGTCATGCAAGGCGTACAGGATCTCATGATATTTAAAGCCATATTTAAATTGGATGGATTCGTATTGCTCCTTCTCGCCCGACTGCAAAAATTCGAAGCCGTCGGCGTTGACCAGGTAGGATATTCTGCGCCCCAATATACCGTTGTTGCACATAAACATTTTTTGAAACGCCGGGTTCATTTGTATCATACACAACTCGCTGTCAAGGATAACGATGCCGCAGGGGTTTGTTTCTATTATGCGATCTGAACGCTGCTGCGCCAGTCTGCGCATATAAGGCATACACATTTCCGGCTCCGCCATGCCGCGAGCGACCGCTATGGCGTTTTCCAAACAACTTTTATAACCGCACGCGCCGCAATTGAGCTGGTTTGATGGATTGGTTTTGCCTGTGCGCTCGTATATCTTTTGTATTCGGCTGTCAGATACAAGCTCCTGCTCTTGCGCCGTGGGCTTGTAATATGTCGTGTGGGTAATGTTTGTTTCGTGCCGGGACTCACTCTCGTTTCTTGACGCGTCGGCATAGTGTATCACGTTGTTTCGCCGCGCCAAAAGACTTATGTCGAACGAAGAGATGTGCTCGTCGGCGAAACAGGGGCCGCCGATACAACCCCCTTTGCAAAACAGCGGCTCTATCAGCTTACCGTTAAAGTCAGGTTTATCAGCAAACAGGTGCATCACATCTTCCGGGCCGCTTACAGACATAATCTCAGCCTGGCCAACATCGTTTTTAATACCCCCCGTTTTTAACATGCCTCCTTCCAGCGGAAACAATCTGGCGTCGCCTATTTTGGCGATTCGATCAAAGCTGCTGTCAATACAGTCCTCCGTATGGATGCGCTCTTGAGCGAACCATTCAAGCAATTCCGAAAAGGTGAGCACAACATCTACCGCGCCTACATTCTCTGGCCGTGTGATCTCTCCTTTTTTGGCCGCGCATGGCCCGATAAAAACGACCGCGCAGCCAGGACGCCCGGCTTTTATCATGCGCCCGTGAGCTATCATGGGTGATACAACGGGTATAAGCGCGTCTATATACTGCGGTTGGTATTTTTCCACATAATTAACGACCGCCGGGCAAGCGGCGCAAATGCTCCCCGCTTGCCCTTCCTCTAATGATTTGTCCGTTATATACGCCGCTCCCTCCGCTGTTTCGCCAACAAAACAAAACCCCAGCTTGCGCAGGGCGGAAGGCAGGCGATATGCCAGCGTCCCGGGAAAAAGCGCGGCGAACGAGGGCGCGATACTTGCCGCCACCACCGCGCCACCGTCTAAAAGCGACTTCGCTACAAGCGATTTTGCCGCGTCCAGATCTGATCGCACGGTCTTTGCCCTTTGCGGACATTCGCGCACGCATGTGCCACATTGTATGCACAATTCATCTACTACGCGGGCTTGACCCCCGCGAATACATATTGCTTTAACAGGACATTCACGCACGCAGCGATAACAATCCTGGCAATTTGATGCAATGGTGCATATCGTTTGCCGCAAGATAATCACCTCGCTTTTGCCGCTGCCCTAAACGGCGGCTTCTACAATAACGCTCTCAATCAATTCCTTTGCCCGCTCAAATGTGCAATGCTCTATCGACTTACCGTTCACTCTAAGCACGGGGCCTTTTTTGCACTGCTTTCCGCAAAAATTTGCTTTAAACTCCGTCGCTTTCTCCAGGCCATTGTTACGGATATATTCCATAAGGTCTTTGTACAGCGATTGCGCGCCGCGCAAAAAACAACTGGTACCGAAGCATATCTCCAGTGTAAGGATTTTATCGACTTTTGCCTCGCTTAACACAAAATCATCTTGATCTATGCGCTTCCTGTTCTCATATTCTGTGTGCAAAAGCTGATGAGTCTTGTGTTCATCCAAGTTTTGGGCATATATTTTTTGCAGGTAGGGGTTTTGGGAAGATACGTGAAATTGCAGCATTTTGTCATTGTCATACAGTCCCTTTGCCCGTTCGGGCACTGCGAACCGGTTATTGGCTATGGGTTGGCCGCCGCCGTTAACGCAGCCGCTGCGGCACGCCATAACCTCCACCAGATCATATTGCGCTTCGCCGGCGCGAATGTGATCAATCAATTTACGCGCGTTGGCAAGCCCGCTTACCACCGCTAGGCGTAATGTCTTACCGCCTACGTTTACCTCTGACGTTTTGATGCCGTCTTCTCCGCGAAATTGCCTAAAATCGTGTGACGACCCTTTTTCCATTGTGTCCGCAGCGAAACGCAGCACGGCCTCGCTTACGCCGCCCGACGATCCAAATATGACCGCCCCTCCGGTAGAAAAACCGAATGGCATGTCGAATGATCCCAAATCCAGCATGGCAAAGTCTATGCCGCTTTCCTTTATCATCAACGCCAACTCTTGGGTGGTGATAACATAATCCACGTCAGGGTTCCCATCCACCTTAAATTTATCGCGGCTGGCCTCAAATTTCTTTGCGGTGCAGGGCATAATGGATACGACGACCAGGTCTTTGCGGTCTTTACCCAATTGTTTGGTCAATTGCTCCTTGCACAAGGCCCCGAACATCTGTTGGGGCGAGCGGCAACTGGAGAGATTGGGGAGGAAGTCTGGATAATACTGTTCCGCAAACTTGACCCACGCGGGGCAGCACGAGGTAAACAGCGGGAGATCTTCGCCCTTTTCCTTGCGGGACAAAAACTCCCTGCCTTCTTCTACAACAGTAAAATCAGCGCCAAAGCAGGTATCATACACATGATCAAAACCCATGCGGCGCAGCGCGGTAATAACGCGCCCGATAGCGAGCGAGCCCGGATCTTTGCCAAAATACTCGCCAATCGCCACGCGCACAGCGGGGGCGATCTGCGCCACGACGGTTTTATTTGAGTCGTATATGGCGCTCCATACCTCGCCGATCTGACTCTTGGGCGTTATGGCGCCCACGGGGCAAACCTTGGCGCACTGACCGCACCCGACACACTCTATATCGCCTATGCCCTTGTTAAAACATGTACCCACCTGCGCCTTCGCGCCGCGATTGGCGAAATTGAGCGCCCCTATCGATTGAATCTCTTCACAGACGCGCACACAATCGCCGCACAGTATGCACTTGGCAGGGTCACGCAGGATGGCCGGAGAGGAAAAGTCGAGCGGTTTCATATCATTCATCTGCTTGAAACGCACTTTAGTAACGCCCAGTTGCCTGGCGATTTTTTGCAGGTGGCAGTCACCGCTTTTGGGACATGTGGTGCAGCTTTGGTCATGGCTGGCGAGCATTAGCTCTATGATCATCTTGCGCATATCGCGTATCTCTTTTGTGTTTGTACGCACAATCATGCCATCCTCCGCCTTTGTAGAGCAAGCGGGCATTATTCCCCTGCCCTCCACCTCTACCATGCACATACGGCACGCGCCATACACGCTTATTTCAGAATGATAGCAAAACGTGGGCAGTTCCACGCCGGCTTTGCGGCATAATTCTAACAGATTGCGCTCGTCTTCTATCGGCACAACCGCGCGATCTATTGTAACAGTCTTAACAGTCCTATTTTTCATATGGCGCCTCCTTTCACAATGGCGTTAAACTTGCAATTGCTAATGCACGCGCCGCACTTTACGCATTTTTCGGCGTCTATGACAAATGGCTTTTTTATCTCGCCATGGATCGCGTCTACTGGGCATTTGCGCGCGCATAGCGAACACCCTTTGCATTTTTCGGCAATGATTCTATATGTCGCAAGCGCCTCACATACACCGGCGGGACAGCGCTTTTGCACAACATGCGCTATATATTCGTCTCTAAAATACTGTAGGGTAGAGAGTACAGGGTTGGGCGCGGTCTTGCCCAAGCCGCACAGAGAGCCCATTTTTACCATATGAGCCAACTCCTCCAGCAGCGGAAGGGTTTCTTCCGTCGCGCGGCCTTCGATAATATCGTCAAGCAGCGCGAGCATTTGTCTTGTGCCCTCGCGGCATACAACACATTTACCGCACGACTCGTTTTGGGTAAACTGCATGAAAAAGCGGGCGATCTGCACCATGCAGGTATTTTGATTCATTACGACAAGGCCGCCCGAGCCAACCATGGCCCCTACCTTTTGCAAATTGTCATAGTCCAGCGGCACGTCCAACTCATCCTTGGTGAGGCATCCGCCTGACGGACCTCCTATCTGTACGGCCTTGAAATCCACGCCGACAAGCTCGCCCGCATCGTTTATCACGCCGCCGCCTATCTCGCTGACGATCTCACGCAATGTCGCGCCAAACGGCACCTCTATCAAGCCCGTGTTGGCGACATGACCCGTAAGAGCGAATGTCTTTGTGCCCTTGGCCGTATCTGTGCCCAGTTTGGCATACTCCTTCGCCCCCATACGGAGTATAAGCGGGACAGTCGCCAGCGTTTCCACATTATTGATGGCGGTCGGCTTGCCATAAAGCCCTTTTTGGGC
Organism: Clostridiales bacterium; assembly: GCA_031263155.1. Taxonomy (GTDB): domain Bacteria; phylum Bacillota; class Clostridia; order Lachnospirales; family WQUN01; genus JAISGK01. Next base: position 22,803 of record JAISGK010000087.1, read on the forward strand.
AGGGAACGGCGGCTTTACGGTTGGCATACCGCGCTTGCCTTCTATGGAGGCAATCAAGGCGGACTCTTCACCGCAAACGAACGCGCCCGCACCTTCTTTAATATTTATATCGAACGATTTTGGCGAGCCAAAAATATTTTTACCCAGTATCCCCGCTTCCCGCGCCTGCTTGATAGCCCTTTTAAGACGCCTTACCGCAAGTGGATACTCCATGCGCACATAGATGTAACCTTGGCTGGCGTTAACCGCCATGGCGGCTATTATCATACCCTCCAGCACGGCATGGGGGTTGCCCTCCATAACGCACCTGTCCATGAACGCGCCGGGGTCACCCTCGTCACCGTTGCAGATTACATATTTTTGGTCGCTATGATTTTGCCGGGTAAGGTCCCATTTGCGCCCTGTAGGAAAGCCGCCGCCACCCCTCCCGCGCAAACCCGACGCGGATATCTCATTGCAGATCCCCTCGTCCGTCATTTGCAATACCGCTCTGCGGGCTTGAAAGTAGCCTTCGTGTCGGATATATTCATTTAGGTTATTGACGTCTATGTTGCCGCATAAGCCCAGCATAAGGCGCTGCTGCAATTTGTAGAAGGGGATGTCGTCTTTTTGGGCGATAGGCTTGCCGCTGCCGGGCATGGAATATAGCAGGCGCTCGACATTTTTGCCTTCTATCAGTGTCGTGTCCACAATCTCTTCCACGTCTGACGGCTGCACCTTTGTGTAAAGAATGCCCTGCGGTTTGATAGTCACCAATGGCCCCATCTGACAAAATCCCTGGCAGCCGCTTTCGACAAGCGCGTAATCGCCCGCCTCGCTTTCCAGCGAGATGATCACTTTAAGGCCGCGCTGATCCAATACGCTTTTGAAGCGCTCATATATGATCATAGAGCCGCCGGCCATACAACCCGTACCCGCGCAAATAATCACGCGCGGTTTTGACGCGGTTCTCTCAAAGGCGGCCTTGCGCTGCTCCAATGTCAAATGTTCAGGCATTCTACCTCCCCCTCTCTCATCTTTGTAAGCAATGCTTTTGTCTTACCGGGATTCATAGAACCATGCACATCCTCGTTTACCACCACAACGGGGGCCAGCCCGCAAGCGCCGAGGCACGCCACAGTTTCCAGAGTAAACATCAGATCGTCCGATGTCCTTTTGCTTTCATTGAGGCCGAGTTCATTCTGTAGGGTTTTTATAATATCGGTGGATTTTCTTACATGGCACGCCGTGCCGTCACACACCTTAATCACATACTTGCCCTTCGGTTCCAGCGTAAAGTGGGAATAGAACGTCGCCACACCATACACCGCCCCCGGCGAGATCCCCAGCGCGGTGGCGACATAGGTCATAATGTCTTCTGGCAGGTATGAATAGACTTCTTGAATCTCTTGTAAAATGGGAATCAGGTTGTCGGGTTTGCGCTCGTATCTGTCCAAAACGTCACACACCCGCTCAAAGGCAGTACCAAAGACCTTGCTCACGCTGACTCATCCTCTCTATGGCGTCTTACTTGAATTTTTCGCGGCTCCGTTTGCCAATTGACTCATGAGAACGGCGAGAGACCCCGCCATGTCTTCATTCTTCACAATCACATTATGCGGCACGCGCAGGTTAACAGGGGCGAAATTCCAGATAGCGCGCACACTTCCGGCGACAAGCAAATCGCAGGCGGATTGCGCGTGCTCTGACGGTGTGGTGATAATACCTATGGCAACATTGAGCCGCTGACATAAATCTACAATCTTGTTGGGGGCAAAGATCCACACGCCCCCTACCGCTGTGCCTTCCAATTTTGGATCGCTGTCAAACGCGGCGATAATTTTAAGGCCATACAGCTCAAAATTTTTGTAGGACATAAGGGCCTGCCCCAGCTTGCCCGCGCCAACAAGCGCCGCCTCTGTATAGCTGTTATAACCCAGGTATTGCTCCAGCTCCGCGATGAGTTCCGCTGTTACATAACCTATTTTGGGTTTGCCGCGATTGCTGACGCTCGCCAAATCCTTTCGCACCTGCACGTCGTTTACATTAAGCGCGCTGGCAATAACGGTGGAAGATACAGTCTCGTGGCCGTCAGGCGGCAGTTGCTTTATAAAGCGCAAGTAGCTTATAAGCCGGTTACACAGAGTAATCGACATTGGTTTGGTTGGCATTTGTATCAGACCTTTCGATACACTATATATCGATATTTACTGTATCGATATATAGTGTATCGGTTATTGGCGCGTCTGTCAATAGCTTCGCGCGAAAAGATAACATATAAAAAAGCCTCCGTTATATAACCAGAGGCTTTCCTTTTGTTTCCCTAAAACTTTAAGTTTATGTCACTTACTCCACAGCGCTTCGCACAACGTTTTAGCATCTGTTGTCCAGCTCCCGTTATCTTTTTTTGAGAAGATGAGGTAGCTGTTATCGTCACCACCATCTTCTGTTCCCATCTGCGTCTCTATATTAAGGCCATAGTAATACTCGCCATTGGGATTAGCCGCCTGTGTAACCTTTATGCGCAACACGCCAGTCGCGCTGCCCGATGCTATCGGCTTTGCCCAATACACCCAACCGTCGCTGTCGTATACCCAATAACTGTCTATAGGCTCATCCTTATTTTGCCATGACTTTATCGTGATAACATCCTTTACGGTGGGCGTTTCTTTTGTGCTTACATCAATTGTCCCCTTGGTGTTATCTGTATCTATAAAGGTTTTGTCGGCGCGGTTGTCTGCCGGCGCGGGATAATAATTCTTACTTGTGCCTGTTACTTCCCATTTCCAATATGTATGAAATTTTTTTGCCGCGCCTTTATTGCAGTCATCTATGTCAGAATTTGATGTCGTTTTTGGTATATGCGTGTTCCACGTATCTATATCGTCCAACTCTGCGGCGGAGATAAAAGGAGCGGCGTCACTGCCCGACTCGGCATATTCGCGAATTTGCAGACGCGCGGCGACGGCGCTTTTACCCCAGTTTTCTATATATATATCTATTATATTCTCATCTTTATTAGTGTCTATATGCAGTGTCGCGCCATCATCGTCCGTGTCGGAGGAAGCCCCGGATGAAGTGCCCGACGCTGTAATTTCCAGCGCGGTCTTGTCTACGCCAGGGTTGTTCCACGCGTATGTACCGGTTACGAATACGGCTATCATCAAAAGCGCGGTAAACGCTGTGGTCAATTTTTTATCAGCTTTTGTAATAGCGCTTCACCTCTGCAAAAATTAGATTTTTAGATTTTATTGCTGATATTTCTTACTCTATGTCCAAGAATATTGTACTATAAATGGAAAAAATGTCAATAGATGTCAAATTAAAAAACCATGGAAATAATTATAAATTCCATGGTATAGAGAGTTATCTATGTAAAAACAAAAACTATACAATTACTCCGCGCGCATATATGATTCTTGCTCTGGAGTGAGTGTGTCAAGCCCCAACCCCATTGCCTCCAACTTAATAATCGCTACACGGCGGTCTATAGTTTCAGGTATGTCGTACAGCCCGGGGGCAAGGCTACGCCCATTGCGCGCGACATATAGAGCTGACAAGGCTTGTATTGCAAACGACAAATCCATAATGTCAGCGGGGTGGCCGTTGCCAGCAATGATATTTACCAGTTTACCGTCAGCAAGAACGTTAAGTACGCGTCCATCGTTCAGGTAATAACCGTCTATAAATGGCTTGCGCTCTTCTATTTTAACGGACATGGCCGCAAGGTCTTTCTTGTTTATCTCCACATCGAAGTGGCCAGCATTGGCAAGCAGCACGTTGTTTTTCATCTTGGCATAGTGCCGGGCGGTTATTACGTCTTTGCACCCCGTCGCGCTAATGAATATATCGCCCAGCGAAGCCGCGTCATCCATTTTAAGCACTTGAAAACCGTCCATGGCCGCTTCGAGGGCTCTGTATGGGTTAATCTCCGTTACAATAACGCGAGCGCCCATTCCCTTGGCGCGTGTAGCTATGCCTCGGGAACAAAATCCGTAGCCAGCCACGACCACAACCTTTCCCGTAAGCATGATATTGGTGCTGTACATAATGGCATCCCAAACAGATTGGCCTGTGCCATGCACATTGTCGAACAAATGTTTACAATTGGCATCGTTAACCGCCATCATGGGAAAGTCTAGCTTGCCATCGCGCACGCGGGCGCGTAAGCGATTCAACCCTGTCGTGGTTTCTTCGCAACCGCCGATGACGTTCTTTGCAAAGTCCTTACATTCGCCATGCAAAAGGTTAATCAAATCGCCGCCGTCGTCTATTACGACGTGAGGACATATGGAGAGAGTTTGCCGCAAGTGGTAAAAATATTCCTCGTCTGTCGCGGCGTGCCAAGCGTAAACCTGCATACCGAGGCTGTCCAGGGCCGCGCAAACGTCGTCCTTTGTCGATAGCGTGTTGGAACCAGTCACTGAAACCTCCGCCCCTCCCGCCCGCAACAGCAGCGAAAGATACGCGGTCTTTGCCTCCAAGTGTATTGCCATGGCGATACGCAAACCAGTAAAGGGTTTTTCCGCTTCGAAGTCTTTTTCCAGCGCGGCAAGTACGGGCATGAATTCTTTTTCACGCACCCAATTTATCTTCTTAAGCCCCGCATCCGCCAGCGCGGGATTACGAATAATGCTCACATATCTTCCCCTTTCAGCAATGGGATTAAAAACTTGATTGTAAAAACTGGGTTGACTGCTTACAAGCCGGAGTATATCATATATGCAAACTTCACGCAACGCCACCACTTGATGGTAACAAATTTACGTCTTTCTGACAAATCAGGCTGAACGCGATTTGCGCCCTTGTAAGACAAAACAGAAAGTATCCGGCTGTTTCCGGACTTGGGACGGCCTTGTTTGCTATGCCGTCCTTCGTAGCGTCATTTCAACAGCCAAAAAACGCGGCGAGAACTTGCTTGCAAAATTATCTTCTCTGTTCGTTTTTGTGGCTAGTGAACAGTAACAGTACATTTTATCTGTCCCCTTTGTAGTACAGATACTCATAGTTTTCGGCTCCGACAAAATGATTAACGAGCCAACGCGTTATGTCCAACGGGTCAAGTGGCTGCGTCAAGGCACCATACTGTGGCGGGATGCGTACAGCTGAGAATGTGCTATAATTTATTTCTAGTGCCTGGCTGTAGTTTAGCCCGCTTTCAGCAAGCGCCTGCTCGGTCCAAACATGGATGCCGTGGTCTGCCTGTAGCACAATAACCGCATCTGGGTCGCTTTGCAAAACATAATCCACCAACTTAAGCGTGAGATTAATGCTGAATCTATGCTGTGGCGGGTAATATTTGATAAAGTTGTGGATATCGCTCGGAATGGGCTGAATTATTTCACCTGTTTCCTCATCAACTATAAACAGATACTCATTATCGGTATAGTCAATGTCGGAAAAAGCGTGGGCAAACCAACTGTCGCAAAATACAAATCTTGGCTCGCCTACAGAACCATTTAAGGCGTCCAAAAAGCTTACAATAAACCTGCCGGGATAATCATACATATCTGGGTCTAAGTCCAACTTGTCAATCTCATTCTGCCAGTTTTTTAGCGGCTTGCCTACTTTGGCGGTCAAGTCGCTTTTGAACAACGCAAGTACGCTGCTGTTGCTGTATAAGTCAAGCGCGGCGTTATACTCGCCGACATGCTCGGCGTCTTCTTCATCAATTAACCTCATATCACCGGCGATATTGCCATAGTAATAATAGTAATCCAAAGGGTATAACGTGCAGCCTTCGTTGATTATAGTCGCTTGCCTGTATCCCGCGTCAATGAAAGCCTCAAAAGTTTCGTTATGGGGCTTGAACGCATCCGAAAACACCGGGCTTGGCAATCCCGTCTGCGGCGCGTAAAAGTTTTCCACCAGCGACATTTTGTCCCACCACACTTTATCAGAGGCTTTATTCAGCACCCCGCGCCAGACCGTATCATAGAAGTTGGGTTGGGTTAATGCTGGAACTGAAAAACGTGTGCCGCCTCCATTGAAGCTGGCGCTTTCGTTTATTACAAAACCTAATGTCTGCAACCTTTTCTTCAGTTCCACTTGGTCATCGCCGAAATATTTTTCCATTGCGTCAAAGCCGACCATGCCATCCAACAGGAAGTAATAAACATTTGAGTGTTCCAAGGTTGTATCTACAGTCCAGTCCAAGCGAGGACTGTAGTTGCCAACTGCCGACTCATCATCTGTGTCCTTCACCTCCCCAGTTATACCGCGAATGGTCGGCATTAAGGACGGTACAGAGTTGAACAGAAACAATAAACATATAAGACCGGCGACAACATTATAGGCAAAACTTCGCTTAGGTAGTATTGTTAACGCATAAGCAATCGCTACTACCGCAATTAACACGATTATTGAGGTCATTATCATCGGAAAGTTACTGTTGCCACGCGCTAATAACCTGTTAAGCGGTACGAATGTCCAAAACGCTATCCAAAACAGCACCATTGTCACAAGCGCAAATCCGGGATTTTGGGATGCAGTCCGTAGCGCGAGATAGAGCAAAAGCCCAATAGCAGCAAGGCAAAGCCCGATGTATATGGTATAGTTTAGCCTAATACCTTCCATCCAGTTTTTGGAATACAGAAAAAATATCGGTATCAGCGGTATTAATAGCGATGATACCGATAGGAATACGTCAGCGCCGGATAACTTAATCTTCTTCATTAGTCCCAACCTCGCTTACCGTTTTTTGATTCTTATCGTTTGCCAACACAACTCTCCCTCCGACAACCGTCCACCCAATTAGCGTACCGTCGTCTAATCCCGCTAAGTATTCGGCGTCAGTCAGGTTGCTATTGAGAAAGGTTACAACACCCTCTCGCGGGGTAGCCGCAGTATCGGCAAAGGCGTTTGTCGATGTGCCATACCACTCGTTTTCCGGATAAAACGGAGCGACAGAGACGCAGTTATACAACGCTGCGGCATATGAATTAATGTTACCATAGGAATAACCCACACTTGCCGCGTTTATTGTCCCAAAGTACGCGCAATTGGCTATCACACTGTAACCAAAGTTGTCCGCAATGCCGCCCGCGCGGAACGCCGCAGTTATATCGGCATAGCTATAACAGTTAACGATCTTGCCCACGCCATGGCTTGCGATTGTGCCAACACAACTGCCGGACACATTGCCGCTTGCTATACCGAGATTATACACCGTACCTTTAAGCCAGCCAAACAAGCCTTTATTGCCCATTGAGCCGGTATCCTCTACCGTTTGTACTATTGTAAGATTGCTGATGGCGTAGCCGTTACCGTCAAAGTAGCCGTAGAAATATTTGTTCGTGTCCATTACGCCAATTGGCTCCCAAGGGGAATAGTCCGATAGATCAATATTCGAGCCAAGTATAAAATACATGCCATCAAAGGTGTAGCCTAAGTTAACCGCATCGCGGAACGAGGCAAACTGCTCGGTTGTTGCGATTTTGTACGGGGCAATCTTAGAGCCGTTGCCACCCGCCGTTGCCAGAATATTTACAAGTTGCGGGCTCGATTTTGGCATTGGGGTGGGCGATGTTATAGGCTTGTCTTCTGCGACAACAGTATCCTCTTTCTTCGGCGTATTGCTTGGCTTGGGAGCTTTCTCTCCGCTTGGCCACACGATTATGGATATAAGCACCGCTAATACAAGCGCGCCCATTAACGATGTTTGCGCTATCGCCCGCTTAGGCGAGAAAAGCTTCTTCATTACTACTCTTGACCACACGATTATGGATATAAGCACCGTTAATACAAGCGCGCCTATTAACGATGTTTGCTCTATCTCCCGCTCAGTCGAGAAAAGCTTCTTCATTACTACTTGTCCTCCTTTTGATAGATTAGGAAACCACTTATTTGGTCGGTTGATGCCGGGGTGTATCCATAACCGGATAAGTCGCGTTTTGACGCCACATATGAAGCGCCTAACGAGCGCATTGTATTGGTGTTAAGCGCAATGTGTATAGCATCCGACGCACTTAGGGATAATGTTGTATCGCTATCGGTTAGTGTTATGCCAACGTGTGCGTAGCGGTTGTAAATGTCGTTGTAAATATCATCAGGGTCAATAACTCTCCACTTTGCGTAGTCCGGTTAGGAATTAAGCGCATTAACGCTTTTTACCCCTTGTGCCAGCAGATATATGCCTACCGTTGCATTAGTCAATCTGTTTATGATGTATCTACCGCCCGCTTCACCACTGCGTCCGGGATAGAACAGCCATTTATCTATTGCCTGTTCAATTGAGTCTCTATATCTCTCTCCGTTCGTCAGCATATCGACTAAAATTTCGGGTAAATTATGGAGTTTATCTATATCAATGTTCTCCCCGATTTCTGAGCGCAGAATTTTGTCTAGAGGTTCAATACCCAGTTTCTTATATTCGCTGTTCATAATTTTTTGCGGAGTGTTTATGAAGATTACGGGGCGCTTTGTGCAAAATGCAAACTCATAGGCGATATTCGACCAATCTGTAACTAGCGCGTCTGATTTATAAATCGAATCCTGTGATGAAAAATCGCTGTCAATAATAGCATGGTCGTTATATCTTTTTACAATGTTATTCCATTTGTCGGGAAAACGCTTGCAATACTCTGGGTGTGGCCGAATAACAAGCTGATACGGACAATCACTCAGTTGCCTCACAATTTCGTCCAAGCAACTATCAAACAATCCGTTTGTTGCCCATGATGGAGCTATTAAAATCTGTGGAAGGCTGTTCTTGTTAAATTTTTCGGTATGTAGTCGCATAAGCATATCCATTTGCCCGTATCCAGTTTTAACAAGTTGCTTTTTGCGCAAGTTGTAAAATTGCTCTGTCTTGCGGATTTCCTCAATTTGATGAGGGCCAACACAAAACACGGTATCAAAATGGTCAACCGCACCTTCACGTAGCATAATTAGGCTCGTAAAATGATGCCAAGTGTACACATACTCAATGTCAGTATCAACAACAGAGCGTTTAATATGAAACTGTTGCAAGTTAGGTACAGTCATAACAACCATTGCAACTGTGCGAAGATTCATCATAAAGGTGATTGCTTTTTTCTCGCCAACATAGTATGCCTGCAAACGTTCAGAAGAGTTTTCGAGCAATTTATCGTTCGGGTCATTCGTAACATAATGGACAATAATGTCTGTATTATTGAGTATGTACTCGATAATCTCCGAGTAATACTTAAACTGCCCGCCCGACACAGCATAAAACATCAGTTTATGCTTATCAGGGTGAGAATAGAAACGCTCTAACGCCGCCTGTTCAATGACATGTTGATGTTTATGCAGTTTCCTTGCTTTCACCAGTTCGTCGTGGCTGATTTTCGGTGGCGGTTTCAGTAGATCGGCGGACACAAACTTTTGCGCCGGATACATCGCATTTGCTATGAAAGCAGCGGCAATGCCAAGTGAGTTGCTGTAAAGCCAGTATAGCCCTATGCCTCCTGGAGTGACAAGCGGGAAATAGATTGAAAACGCAATCATAATAAGCGACATTCCCCATTTGCTCCAAAAACGCATACGTCTTTGCGCGGGGTTGAGCCTGTTCTGTACTAGGCAGAGCGCATAGTTTGACAATCCTGACAAAAATGGAAACACAATTATTGACGGAAATTTTGTCTGCGCTACGCTGAGGTCAATGCCTAGAAATAGATAATCCAGCAGCTCAGGAATATGCCGTGTTGGATTATAAATCACATTCACCATTCCGAACAGCAGCAAGAACTGAATGAACAGCGGTATCAACCCGGATAATGGCGAATACTTCTGTTGTTTGTACAGCAAATATTGCTCCTCGTTGATTCTGGCTTTGTCGCCGTAATGCGCCCGGCGGATATGTTCCAGCATAGGCTGGATCTCAAGCAATCGGATAGAGTTTTTTTGCATTGAGAGCGTAAGCGGAAATGTAATCACCTTTGCCACAACAGCGAAAAACAAAATGGCAAGACCATAGCTACCAGTTAACTGGTACCCTATGCGCATTATCCAACCAAGCGGCATTGCAAGAATACCGATAACTTGTACCAAGAATTATTCTCCTGTCTGCATTTTCTTTTTGAGTGCCGATGACGATATTCCCTGCGTGTAGTCAGGCTCAATCACTTCACCGCCCCAAGTCGCCATTAACGCAATTGCGGCAGCGCGAACCTCAGCAAGTGGTCCCTCGCGCCAGTCTGTGCCGTGAATCATATAACTCGGCTTGTATTTGGTAAGATTCGGCCCATAGTTGCGAGAAACTTGTGGAACAACGATGTCAACCCCCTTGATATTCTCAATGATGATTTTTCGTTGAACGTAGCTCATGACAGGCGGTTTTTTGTATTCCATAATAGCCTCGTCTGTAAACAGACCAACCATTACCTTGCCGTATCGTGCCGCAATCTTGATTATGTTTATATGCCCAGGATGCACAATATCAACTGTCATGGGGAGATAGACTATTTTGTTGTCCATAAAGCCAAATTCTTTCATTCTTTCTCTGACAAGTCTATCAGAATATATTTCCGGGTTAGCTTCTGAAAGCTCAGGCATAATCGGCTCAGATGGCTTTGCGCAGTGATGAACGCAGCCATCGCAAATTAATCCGTCCATTTTGTCGTCGATAAACGCTTGACGAACCTTTTTCATATTCTCACTATACCAACCGTCTTTTAGGCTAACCTTATTCAAATCTGCAACAACGAGCATATTTTCATAATCAGCGTTCTCAACCGAAAGATAACCCTCACAGGTAACGCAAATTGCATCAAACGGAAGGTTACAACGGCGGTATTGCTCTTTATCAGACTCACATTTTAAGAGTGTTTCAATTTCGGGCATATATCCACCCTGATTATAAACCATCTTGAATACAATTTCATCACAGCAATCACCAAAAACATCAAACCACTTTTCCCGCATATTTTCGGTAAAGCGAGTTAGAATCCCTGTGACTAAAATCCTGTACTTACTGCCGCTTTCATTGCGGTAACGGTACAAATATTTCAAATGCTCGAACACCTTATCAAAATCATCGTGTCCATGAATGAACTCATACACCTTCCGTTCAGGAGCGTTGATAGAAAATTTGATGCTGTCAAGACCTGCAGCAATAACCTCTCTAATTCGTTCAGGAGTAGCAAGCGCGCCGTTGCTCGTCAGGTAGACATACTCGTAGCCGATACTCTTGGCAAGCCTGATGTAATCCGGCAACTGCTTCACTAAAAACGGCTCGCCTGTGGCATAGAAACCAACTTCCCGAGTGCCAAGATTGTACGCTTGCCATAGAACATTTTCGACAAGCTCTGGTTTGATAATCCCAACCTTGCGTTTCATTTTACGGTGAGCGCAAAAGATACAATCGTGGTTACAAGCATTTGATGTTTCTATCAGAAAGTTTGTGCGAGGGAAGGGCGGTTCTAATGTGTATAGGTCGTTTCTATCAGCTTTCTTGAGGTCTACACGTTCTTGTAGGTTCATATTGGTCTCCTTTGCATATTAGCACATGCCATCAGTTGCCAATGCTCATCGTAGGTATATAATCATTCTCATTGCTCAGGGATAAGTGTTATAATTTCGCTAATCGGCAAACATAAATTGTCAGCCTCATACGCTCGCCCATTTGTGAGTATGCTTTCCGCAACAGATTTCATTGCTGGAAAGGCACTTCGAATCAGATGGTTAGCATAAATAACGATATTCACGCCATTTTTTGCAAGTTCGCTTTCCCGGACTGACGAATACGCTGTTGGAACAGTGGCCAGCGGCACTGTTGGGCAGGATTCACGGAACCTACCGCAAAACTCGAAAATCTCATCTGGTGTTTTCTTTCTGCTATGTATCATAATTCCGTCCGCGCCTGCCTCGACATAGGCATTTGCACGGCGCAAAGCATCGTCCATTCCTGTTTCAAGAATCAGACTCTCTATTCTAGCGATAATCATAGTGCCTCGGGTTTTGAGCGCCGATTTGCCAGTTTGAATTTTAGCGCAAAAATTCTCTATGCTGTCTTGCTTTTGTTCCACCCCTGTACCAAATAACGAGTTTCGTTTTAATCCGACCTTATCTTCAACAATTGCGGCAGACACGCCGACTCGTTCCAGAGTTCGCATTAAAAACGCGAAGTGCTCTGGCAAACCGCCTGTGTCAGCGTCAAAGATGAGCGGCTTTGTCGTTACTTCAAGAATATCCTCAATTGTTCGCAGGCGGCTGCTGAAATCTACCACTTCAATATCGGGTTTGCCTTTCATCGTGCTGTCACATAGAGATGACAGCCACATAGCGTCAAATTGCGAAACTTTGCCATCGTGAGATACTTTTGTATTTTCAGCTATTAGACCAGTTAATCCGCTGTGAGCCTCAATGGCATTTACAAGCGGTTTGAGAGCAAGCAGCTTTTTAAGCCTTCCACGCCGAATGTCAGGGATTGAAAGTTGTGAATACGCTTGCTTTTCCAATTTTGTATAGACAGGGCTATCAGAATAAGCATATTCGACCAGTTCGCCTCCATATCCTGATAATACGGCTATCACATCAGCGCGGGCAGAACTTCTAAAATCACTCTGCCAGTCATCGCCATGGACAACATAATCAGGCTGCAGCTGGCGGATATTCTCAACGCCGGCTATATCGTGCTGCTGCACAACGGCACTAATTCCGCTGATATTGCGAAATATATTCATTCTGTCCGTTAACGGCAACAAGGGAAACCGTTTGTATGTGGCCACGGCTTCATCAGTTAATATTCCGACAGTAAGCTGGCCAAGCGCGGCAGCTTTTTGTATAATGGCAATATGTCCGCCATGTATTATATCCGTAGAGAAACTCATAAAGACAGTTTTCATTCAGCAGCCTCCAAATAATTCATTAAAGCGTACTTGTTGTCAATGGGTGTTGTAGTTGGTCTGCCCAAGCCTTTCCGTGAGCCAAGTGAACATTTTATTTCAATGAAAGCACAGTTGTTTTTAAAAGCATCTTCAAGCTCGCTGTCGCTGTTCACACTCACAGCTTTTTGGAACCCGCAAGCGGCAGCAAGACTGACAAAATCGACCTTATTCGCAACAGTAGGCATCCCGCCAACGCTTTCATGCGCTGAATTGTTTAGCACTATGTAATGAAAATTTTTGGGTACTAAACTGCCGATAACTGTTATCGCTCCCATCTGCATCAGAAACGCCCCATCACCTTGGATGCACCAGACACTCTTATTAGGTTTGTTCAGCGCTATACCAAGAGCGATCATTGAGTCGTGACCCATAGAACCGACTGTTAGAAAATCCTGCTCGTGACTTTGCCCAAAGCGCTCACGAACCTCAAACAACTCGCGTGAGATTTTGCCTGTTGATGAAACAATTACCCCGTCACCAGCTTTTGCAACAATGATTTCAATTGCGCGTTCCCGTGACAGTCGATAGCCATTGGTGTAGTGCACGGCCTCACCCGTCAATGAGCCTTTTTCAACGAGTATTGCCGCACTTCGGCCTTCAGTCGCGTTCAGAAAATCAGTAACGATTTGCTCTTTGGTGTCCCTTGCCAATACAAGTGTTTCAATTTGCAGTGTACGAAGCAGCTCCATTGTAATTACGCCCTGAAACTTATGCTGGGGTTCGTCAGACACTCTCGCTTGCCCGCGCCAGCCAACAACGCATAGGATTGGAATATCGTATATAGCGGGATTTGTTAGCGACACGACAGGATTGACGATATTGCCCAATCCACTGTTTTGCAAGTAAACACACGCTCGCCTACCTGCGGAAATGTAATAACCCGCCGCCAGTCCGACCGCTCCGCCCTCATTATGTGTGACGATATGATGCTGGGGGTCAAGCCCATACTTCGTATATACCGAGTCACAGAACGGGCGCAAGAGCGAGTCTGGCACCCCGGTGAAAAACTCAACGCCAAAATTATCAATAATGTTGAAAAGGTTCATTTTTGCGCTTCGCTGTCGTTGAGCATATCAACCACATCAGTGACATCGACATCTTTCAACTCAACCTGTTTTTCTTTTTTGCCCCTTTTGAAGAACGCGACAATTTTGCGACGCATACCAAAAACAATAGCGCCACTTGCGGCAATAATCGCCACTACTATTTGTAAGAGCATTCCGCCCATACTGGGATCAAGGTACATAATACACCCCTTTTAAATGTTTTATTCATCCTCCGATACTTTCGACCGGAGGAACTTCTTTAAGAAATTGCTCACCCTTTGTCTGCGTTTGTACAAATTTGGAAGCAACAAAGCGAATAGTACAATGCTCGGCATAAGCATAACAGCAATGAAATAGAAAAGCCGTTCCACTCAATATCAGGTCCGATTTTCTTTGCTTCCAAGCGGCTACCTCCAAACAGATTGGCTATCACTAAGTGTACTTTTTGATAATAGCTTTCGTTGCAACTGAAAAACTGTATCGGAGACGTATATAGCGATTATTAGCGTCAAAATTATGAATTTTCCGGGAAATTTCCCGAAAATATGGTTGAAGTTCTATCTTGGTTATGGTAGAATTTTCCAAACAAAAGGACTATCAAAAAGTACACATTTTGATAGTCCTTTACTCGTCGTTTCCCTCCCGATACTGATGCTAAT
>JAISGK010000002.1 GCA_031263155.1 Clostridiales bacterium
CCGAGTATGTGCGGCGCATTAAATGGATCATCGTACAATCGGCTGGCGTTTTTCACAATATTAATATAAGAACCAAATATGGCATTTCCGGCAGCTTCCGCCGTAGGGTCAGGGTTGCCCTTTCTGCCGTCTTCTACAAAAAATGGTACGCCAAGTGAAAGAAATTCCGCCCACTCTTCCTCAGAATACCGAGTTCGATCCGATACACTATAAGTAGGGATTATACAATAGATTTACAATAATTATTTTGCCTAATTATTTTATCACTAAATATTAGCGCGCGGATTCGCCGATGTAATGATTTCGTCCTTCCCGCTGCTTAGTTTCGCTTTAAGATTTCTGTAATGGCACTGACAGCAGGGATATCGACGCTGCCTTGTGTTTCCAACCACCGCTTTAGTTTGCGCGCTCCCCACGCAGGGTGTTTGTTCCTGGCTTCAACAATCGTTTTTTCAACTCTGTTCGGCGTTTTATGAGGCGAATTGCGTGGTCTGCTCGAGTTGGCATCCATGCTGTCTCCCCGCTTGTACCGTTCAAGGAGATTGTAGCCATAAGTCGGCTAATCCCAGCATTGGCACACACACGCGCAAACGGCAACTCACCAGGTAACGCCTCGGCAATAAATTCTTCACGGAGCTGTTGCACAGTTGTTTTATATAAACGAAGTTATGGTTGCGGTCATATCGGTGGTTCCAACCGGATTTTCGCCCTGTAAGGCTATGTCCGCCGTGCGGAAGCCAGCGGCCAGCGCGCGCTTAACAGCGCTTTCAATCGCCGACGCCTCGTCTTGCAGCCCAAAAGAATATCTGAACATCATAGCGGCGGACAGTATGGCGGCTATAGGGTTGGCAATGTCTTTGCCGGCTATATCAGGCGCGGAACCGTGCGCGGGCTCGTACATCCCAAATGTAAACAGCTTCCCTTTCGCGCCCAAACTCGCGGATGGCAGCACTCCGATAGAGCCGACTATCTGGCTTGCCTCGTCAGATAAAATATCACCAAACATGTTGCTTGTAACTATCACGTCAAATGAGGATGGGCGCTTTATAAGCTGCATGGAGGCGTTATCGACATATAGATGCTCAAGGCTCACGTCGGGATATGAGTCCTTTACGCTATTAATAATCTCTCGCCACAAGCGCGAGCTTTCCAGTACATTGGCCTTATCCACATTGGTGAGGCGGCGTTTGCGCAGCCGTGCCGCCTCAAAGGCGGTAATCGCTATTCGGCGTATCTCCAACGCGCTATAGGCTTCGGTGTCGAAAGCATACGTCTCTTTAGTAGATCCGGATCCGGATTCAGACTCGGATTCCGATCTAGATCCAGATCTAGATTCCGACTCAGGTTCAGATTCCGACCTACCGACATCAGGTGTGTCGATTCTTCCCCTTTTGCCAAAGTACATGCCCCCGGTTAATTCGCGCACGATCATAATGTCTATGCCGTTTTTCACAAATTCCGGCTTAAGCGGACACGCCGCGCGCAACTCATCAAACAAAAGCACAGGGCGCAAGTTTGCGTATAGCTCAAAATGCTTGCGCAAGCCCAGCAAACCCGCCTCTGGGCGCAATTCGCCGGGCAAACTGTCCCATTTCGAGCCGCCTACCGCGCCTAATATGATACTATCCGCCTTTTCGCATATGGTTAAACATTCTTGCGAAAGCGGCGTGCCATATCTATCAATAGACGCGCCGCCAACATCAGCTTGTGTAAATGTGACGCTGTGATCAAACCTTTGCGCCACAGCGTTGATCACCTGAACAGCTCCGGCTGTAACCTCCGGCCCAATGCCGTCGCCGGGCAATACCGCTATATGCAGGTTCATTTTTCATTCCCCATAGCATTTATGGCTATATAATTTATCAGCCCGCCCACCTCAATTATCCTTCTCATAAATTCAGGATAGGGTTGTGTTTTGTAAACGTCCCCCCGGGTTTGATTGGTAATCGTACCTGTTGAGAAATTAATCTCTATTAAATCCCCCGTTTTTATACTATCCGCGTCGTCACATTCCAGTATTGGCAAGCCAATGTTAATAGCGTTGCGGTAAAAAATTCTTGCAAAGGATTTAGCGATAACGCACGATACGCCGCAGGCGGCAATGGCTAAAGGCGCGTGCTCCCGGCTGCTTCCACAGCCAAAGTTGCCGCCCCCCACGATTATATCTCCCGGCGCGACTTTATTTATAAAATCCGGGTCTATGTCTTCCATGCAATGCGCCGCAAGATGGGACGCCTCTGACGCGTTTAGATACCTTGCGGGGATTATTACGTCTGTATCCACATTGTCCCCATATTTAAAAGCATATCCGCGCGCTGTGCTACTATTATCGCTCATAGCGCCGCCTCCGCTTGTTTATTGGTTGCGTCAGGCCCCGCCGATACATCAGCCGGATCGGTAATAAACCCTGTAAGCGAAGAAGCGGCGGCAACGGCGGGGCTGCATAAGTAGACCTCCGATTCGGGATGCCCCATGCGCCCCACAAAATTCCGATTGGTGGTGCTAAGCGCGCGCTCCCCCTTTGCGAGAACGCCCATGTGCCCACCCAAACACGGGCCGCACGTCGGTGTGCTGAACACACAGCCCGCTTGTACAAAGCTCTTTATTAAACCTTCGTCCAGCGCCTGCATATATATTGATTGGGTGCCCGGTATAATGATTACCCGCAAATGGCTCGCGATCTTTTTGCCCTTGATAATAGCTGCCGCTATGCGCAAATCCGTTATCCTACCGTTGGTGCAACTGCCTATGACAACTTGATCTATAGCTGTGCCTTTGGCGTCGTCTATCATTTTGGTGTTGCTTGGAAGGTGGGGAAATGAAACGGTCGGCCGCAGCCGCGACAGGTCTATAACCAACTCTCGCTCGTATACCGCGTCATCATCCGGCGTAACAACCTCATAGTCACGATCCACCCGAGAGCGTAGATATTCTATTGTCACATCGTCAACGGGAAAAAAGGCGTTCTTGCCTCCCACCTCAATAGCCATATTGGCTATGGTAAACCTGTCATCTATGGTGAGACGCCGCAAACCCTCGCCACAAAACTCCATCGACATATAGCGCGCTCCATCTACGCCTATGAGTCCTATTATGTGAAGGATGATATCCTTGCCGCTCACAAATCTTTGCGGTTTACCAATAAGTACAACGCGTATGGCTTGTGGCGCTTTAAACCATAATTTACCTGTCGCCATAGCGCACGCTAAATCAGTCGAACCCACCCCCGTCGCGAACGCGCCCAACGCGCCGTAGGTGCATGTGTGACTGTCAGCTCCTATAATCGTCTCACCGGGCGCGACAAGCCCTTTCTCCGGCAGCAGACAATGTTCTATCCCCATCTCGCCCAATTCAAAATAATGGGCTATATTGTTTGACCACGCAAAGTCGCGCATGAATTTGCAGTTGTCGGCGCTTTTTACATCTTTGTTGGGGGTGAAGTGATCTGGTACAAGCGCAATTTTGTTTGGATCAAACACTCCCATGTCCAATTTGTTGAATTCGCGTATCGCTACCGGCGCTGTCACGTCGTTGCCCATCGCAAGGTCAATACGCGCTTCTATCAATTGTCCGGGCCGTATTTTAGCCAACCCGCAATGTGCCGCCAATATTTTTTGCGTTGCCGTAAGCCCCACGACAACCCGCCCCTTCCTAACATCACATATAGGCGCGAAACTTGCGTTCCACGTCCTTTATCAATTTATACTCCACGCTGTCAACCAGCGCGATCCAACTCGCTTCTATTATGTCGCTGCTCACCCCGACAGTAGTCCATGTGTCCGTACCGTCTGTCGATTCTATAAGCACGCGCACACTGCTGGCCGTCGCCGCGCCGCTATCCATCACCCGTACTTTATAATCGGTAAGACGCATTTGCCCTACTTGTGGATAAAAAACCTCCAACGCTTTTCGCAGCGCCTTGTCCAGCGCGTTAACCGGCCCCTCACCTTCGGCGGCGGTAATCTCGGTTTTGCCGTCCACTATAATCTTAATCATTGCCGTAGCGGATGAGCCTGGGGTGTACGGGCGCTCGCCCACTATGCGAAAGTTAACCAGTTCGAAAAAAGGTTTATATTTGCCCAGCTCTTTGCGTATCAACAGCTCAAAGCCGCCATCCGCTCCATCAAATTGATACCCCTGGTGCTCTAGCATTTTCAGTTTGGTTATAATGGCGAGCGTTTCGGAAGAGTTCTTGTCCACATCAGGCTTAAGTTTGCGTATCTTTTCGATAACCGCGCCGCGCCCGGCGTACTCACTGGCAAGCGTTTTGCGCGTGTTGCCCACCGCTTCGGGGTCTATGTGCTCGAATGATTTGGGGTTTTTAAGCACCGCGTCTATGTGCATCCCCGCTTTGTGCGAAAAAGCCGATCTCCCCACATATGGCGCGGTCTTGTCCAGTTTTATGTTAGCGGTCTCGCAAATTAGCCTCGCCGTTTGCGTAAGGACAGTCAAATTGTGTGAGGGCACAGTATCGTATCCCAGCTTAAGTCGTAGGTTTGGAATGACGGTAGAAAGGTTGGTGTTGCCACAGCGCTCGCCAAATCCGGTAAAGGTGCCTTGAATATGCGTCGCGCCCGCCTTCACCGCCATTATGGTATTCGCGTTTGCCATGCCACAGTCGTTGTGACAGTGAATGCCAACGGGAACAGAGAGAGATTCTGTAATGGCCTTGGTAATAGTAAAAATATCGGTGGGAAACGCGCCGCCGTTGGTATCGCAAAGGGTAACAACGCCTGCCCCGCCGCTTGCGGCCGCTTTAAGCGCCGCAAGGGCGTAGTCTCTGTTGCCTGCGTAACCGTCAAAAAAATGTTCAGCGTCAAAAATAACCTCTTTACCGCGCTCGCTGAAATATTTTGCGGTATCGAATATCATTTCCAGATTCTCGTCCAACTCGGCTTGCAGAATCTCTGTAACGTGGAAATCCCAGGTCTTTCCAAAGAATACTACGACATCCGTCTCCGCGTCCAGCATGGCCTTTAGCTGTTCGTCCTGCTCCGCGCCGGCGTTCTTGCGCCTGGTAGCGCCAAAAACGACTAGTTTGGTGGTTTTAAGGGTCTCGCGCTTCACGCGTTTAAAAAATTCCACATCCTTTGGATTACTGCCGGGATTCCCCGCCTCGACATAACCCACACCGAATTCGTCCAGTGCGTGTACTATATTTATTTTATCTGTTACAGAAAAGGATATGCCCTCCGCCTGCGCCCCGTCACGCAAGGTGGTATCCAACACCGTTAGTAGTGTTGGCGTCATTTTTTTATCCAACTCATCATCTTGCGTAACTCGGCGCCCACTTTTTCTACCTGGGTGGTTTGTTCGATTCTGCGACGCGCCATAAAGTTAGGCCGACCCGCTATATTTTCATTAATCCACTTGGTGGCGAATTCGCCCTCTTGTATCTCCCGCAAGATTTTTTTCATCTCTTTGCGTGTTTTTTCCGTGATCAACCTGCGTCCCGCCGTATAATCCCCATATTCCGCCGTATCTGAAATAGAGTAGCGCATGTATGACAGCCCGCCTTGATTAACCAAATCTATAATAAGTTTCATCTCATGCAAACATTCAAAATACGCGCTCTCCGGCTGATATCCAGCCTCTACAAGGGTTTCAAACCCCGCCTTCATCAATTCGCTTACACCGCCGCACAACACGGCTTGCTCACCGAATAAATCTGTCTCTGTCTCTTCCTTAAATGTCGTTTGCAAAATGCCCCCGCGCGCCCCGCCGATACCCGCCGCGTAGCTAAGCGCAACGGCCAGGGTATTTTGGGTTACATCCCTTTCGACCGCCACAAGACACGGTACGCCGCGCCCTTCGGTAAACTGGCTGCGCACGGTGTGCCCCGGCCCCTTTGGCGCTATCATAAATATATTGACGTCGGCAGGGGGAACGATCTGCCCATAGTGTATGTTAAAGCCGTGGGCAAAAGCCAGATATTTGCCCGCCGTTAGATTTGGCGCGATATCGTTTTCGTACAACTTTTTTTGTTTCTCATCGTTAACCAAAATCATAATCACGTCGGCTTGCTTAACGGCATCGGCGGCAAGAGCGACTTTAAGCCCCGCCTCATCCGCCTTTTTCCAGCTCCTGCTGCCCTCGTACAGTCCCACTGTAACATCCGCGCCGCTGTCGCGCAGGTTAAGGGCGTGGGCGTGGCCCTGGCTGCCGTATCCAATAATTGCCACCTTTTTGGACTTTATGATACCCAAGTCGCAGTCTTGCTCATAGTAAAGCTGTGCCATGTTAGCCTCCTTATTGTAATATTATAATAACTCTAAATACGCGTTTTCACGAAAGCACACTCGCGTTGACTAACAATCTAATGATCACAGGTCGCTTGCCACCGTGCTTTTTATTGTTGTCGCCCCACGCTGCAACCCTGTTAACCCTGTGCGAACGATCTCGCATACGCCATAGGGCTGCATCATCTGTATAAGCGCGTCTATCTTGTTTTGCGATCCGGTCATCTCAATAGTAAGCGTTGTAAGCGACACATCAATTATGTTGGCGCGAAAAATCTCCGTTATGGATATAATCTCCCCGCGTTTTTGTCCTTCGGCGCGCACCTTTATCAAAACCAGCTCACGCGTAACGGAATCGTCTGGAGGAAGCTCCGCAACCTCCAACACGTCTATCAGTTTGCCAAGCTGCTGACGAATTTGATAAAGCACGTTGTCATCACCGATCGTAACTACTGTTATGCGTGACACTGTCGGATCTTCCGTAACTCCGACGCTAAGACTGTCTATGTTATATCCCCTTCGGGAAAACAGGCCGCTTATGCGGCTCAAAACGCCGGTTTGATTTTCCACAAGTATAGATAATACCTGTCGTTGCATGTCCTTCCCCCTTGTCTCTGGCACTTGCGAATTATATCACATATATCACATATGGAGCAAGTTATGGAATGGCTGGCAAAAAATCTGTGAGCAGGCGTTAAAGCGTGTTACAGACGGGTATAATATCCATATATATTAGTTGGACTCAAAGGATCGGCGCGCGTGGTCTAAAAACTCCATTTGCCAATGATCACGCAGTCTCATAATACGGGTGGGTGCGATGTACAGAGGGCGTTTACTAAAATCTGTGTTGCTTATCGCGGTGAGCGCGGTATGTGTTACCGCCGCCGTCATATTATTTGCGCGCAATGGCAATAATGGTGGCACACGCGCGGCTCTTAGCATAAACGAAACGCCAGGAGGCAACGCCAATGGCTATTACTACGACTTCGTACTGGACACCCAAAACCGAGGCAATGTAAATTGCTACATGGTTAAGTACAAACCCAACGACTATGAGGCTGCATATAATTACGCCCTGCGATTTATTGATATAGCGGAATATTATGAAGACGATCGCGCTTACATCTTTTATGGCTCTGATGGCGAGGTCACGATAGACAAATCAATAAATCAAATTCACTATGACAACTACTCGTCCGCCGTTAACAATGAGCCCATATCGGGTGATCAGGCGGCAATAGATATAGCCCAGGCATTTTTTCGTGAGCGTATGTTTCAACTTTTCTATGAAGAGGCGCAGGTGTACCGCGACGATGCCCGGTATCAAATATTGTTTGTGAGCAGGCTCTCTAATCTTAAGAACTACGCGTTTGCCAATCGGCTAGAAATGGATATGCGCGGTAATATAATATCGGCGGACTACTTCACTGTGCAAAGTGACAAGGTTGGCGACTGCAAAACCCTATCGATGGCGGAGGCGTTTGACTTGCTGCCTCCGCTGTCGCTGGACAATGAAGAAACAGTGCGGCTGCAAAACTGTCAGTTGGTTTATATTTATGACGAAAGCATCATTCAACCCGCTTATTATTTTCAGGGCTTGGCGACAGAAGATCGCACATTCGAATGTTATGTAAAGGCTGCGGTATTCTAAGACCGCAGCCTTTGACATTTTACCAGGCTCGACAAGCGCTCGGTCGCCCATACGAACCAAAATCTGTTGTGAAAACGCATGTTTAGAGGTTATATTCTTACCGCGCCAAGCGCGAATAGATTGCTCGTAACCCAAATGCTTGGGCGTATCCATTGACTGTATGAAGTGCTAAACCCGTTGCCCTCAAGGCTGTAGGGATGCCTGGTTGTAAACCACGTCAAATCCACCGACACGATATATACGCTGTATTCAGGCGCGTCAGGCGTGGCGCCAGAATAGTGGGACGGGTGATAATCCGTATAAGCCCAAAACGCATATGGTTGAAGCCTCTTCGGTCCAGTTTTAATCAGGTATTCGTCGTCTGGCGGCACAATAATATCATCCACATCTACAAAAGATTCTGGCAGGGCCATGTGATAATAAATATCATCCATAGTTGGTATAAAAGCAGCATTAAACTTTGGATCTAAACCTGGATTCGGAGATGAAAAGGTTGCGGGATAATGAAAGTCATTGGAGCCAATGACAGTATCATAAGCAGATTTAAGCCCGCGTCCTAGTTGCCTGGCAATACTTATGTTATCCATTTCCGGCCTGGCTTTGCTTTTCCAAATGCTCCCGGCCTGTTTTGAGGCCCATTCTTCAAAAACACCATACTTTGCGGTTATGCCATCATAAGGGTACTTGTTGAACACAGTGTAGTATTCGCCATAAGCGGCTAATGCTCCTACATCATCCTTTGACAAATAATCCTCGCGCAATAGCTGAACGTATTCTTCGCCGTCCTTAAAAGCATAACGCATAATATGCCAATACTCCCCGTCTACCTCTACACGCGTGCCCGGAGGGTACCCGTTAAAAGTGAAACCGCTCTCTCTCATTGGCGCGGCTGTAGCTATCGGCGTGGGAAACGGGGTGGAGGCGGGTGGAGTGATAACGAGGTCTGTGCCTATATAATTGGCCGTGGCAAAAAACCAATTGCGCGTACCGCTGTTATCCACCTGTATGTTGTCAAATACGAGCGTTGAATACTCCCTTAGTGCCGCTTCCCCAAATTTGTCGTAGTCTTTTGCCGTCATTTCGTTCGCGCCCAAAATGGCGTCTATATCGCTATGATTGGCTCCACTGCTAAAACTTTTGTGCAGCAGCATAAACTTGGCGAGCCGCTGAAAGTCGATTAATATCTCTTTGCCGTAACAGGTATGCGGCAGATACCCTGCTGGCCAATTCACATAAACTTCCATGATAGCACTCATATCCGCCTCGCCCGTATAGCAGCGGCTAAATGAATTGCCAAGGGAATTAAATGAGGATGAATGACTGTAATACATGCCGTATTTATTGGCGTAATGCGTGATAAAATCGTACTGCTTGCCTTGCAGACCCGGTTCTGAGGTATAGGATGTACTTATATTCATACGGGGGTTAAATACTGTTATTTCGCCGTTACAGTTAATAGGATTATCGAATTTCGTAAGCACTAATTCAAAGTTGTATACCATTAACGAATCGTCCGACGAAACAAGAGAGCCCGCCACGGCGGACCACGGCAGGCTTAAAACATAGTCGTGCCCATTATTTGTTACCCTGGTATATTTTACAAAATCCTTTCCGTTTATTGTCAACTGGTGAGCGCCCACAAACCACGCCTGCGGAATAGACATGGTAGAATGGAGATAATTCGCGCTTACCTCAAATTGCAAAGCCGCGTCTGTTAGTCCGCGTCGCACGGCAGTATATGACGGCTCCACTAAAGTCGCGTGCTTGGTCTTTACAACCTGCCCATCTGGGTATGGGGCAAGGGGAAACAGCCCCGCAAATGTATAATCTGTGGATGAACATGAGAATGACTTGCGCGCCGCGTTCTCAAATTCTACATACATAAACGCTTTTGATGTGTTAAACATGGTCGCTCCAGGGTTGCCATCCTTATTATAAAGGTTGCCTTCGACCCAAAACGAATAGTCTATCTTCATTACCTCGTCCAGGGATTGGATTTCCGGCACCCCGATGTATGTCCATTTAAGTTCAACATCGTGCTGCCCCCCAGACATTTCGGGCCAAAAAAACGTGTTAAGACTGTTCACAGATTGAAAGTTGCTCTCATAGTAGTAATCGCCGGTACTGGGATTTAATGTTTTAACCATGGTAAGTTCCGCCGATTCTTCAATGACATCTCCTTTACTGCCCAGACGCGACACAACCAATTTCTCACCCAGAGGGTTTTCACTAAGCAAATAAAACCTGTCTGTATCTTCGGTATTAAGCGCGTTTGATATAGCTATGTGTGTTGGTCTATATCCTGTTTCTTGCCACTCGCCCACATACATTGTTATATTCACCTTATAACGATTAAACTCGCTTGCGAACATGGTCACAGTCGTTAGCACAGGTACTTCATACTTATTGACATAGCCGTTCATACCGGATGAAGGCGCAGCATCAGCATAATCAACAACGGCTACATCCTGATACGCAACCTGCACATCACCATTATACGGGTCGTATTCCAACCCCCATAGATATTCCATGTATTCATTGGATGCGCTGGCAAATTGTGATGCGCCAGCGCTGCCCATACGGGTGAAACGGGAGTCGGAAGGTTTAGGCGTAGGGCTTGGCAAAGGCAGGCGCATCATAACGTCCAAGTATTGCTGAAACAGCGTGCCGCCGTTTATCATATCCAAACAGTAGGCGTCCCGCTTCATCTCGTCCATCGCGTCCAGCTTTGCCAGAAAATGCGCGCGATAATGCGCGTCCACATAACCGATACCGAAAATCTCAAGCTCTTTATAAACCTCCACCCCTTCAAGGGGATCTTCCTCTTCCTCTTCCTCTAACAAAACTTCATTATCTTCTGTAGAGTTTTCAATTATATCATTTGATTCGTGCGCTCCGCTTTGCCCTTGCTCTGCGCCAGCGCTTATGATGGTTGGCGTTGGTGTGCTTTGTGGGTCTGTCGAATCCACAGCTTCATTTTGCTCATCGCTTTCAGACGCCGAATTTTCAGTTTCATCATCCTGCGGATCGTTACTTTGCTGTGGGGGTATATCGCCTAAAGTTCCGGCTTCATTTTCTATATTCGTACTCTCCCCTGCCCATGAATAATAGGCAATAGGCCCGAACACAAGAGCTATGCTAAGCACAAAGGGCATTATACGTTTATTCAAGTCATCACCTCTCGATGTTTAGTATGTTAATATTTCGGCATAAGTATGACAAATCTTAAATGATTTTTTGTTACTACAGAGCTTAGCCAAACTCCAACGACACGACAAAAAAGACTCTTATTCAAGGCCTCAAACATCGTATTCCCATCCGATTCTCATATCATATCCTCGGATTAAGCATTTTTACCGCTATCTCTTTTTCTACAAGGTGGCGATCGAACTGCTAAATTTCTGTAAAAAAGACGGTGTTCGCGTGCCGAGTGACATCTCTGTGGTCAATATCGACGACAGTAATCTCGCGGAGTGTTGCGAAGTGCCGCTGACCTCCGTTAGACACCCGAAACAGAAACTTGGCAAAAAAGCCGTCGCGCTACTGCTCGAAATGATCAAAACTGGCGAGCAAAGCGGTAATGGCTATCTGTACAAGCCAAAACTGATCATGCGCGCATCCGCGAAGGCGATACTGAAAGATCTCCCAAAACCGCCTCTTACCCTTTTTTAGAGAAAAAAACGAGCGCCATGCCCAAATAGGCACGCGCCCGTGTAGTAACCGGTTGTCTAAAAACGAGGTTATTGTCACGCCAGTGAAATGGAGTACTTTTTTAACCAATAATTTATTTGAAGCAAATAGGATATCATTTGCGGCCCCGCCATCAATTGCCCAAACCATGGCTTGCCATAATCAAAGTCGCTGTGCATAAACTCCCGCGCCTTATCGGCATCTATAAAATCATGCACGGGCGCGCTTTTGTCATTTAGCACATCCAAAAATCTCTCTCGCACTATCTGCTCATATCGCGGGTGATACGTTTTGGGATAAGGACTTTTTTTGCGATTTAAGATTTCTGGGGGCAGCAGATCTGCTCCCGCTTTTCGCAGCAGATTTTTCACAACCCCACCCTCGCATTTTATAGACCAGGGTACATTAAACACGTACTCCATTATTCTATGATCTGCGTATGGAACCCTCGCCTCCAGGCCAGAATACATGCTAACCCTATCCATGCGATCCAATAACGTGCTCATAAACCATTTTAGATTAAGATACGAAAGCTCGCGCCTACGCCTTTCGGTGGCGTTTTCACTATAAGGCGATTGCAAAGCGGGCACATCGGCTATGGATTCCGCATATCGCGCCTGCACATAATCAATAAGCTCCGTTTCCGGCAATGCATCCTGCTTCAACATAGATGTGCGAACAGAGAGATCCTTTGACCAGGGAAAAGTCGTTGCTTCAAACATATCTTGCCTGTGAAACCATGGGTAGCCTCCAAATATTTCATCGGCGCACTCACCTGTTAACGCGACTTTGTTGTACTTCTTTACGCGTTCGCAAAAATATAACAATGACGCGTCAACGTCGGCCATGCCGGGCAAATCTTTGGCGTCTACCGCTTTGTAGAGATAATCTGCCAAATCTTCGCTGTCACATTCCAAATAGGTATGGTTGGTATTTAGGTGTTTTAGCATTTTGTCAACGTATGGCCTATCCTCTTCCGCTTGAAAATTGGACGACTTGAAATATTTCTTGTTATCAACAAAGTCAAACGAAAATGTGTTTAATGGACGCCCTGTTTCACGCAGCGAGGCATCGTTGGCTATAGCGGTTATCAAACTACTGTCCACACCGCCGGATAAAAAGGAGCATATTGGTACATCACTAACCATCTGCCTTTTTATGGCGTCTGAAACAAGAAAGCGCACGTAGTTCACGGTCTCTTGCGGCGAGTCGGTGTGTGGTACGCTCTCTAGCTTCCAATAAAATTGCTCGGCGGCGGAGATCTCATTGTTATGTTTGCCTACGACAATATACGCGCCGGGTTTTACCTCGTTTACGCCTTTAAATACGCCCACGCCATGAGTCCGCGCGGGGCCAAGCCCGAATATCTCGCACAAGCCCAACCGATCTATCACGGGTTTTATGCCCGGATACTGAAACAGCACCTTTAACTCCGAGCCAAATACGAATTCACCGTTTCTAACGGTATAGAACAGCGGCTTCACGCCCGCCCTGTCTCTCGCCAGGTACAGCTTTTTTTCTTTGCCGTTCCAGAACGCAAACGCGTAAATGCCGTTTAGTTGCTTTATAAATTCCCAACCATAATGTATAAGCCCGGTAAGAATAACCTCCGTGTCCGAAGTGGACCTGAAATGATAGCACTTTTGTAGCAGGTCAAGCTTAAGTTCGTCGGCATTGTATATTTCACCATTGTAAACGAGCGCGTAATCATTTCCGTCTATCGCCTTAACCATCGGCTGGCTCCCGTTCTCGACATCTCGAATGGAAAGCCGCGCTTGAGACAACCCGCAAACAACATTCGCCTCTCTGGACGCGATGGATAAATATTCGCCGTTTTCATCTGGGCCGCGTCGATTAACCGCAGCCCTCATATCCTTTAACACATTGAGATATTTACCATTGCTCATCCGCTCATTTGTATTAAAAAAGCCCGCTATTCCGCACATTTCGCCCTCCAATCAATGTGCGCTATACCAATAAGCATGCAACTATAAATGTAGCGCCAAAACCAATCAAAACTGGTATCAGATTGCGCCGTACCAATTCTACCGGCTGCACACCGCATATAGCCGCCGCTGGTATAACCGCCCAGGGCACAATAACACCGCCGCCTACCCATACCGTTACCAACTGGCCCCAGGCGGCAAGCGTGTTTACATTAAGATTAAGCGCGCTGCCAAACAATTTGGCCATAGCGCCGGAAAGCGGAATCCCCGAGAATCCCGAACCATCCAGGCCCGTCAGCACACTGCACACCATTTGGACGAAAACGACGGGCACTTTGCTAAGGCTTACGACGCTTGAAAGGTTAAGGGCCCAGTCGGCAAGTATGCCACTTTGCGTTATACCCGCAAACTTGTCGCCCAGAATGCCTGCCAGGTCGCCGCCGCCCAGAAAGAAAAAGCCGCCAATTACTATAACAGACGAAAATATCTCTATTCCAAACACAAAGCCCTCGCGCACAAACGACGCCGCTTTGTCAAAGCACTCTTCTTTGTACGCGCAAATAGACGCAGCACATAGAAGGATAGCCGCAGTCCCGCTCACCATAGCCATGCCGTCGCCGCCTTTTAGATCGAAGACAAGCATGGCGGCAATGTTGGCGGCAAAAGCCAAAGGCGTTATGATTGCAATGGCTGTCGCTAATTTGCTGGGTTTTTTGATAATAATCGTTTCGTCAGATTTTACCGCAACCGGTTTGGAAAAGCCGATTTTGTTGCGAATCATAAAATATGCCGCCACTGTAGTGACAACCGCCATGGTGATATACAAGGGTATACCCGCCTTGCTGATATCTGCGGCGGTAACCCCTCCTCCAACCGCAGTAGCTGATATGCTCGGCGATCCTTGAATAACAAAGTCAGAACTAAGGGCAATACCGTGACCAAAAATATTCATAGCCATCGCTACGCCTATGGCTGGCAAACCTGAACGCACAGCTATGGGCAGCAGCATTGCTCCTATTAACGCTACGGCAGGCGACGGCCATAAAAAATATGAAGCTACAAGCATCATAATGCCAACTATCCAATACGCGGATGTGGGGTTTTTTATTATCTTTGCTCCGGGCATCATCATAACGCGATCAGCTCCGATAGCGGAAAGTACTTTAGAAAGGGCGGTTACAAGGGTGATAGTGATAATGATGTCCAAAAAGCTCTTTGCGCCGTTATAGGCCGTGCTAAAAACAGAGGTAATCGCGGCGATAAAATCCAAGTTGCCGCTTCCTAAAAGTCCTATTAAAAATGTGGCAAGTACAGCGGGCAGTATAGCCTCTTTGCGCAAAATCATTACGACCAGTACAGCGATAACTCCAACAAGGTAAATTGCATGCACAGAGGTGATTGGTGGAACCGTCATATCCATCACTCCTTATAGTAGTTTCTCTGACATACTATTCGGAGGCTTGAATATTGGTACATATTTGGGCAAAAAAAGAACGCTGGTTAGCGTCGAAGTCATTTATTTTTTATATGTAAACTTCTGCAATCCAATAATTCTACAGCGAAACTTTAGCAACAACAAGTTGGAGCAACTGTATAGATGAGGTCAAAAAAGGATAAGTTATAGATGTTACTGCCGACTTGTATCGAGCGGTAATTTTTGGAAAGCAGGTGAACATGATGAGGCGGTTAATTTTGCCTTTTACAGGTATTGTGTCTATGAGCGCAATGGTATATATTCTGTATCTCATAATAACATTCCCAAATCAAATAAATTTAGTCGAAAACATGCCTCACAACCTGGAGTTTAATTCTCCATTTTCAGCGGAAATAGTACCGGACACAGTAACCGCGCTTAAGGTGAACAGCAAGCCGGTTGCGGACAATATAAACGTAAAACTAAGCGATGGCTTGACCATAGAATCCGATTCGGGCACGGTAAAAATGACACTTAACGCTTTCGGCATGCCGATTAAAAGCGTCAACGTTGACGTAGTACCCGAACTGGAGATTATACCCTGCGGGCTCACCGTAGGGGTGGAGATAAACACAGCCGGCGTGCTCGTAGTAGCGACTGGAACTGTGAAAGGCTATGATGGCGAGTCGTACAGCCCGAGCGAAGGTAAACTGTTGAGCGGCGATTTGATCGTTGACGTTAACGGTAAGTCGATGACTGACAAAGATATTTTTATAGAAGAGATAAGGCAGAGCGACAACTTGCAGATAAAACTCATGCGTGATAACGAAATTGTTAACATAGAGATAACGCCTGTAAAGTCCGCCAATGAGAGTAGGCTCATTGGCGCTTGGGTGCGTGACGCCACACGCGGGATCGGAACGGTTACGTATTACAACCCCAGCAACAACGCGTTTGGCGCGTTAGGTCATGGTATTTTGGACGTAGACACCAAACAATTGATCAGTGTGCGTGATGGCAAGATAATGGAAGCAAAGATAACGGATGTGAAGAAAGGCTCAAAGGGTTCTCCCGGCGAGTTGGTAGGCGAGTTATACGAGTCAACATCACTGGGTGAGGTGAAGCTCAATACCCCATTTGGCATATATGGCACGATGGACCTGCAAGGCATCGGCAAACTTGAGAAAGAGAAAAAGGCCATAGCCTTGCAAGATCAAGTTCATGAAGGCCCGGCCAAAATATACAGCGACGTTGATGACGAGGTGATAGAGTATGACGTTTTTATCGAGAGCCTCAATCGCTTTAGCAATGATGACACAAAAGGCTTAGTGTTGCGCATAACCGACCCCACGTTGCTACACAAAACCAACGGCATAGTGCAGGGCATGAGTGGTAGCCCCATCATTCAAAATGACAAAGTCATTGGTGCGGTTACCCATGTATTCGTGCAAGACCCGACTAAAGGTTATGGTATTTTTATAGAGAACATGCTTAAGCAGGAGCGGAAGATAGCTTCGTAGGGCTTCGCATTGCTCACTTTAAATATTTTTTCAAAAAACATTTTAACAAAAACCGGGTTTGGCATCGCCCGGTTTTTTATAATAATTTCTGGAAGTGAGACAATTTTTAATCCCAGGTCCTCAAACGCGCATAAGAATTCCTATAATAATACTACTTAGGTTCTACGCGTTAGAAATTAGAACTGCTACATAGATTTTTAACTTCCCAAAAATCGGGGAATCTGAGCGTGTGCCCAATCCTCTTAAATGGTAATATTTCACTTTTGGAGCTAAAGACTCCCCTGCGTTTTAGCCGACTAACGATATGTAACCGTTCTAAAAAAAACAGTGGATGGGTTTTAAATTTTGGGAGGGATTTTTATGGCCACAACAGAGCCGATACGTAACGTAGATCATGTACACGCCCTTTACAACTACTTTTTGAAGAAAGGGGAAATAAGAAACAACCTGCTCATTGTTATGGCGGTGCATACAGCTCTGCGTATAGGCGATCTGCTAAGCCTTAAATGGGATGATGTATATGACTTCACAAATAATAGCTTCCATTCGTTTATATCAGTGCGGGAACACAAAACCGGCAAGTCAAATCATATACCTTTGCACCCGGATATAACTCTCGCGCTAAACAAATATATGTACGTCGCCCGCCCAGGGGTGTATTTGTTTAGCAATCCTAAAATCGGCAAGCCAATAAGCCGCGTGCAGGCGCATCGCATAATTCGCCACGCTTGCGAGGCGCTAAAATTACCAGCCACGTTTTCGTGCCATTCGCTGCGAAAGACTTTCGGCTATCACGCGTGGAAAACGGGTGTGCCACCCGTAGTTATCATGGATATCTACAATCACGTTTCATTCGCGGTAACGCAGAGATACCTTGGCATCACACAAGATGATAGAAACGACGCCTACTTGCAGGTTTCAATATGACATTGCCCTATTAGTTATTAATTCTCGTTGCTATTAATTTTCTTTGGAGGAAGATGCCACGCTCAAAAGGCGAGCATCTTCCTTATCCCCAGATAAATCCTGTATTGTTGGCCGCTTTTTCTATACCATAGTATCCCATTGCAATCAGCCACACGTAGCACAGCGTCTTTGGCAGCATAAGCATACCGACAATCGGCGCGGCGCCCGCGAACAGCACGACGGGTATGTAAAACAAAAACGACAGCAGCACCGCCAGCCAAGCAAAGCGAAACGCCTTGTCGCTTTTAGCGGTTTGCGCGAACAGCCAAATAATCAACGCGCCGATCAGCACAAATGGAATGTTACGTATAATGCCCCACGTTAATGAGGGATCCGCGCTTAACCAGTTGTTCGCGGGGTGTATACACGCAAATACGCGCACAGCGGCAAGGGCGTATAACGTCATAGTCATCGCGGTGTTTTTGCCGCTCTTGTTCCTTTGACGCCAAAAATGATACATCATGACATAAAAAACCGTCATGGTGATAGAAGTAACAAGCGTACCAAATCCCAGCGCGGCGGGGATCTCATCAATTTTGTTTGCCAACAGACCGTAAATGCGCGGCACTAGATGAAACGCGTCGCCACCCACCAACACAAGCGTCAACACGCCGAACAAATGCCGCTGACTGTTGCCGCGACTTTGCGACAACATAAGAACGCCCATCGCGCATACACAAACCAGATAACATATGCAGAATATTGCCTCCATAATCGCGCCCATTGCAGACCCTCCAATTTATTCGACGTGTTCCAACTGACCGATTCAATGGCATTCGATTACTCACCTATATCTACTTCCCGCTAAAGCATCATTCGTTCGCCATCGGATCAAACGGCGAAAATTTTTTTCCATGCTGAACAATTATTCCCTCGCAAAAAGCCAATATGATCGGCGCGTCTATTGTAGCCGCATCCCAAATAATTGACTTGTCCATGGATATATAATTGTGCGCAAAAAAGTTTCTCATACCTCTTATAGCTCCCCAAGGAATTTTGTCTTTTGTCGCTTCTTTGAATTCTGGAGATAGCCCTCCGCACAGTTCACCAATCTGCATCAGTTTCATTGAAACTGAGTCATAATAATCACTGTCACTTGAAAAAATCTCAAAGTCTTTGCCAAAACGGATTATTGCGTCGGCAATCCCCTCGGCGTATCCTTTCATATGCCATACTCGCTGAAAATCACTGCTTTTCATATATACTCACTCTTTCGTGCATGATATTTCGGATGAACCACGGCGAGCGCTTGCGCTCAACCGGATCGGCAAGCGATTCTTCCGTAACAAGATCTATGCCTTTGCCCAAAGCTGTTTGCAATTCATCATATAACGCACCGAACGCAAGACCACGCACATTTGAGCCTTGACGCGGAAACAGAAAATCTATGTCGCTGCTTTCCGTCGCATCCCCCCGGGCGTAGGAACCGAACAGATACATGGCTGATATACCGTATTTCTGCGCTATCGGCGCAACGCGAACGCTGATTTCACTTAGCGTATAAAGCATTGCAATGCCCTCCAATCTATTCGGCGTGTTCCAACTGACCGATGATTTTATACAAAAGCCCATACAACCTTGCCGCTTCTTCGGATGAAAGGTTAATACAAGCGCCAATCTTTGCTGGAATGGCGGCGGCTTGTTCGCGCAACAGCGCGCCTTTTTTCGCGAGCGATACGATAAGTTCCCTCTCGTCTTTGTCAGAGCGCGATCGGGTTACAATGCCGTCTTTCTCAAGCTTTTTCAAAAGCGGGGTGAGCGTCCCCGAATCAAGATAAAGACGCTTGCCTAGCGCCTTTACATTCATTGGACTTTCTTCCCACAGCACCATCATAACGATATACTGTGTGTAGGTAAGGCCAATATCGTCAAGGAATGGTTTGTATTTTTTTACTACCTCACGTGAGGCGGCGTACAGCGGGAAACAAAGCTGATTTTCTAGCTTTAACTGCTCATAATTCATTCTAACTAAATCCCCAATAGTTTTTTTATTTCGCTGTCAATGGCATCGGGTGTTTTTGTAGGCGAGAACCGGGCAATGGCTTCGCCGTTGCGGTCGATAAGGAACTTTGTAAAATTCCACTTAATATCGTCTCCGAATATCCCGCCCTTTTGTTTTTTGAGCCACTTGTACAGCGGACTCGCGCCATCGCCGTTAACCTCGATTTTTTTGAAGCGTGGGAAGGTCGTGGCGTAGTTAGATGTGCAGAAATTTCCGATTTCCGCATCCGTACCGGGGGCTTGGTGTCCGAATTGATTGCAGGGAAAGTCAAGGACTTCAAACTCATGCTCACGATACTTGTCGTACAGGGATTGCAGACCGCTGTATTGCGGCGTGAAACCGCAGCCTGTCGCAGTGTTGACAACGAGAAGGGCCTTGCCGCGATAGTCAGACAGGCTGACATCGTTCCCGCTCGTGTCTGTGACAGTAAAATCATAGACCGACATATTGATTGCCTCCAATTTAATTTATCCAAACTAAATTATGAGCAATTTATATCCGCGTGTCAAGAGGCAAATCATCACCAATGCCTTTATTTCGCACATGGCGCAACGGCGCGGATTATTCTGAACAGACGCTCTGCGGCCTCTTCAATTAATAGCGGAGAGTCAGCGATGATCTCCTCCAGCGACGCCGGTCTGGTAACGGCACTAAGTACCGCGTCTATACCGTGTTGATAGACAAGATTCGCGCCATCGCCGCAAAAACCAGCAATGGCAAATACCGGCTTCCCAAATTTTTTTGCCCTTGCGGCGACTCCTACGGGAGCTTTTCCATATATCGTTTGCCCATCTACCCGCCCTTCGCCGGTAATAATTATGTCCGCCGCCTTTATTTTCTCTTCAATATTGATTGTGTCAAGAACAATATCAATACCCTTTGCCATCGTCGCGCCGCAGAAAACCATCAGTCCGGCGCCCAGACCACCAGCAGCGCCCGCCCCTGGAACGTCCGCAATATCAATACCCAAATTCGTCTTTATTATCTCCGCGTAGTGCTTAAGGCCGTTATCCAACAATTCGATATCTTGTGGCTTCGCGCCTTTTTGAGGCCCAAAAACAACTGACGCGCCTGTCTTTCCATATAAAGGGTTGGCCACATCACAGGCGACCAAAAATTCAGTTTTTCCAACAGCGGGGTTCATTTTTGTTGTTTTTATAACAACGATTTTATCAAGGGCGCCTCCATTCGCTTCAAGACGATTCCCCTCGCTATCCAGAAACTCCGCCCCAAGGGCGGCGGCCATGCCCATACCTCCATCATTCGTTGCGCTTCCGCCGATTCCTATGATGATTTTTTTGCACTCACGCCCCAGCGCGTCTTGGATAAGTTGGCCAGTGCCATAGCTCGACGCGGCAAGGGGGTTTTGTTGATACTCTGAAACCAAGTGCAATCCAGAGGCTTCAGCCATCTCAATGACGGCGGTATTATTGTGAATAATGCCATATCTGGCGCGGGTTGGATGACCCATGGGGCCAGAAACGGTCACATCAATGTATTCGCCTCGGCCTGAACCGCCCACTATAGATGCTGTTGTGCCCTCGCCGCCATCGGCTATGGCGATCTTTTCCACACCCGCCAAGGGGTAAACCCTGCGTACACCCTTTTCAACAATGGCGGCCACCTCCAATGACCGCAGCGTACCTTTAAACGAATCCATTGCAATTAAAACCCGCATGGCGATTCCTCTTTTACTGATTGTTTCCCAGATGAAACGGGATAGAACAGGGCGGTAAACTGCCCTCTTATATATCCGAAGTCAATTCAAACAGCTTGCCGGCGAAGTACAGCGGGATATTTGTAATCGCGCCATTTTTCAGAAACTCGTTTGTGCTTTTGTTTCGTCAAAGATTCTAACGGCGTCAGCGTCTTTGTCAAAGCTGATATAGACCGAATCACTATACGCTTGACGCGCAAATTCGGTCATCAGCCATGTCTTGCCAACTTGCCTCGCCCCCTTCAAAACAAGGGGCTTTCGGCGCTGGCTGCTTTTCCACGCCATAAGATCATCAGACACAGCGCGCCTAACCTCCCCAGCCAAACATGATCGAATTAGAGCAAATTAATCGGAATAACCCTGTCGTTACCTTTGAGTGTGGCAAGATTATCATACAGGCAGACCACACCGCCTTGCCCTCTATTCATAGTTTTTATGCTATCAAGTATTGAGAATTTCGCCACGTCGGACTTGTCGGGGTCGGCGTGTTTTTTTATCTCAATAGGATATAACGTACCGCTGTCCTCAATGAGCAAATCAATCTCATTTCCATCCCGATCACGATAGAAATACAGCGGTAAGTCAAGTATGCCTTTGTTGCAGTAGCTCTTCACAATCTCGCTGATGACAAATGTTTCAAAGAATGTACCCGCCATCGCGCCGTTTTTTAGAACCTCTGGCGTATTCCATCGGGTGAGGTACGCCGCTAGCCCGGTGTCCAGGAAATACAGCTTCGGAGTCTTTATTGCGCGCTTGGTGACGTTATTATGATATGGGGATAGCAGAATAATCAAATTGGACGCGACCAAAATAGACAGCCACCGCTCCGCCGTGGGTTGGCTGATCCCCACATCCCGCGCAAGAGAGGCCACGTTGAGCAGTTGGCCTGTACAGCTTGCCGACACGGTCATAAACCGCATAAACTTGACCTCATCGCCCACCTGCGCTAAATCACGGACATCGCGCTCAATATATGTTCTAACATAAGCGGCATAGAACATCTGCCAGTCGAAATCGGGGTTGGCGCATAGTTCTGGGTAACTGCCGCAGTGGATGATATTCCAAACATCGGCATACGGTATATCAGCTTTATCCTTTTGGCGCTTCGTAAAATACTCATCGCTCGGCAGGAACGGTTCAAGGAAAGAAACACCGTACAATTCCCGCAGGGAAAGCCCCGGCAGATTGAGTATTCCAAGCCGCCCCGCAAGAGATTCGCTGACGTTTTTCATCATTACAAACTGCTGTGAGCCGGAAAGATAGAACTGACCCTTCTTCTTTTCTTTATCCAAAATCATTTTGATTTGCGGAAAAAGGTTCGGCGCCCGCT
Organism: Clostridiales bacterium; assembly: GCA_031263155.1. GTDB lineage: Bacteria > Bacillota > Clostridia > Lachnospirales > WQUN01 > JAISGK01. The sequence goes on from JAISGK010000002.1 coordinate 22,476, forward strand.
GTACTTCGTCCACAAAGACAGGCGGCGGATTATCTTTGAAAAAAGTCCCAGTCTGCTCAACAGCATTCATAAGTTGCAGGTTATCGTCCAAAGTGACATATCCTGTATCTCCAGCAATTTTTTGAAGAAGCGTAGTCTTTCCAACTTGACGTGCTCCCGTTACAAGTACCGCGCCAAACATTTTTGACAGCTTGCGAATCGTTTCGTCCGCGTGGCGTATGTATAACAAATCAATCTCTCCTGATGCGGTTGATTTAATATCTTATGTTATTGTAGCCGAACAACCCGCATTTGTAAACTGTACCATTATTCCTTCTCCGCATGAATCCAATTGTCTAAAAATCTCGCCTCACGCTCAACGCCTTTCTGGTGAGCACTCAGTTAAATCAAAATTCATTTGACAGCAGAAAATTCGCGACGTGCATAGTCTTGATCCCCTCATGATTGCCCCCCGCGAACTCGTCCGCGCGAAGCACATACTTGGGGTAGTTGTCGCGTATGGAAAAAAAACGCCCGTACTCGCGTTCTTCGGTTTCCGCCTTATCAATCCTCTGCGCGATTTGGATATACAGCTTGTTCTCTTGCCGTGTCGCGACAAAATCAATCTCACCGCCCGGCACTTGACCGATATAGACTTCGTAACCGCGCCGCAATAGCTCTAGATAGACGATGTTCTCAAGCATTGCCGCCACACTGTCCGACGTATAGCCCAACACGCTGTATCGCATAGCAGGGTCGCACACAAAGAATTTCTCTTGCGTTTTTAGAACCGCTTTCCCTTGAATGTCGTAACGATAGCAGCGATGCAGTAGAAACGCGCTTTCCAGATTGCGCAAATAGCTATAGACTGTTTCGTTATCAATGGCGCGATTTTCGCCTTTGAGATATTTGGAGATAGCGGCGGCAGAAAAAGTTCTGCCGATGTTGTCAAGGGCAAAACGGACAATCCGCTCCAACTGATCTATCTTGCGAATTTGGCTACGCTTCACGATGTCGGTAAAAATAGTGGAATTGTAGATGTCCTTAACTATCGTATAGGCTTCATCCACAGAATACTCTCGCAGATGAAGCGCCGGAAAGCCTCCGAAGCGCAAATAGCGCGCAAATTCCGAATAAGTCGAGCCAATCGTCTTGATTACAGGCGGGAAACTCATAGGAAAAGTAGATCCAACATATTTTTCGCGAAAGGTCAGATACTCGCCAAAAGACAGCGGGAATACGCGGAACCCTACATACCGCCCCGTAAGATAGGTCGAAATTTCAGAGGACATCATGCGGGAGTTTGAACCCGTCACATAGATATCTACATCAAAATCGTTCATGAATGAATTAACGGCTCTCTCCCAATCCTTTATCTCCTGTATCTCATCAAGAAGCAAGTAGGTCTTGCCGTTTTTTGAAAGCCTATGTTTTATCTCATCGTAAAGGAGTTTAGCCGTTTTGATCTCCTCGTGTTCGAGAGAATCGAAGCTATACGCGAGTATCCGATCGTCGGCAATTCCGCGCCCGCGCAAATTGTCCGCTATCATTTTCAATATGGTAGACTTGCCAGAACGCCGAACGCCAGAAAGAACCTTGACAAAGGGCGCATCTATATACGCCATAATCTTTTTGACATAGGTTGGCCTTAAAATCATGCTGGCCACCTCCTCCTCAGCATAATACCGCAAAACACTATGCCCGTCAACAGTATTGCGGTTATAACCAGATAAACAAATACGAGAGCAAGGACTTTGGCATATGGTAAAAAAAGCAGGGCGGCCAATTAACGACCGCCCTGCTACTTGATTTATTGCGAACAACTTATTATGAACAATTGATTGTGAATAATTTATTATCGTGCTTGCTTCGCTCTTTCCGCAAGCTGTGAAAACGCGCCGATGTCGTTTATGGCTATATCGGCCAGCATTTTTCGATTAATATCTATACCGGCGGACTTAAGCCCGCTCATCATACGGCTGTACGATATGCCATTTTGACGCGCGGCAGCGTTAATGCGTGTTATCCACAGCGCTCTATATTCACGCTTGGTTTGCTTACGACCCACAAAAGACGCCGCCAGAGCGCGCATAACCGATTGTTTTGCGGTACGGTATTGCTTGCTGCGAGCGCCGACAAATCCCTTTGCTAATTTTAGCACTTTCTTATGTTTTTTACGGGCGTTGATAGCCCCTTTTATACGGGCCATAGAGACCTCCTCCTTGTTAGTATCTACGCGTAAGGCAACATGGCGCGCACTGCTTTAAGATTTGTTTTGTCCACCATGCCTGGACGGCGCAGTCCCATTTTCCGCTTGCTGCTTTTTTTAGTGAGGATATGGACTTTGTTGGCCCTTTTATATTTAAACTTGCCTGTGCCTGTAATTTTGAACCGCTTTGCCGCCGCTCTTTTTGTTTTTGCTTTTGGCATGCTAGCCATCTCCTTTTCTAGATCTTGGGAGCAAGGAACATAGCCATAGTCCTGGCCTCCATCTTGGGAGGCTTATCAACTATGCCTACGGCGTTCACCTGCTGCGCGAAGTCATGCAATATACCATAGGCTACATCAGTATGCCCAAGCTCACGGCCACGGAAACGTATGGTCACTTTAACCTTATCCCCGTATTCCAAAAATTCCATGGCCTTTTTCACTTTAACTTGAATATCATGCTCGTCAATATTTGGTGACAGGCGTAACTCTTTTACATCAACCGTGCGCTGCTTTTTGCGCGCCTCTTTTTCTTTTTTGGATTGATCAAATTTGAACTTGCTGTAGTCCATAATCTTGCATACCGGCGGTCTTGCCATCGGTGAAATTTTAACGAGGTCGAGCTTTTTTTCGTCCGCGATGCGTTGCGCGTCTCTAGCTGACACAATGCCTAGTTGAGCGCCGTCAACATCTATGAGACGCACCTCTTTGTCGCGAATTTCTTCATTAATTGCTAAATCTTGAATGAATCACACCTCCGAATTTTTTTACACACGAGCGCAAAAAACGCCCAAACGAAAACGCATGGGCGTACCAAACCTGTATCGGAGTGAACAATAACAAGAAAGAAACCCTTTACCACAATGCAACTCATCACAAGCGAACCGAATGAGCTTTTAAAAGTTAAAAGCACCGGTCGCGCGAATGATACGCCTCGGCTGGGGTGAGAACGTACGCTTCTGCTTAAGTGTTATTCTATTATACAATCGCCGCGCTGTCAACAAAAAAATTATGAGTTAACCCTTGCTTCTGACGGCTCTTGAGCTTGCGGTAAAATTTCTTGACAATTTAAGTCGTGTAATGGTAAAATGCACTTCGTTGGCTCTTATAGCTCAGTCGGCAGAGCGCGTCCTTGGTAAGGACGAGGTCACCAGTTCAAATCTGGTTAAGAGCTTAAACACATGAAACCCGCATAATACAAGGCAGTTTTTTCTCGACTTTGGGTAAAGCGATTAGAGTGTTCTATAAAGGCGAGGATGGACTCGATAAGCGCCGATGAAAAAAAGCAGTCCGGAATAATGTTTCCGGGCTGTTTTTGTGTTTATTAACTCGGAAACCTGTACCCAAAGTCGAGAAAGCGCCCTTTATACCTAAGGTTATATGCCACAACATCAACGCACAACATCAACGTCTGCCAAAAGGCACATTTTAGCTTTTGACATTAGCTTACAAAAAATTTAGTGGGGTATTTATTATATGTTTATAATATTTTTTTCATCGCCCTATTGCATATTTACTAAGTGTATGCTATAGTAGATTTGGCAGTGATGTGAAATCGTCATATATACAAAGAAGAGTCTTTTATAGAAAAATACGAGAACTGATATATAATTTAGGTATGAAATATATGTTTAAAGTATAATTGAAGAAATCTGCAAAAAAATAAGAAGACAAAATTAGGGCTTGCCGCCTTAGTCTCCTTCTTGCCATGGGTTTAAATATTAATTAGGGAACATAGGAGCGCCCTTTTATTGTTTTTTTCTTTATAACTATTTATTAAACATATATTTAATAAATATTTGGAAATGATTTTCTAAATCATAAATCTTCTTGGTACATATCAACAAAATTTGAGTACGCGCAACAATATGCCAGTCGGCGCCGATGTCACGATTGGTAATTTTAACGCAAATTTTCAGGGAGCGACTCAGCCCCCCCAGGGTTGATGCCTCACCCATTGTGCTAATTTTTAATTTGGAATCGGCCAAATTATGGCAATTTTCCATAAATACAGGCGAGTTCGTTTGATTATATTTATGGAAATCCCAACGCACTACGGCAATTTTAAGATTAGCCCCATAGGTTAAAATTAACCGGTTAATTTTAAAAATTGTTGCAGGAATATTAATAAGGAGAAAAATGTGAGAGATCGAATTAATCAGCATAACCCTGACGCTCCAATGGGTTATCGAGATCGCATGGCTATCCTGCGGCGGCACAAAATTGAAGACACCCAAGACAAGAAAGGGCTTCGTCAATATGCGGACGGAGACGACTACGGGGCCATTACGCCTCCGGATGATTTTCAATTTAAGCCCTACAGTAACCACCCTAACGGCAGTTGGTATGGCTACGATGGATGGTCCAAAACATTCTATAAATTGATGGAAGATCATCCAGTTTTTATCGATCCCTGTGATGCCTTCCCCAACCGGTTTATGGTCTGCCTGTCATTTGTAAGGCCGTTTCCCCCGTCGTTTAATCCCGAGTACCCCTATGACGATCTGCGTGAACGCCAAGCCAAGTATAGCATTATGGGCGGGATTGGCGCGGATTCGCACTTTGGCGGAGACTATCGCGTGGGCCTGGAGGTTGGCTGGGGCGGTTTGCTGGAGAAACTTGAGAAGTACCGCGAGATAAACCCTGGGCATGACGATTTCTACGAAGCCGAGATTTTGACTGTAAAGGGCGTCCAATTGTGGATGAAACACACGGTGGAAGAAATTGACAAAGCAATTGAGCTGGAGACCCACCCCCTGCTTGTAGAAAACCTTAAAGAAATGCGCGCCAATACCGAATTTCTTATAGATCACAAGCCCGAAACGCTGCGCCAGGCGTGCGAGTGGATCTGTTGGTTTAACATGGCGTCCAGGGAATATAACCGCGACGGAGCCGGCGGCCAGCTTGACGAGTTGCTACGCCCCTATTATGAGCGGGATCTTGAAGCGGGTATTATCGACAAAGAAAAAGCCAAATATTACCTCGCCTGCTTGCTGCTTAACGACGCGCATTATTACCAGGTAGGCGGCGTAACCGTTGATGGCGAAGATATGGTCACTTATTTCTCTTATATGATACTTGAGGCTGCGGATTGGCTTGATTCGTCCTGCAACATAACGGTTCGGGTTCACAAAAACATTAATAAAGATTTCCTCAAAACGTCTGTAGGCTATCTGTTTAAAAATAAAAATGGCTGGCCACGTTTTTCTGGAGACGACGCTTTGACCAGCGGCTTTATGCGCAAGGGCTACTCCAAAGAGCTTGCCGTACAGCGCGTCGCCGTTGGATGCCACTGGATGAGCCTTCCGGGCATGGAATATTGCCTTAACGATTGTGTTAAACTCAACAACTCTAAGCACTTCCGTATCGCGCTGGATGAGATGATGATATCTGACGATGAGAAAAGCACGGCCCGCCTATGGGAGCTATATTGCAAGCACACGCGCAAAGCGGTAGAACTAACAGCCGAAGGTATAATGTTCCACCTTAAATATCAAGCTTATAACATCCCCGAACTAATGCTAAACCTGATATGTCATGGAACCGTAGAACGCGGCCTTGACGTGACGGCGGGCGGGGTTGATTATTACAACATGTGTATGGACGGTACGGGTATCGCTACAGTAGCTGATTCGTTCGCGGCGCTCGAACAGAGGATAGAAAAAGAAAAACGCCTCACCTGGGAAGAGATGTACGCAGCTGTTACCTCAAACTTTGAGGCTATGGGCGGCGAGGTTACAAGAAGAATGCTGGCGGCAAGCGAGCGTTATGGCGGCGGGAATACAATAGGCGATAAATGGGCCGAACGGGTTTCCAAGGCGTTTGCTGATGATGTTGTGAGCATGGATACTGAAAAGGTAAAGTTTATCCCTGGCTGGTTTTCATGGTCAAGCACAATTACAATTGGCAAACAAGTTGGCGCGACCCCTAACGGGAGAAAAGCCGGCGAGCCTATTAACCATGGCGCGAATCCTCACCCTGGGTTCCGCAAAGACGGCGCTTTAACAGCCATGTCTAACTCTATCTGCACCATTCAACCGGGCTATGGCAACACCTCGCCTATTCAACTAGAACTTGATCCCGGTATGGCCAACGATGAAGAAGGCGTCGCCAAGGTGGTAGACTATATTCGCACAATATGCGAACAGGGCAACACCCTGCTCAATATTAATATTATCGACGCGGATCAGATCCTTGCCGCGCACGAAAATCCAGACGCCTATCCCGACTTGGTCGTTCGCGTTACCGGTTTCACAGCGTATTTCTGCCTCCTTACACCGGAGTTCCGCAAGCTGGTGGTCGAGAGGATTTTAACGGCGGCGTAACGGATCTATTAATGAGCGGCGGGTGTTACCCGGTATCAGTGAGGTGTAAAAAGGCCGGGCGCGCACTGCGCGCCCCTACGAAGGCAAAATCTTTTTGTGAAAACGCACGTTTAGAGTATCTAAAAAGAGTTATCCTCACCAATTATCTATGGCAGATATGGGCGAATAATCGTTCGTTCAGCAATTATAGCAACAATTTTAGACGGATTATTATTTGCTCATTCTAATAAATTAAAAGGGGTTGACAGTTATGTACAAGTTGGCCAATGTCGCGTGGGGCTGGACGCCTATTCCTGAAGATCTTCCCGAAGGCGATTCTCTGTTCCGTATCGCCGACAAAATCAGGGAGATCGGCTTCGAGGGTGTCGATTATTTAACGACTCAGGAGTCTATCGACAAATACTTCACTGAGTCGCTTAGCAAGGAATTGGGCGACTATTCGCGTTCTATCGGTCTGCCGCCTAATGTTTTGGTTTATCAGTCCTTTGAGTGGCGTGGCGAAGCTGATAAAGTAAAAGCCCATTGGGAAGGTTTGGAGAAACACATCCAGATTGCCAAGTGGTTAGGATGCAATATCGTATCCTGCCTTACGGTGCCTCCGCGCGGAGCGTCCCGTGCTATGCCCGGTTTTGCCGGCGCGGCTATGAAGCGTTCCTACAACCTGCCTGACGACTATGACTATGAGACGGATTGGAACGATCTTGTCGAATCGTTCAAAAAGGCTCTTAAATTGGTCAAAGCCGCCGGTATGCGCATGTCTATCGAATGTTTCCCCGGAACGTTGATCTCAACCCCAGAGGCTATGGTCAAGGTCACTAACGATGTGGGCGACTCCGACTTTGGAATACAGCTGGATACAAACCATCTGGTGCATCAAGGCATTGACCCCGAATTCGCTATCAACATAGTGGGCGGAAAGCGGATCTTCAATGTACACTGCAAAGATCACGACGGCGTGTCACGCGGCAATATTCCCTGCGGTACGGGAATTGTTGACTATCAAAGGGTAATTCATGCCCTTGAGAAAGTGGGCTATCAGGGCAACTTGGCGATTGAACAGGAGTTTACTGACAATCCTCGGCGCTATAATCTGCAAGGATATGAGCATATGCGCAAGTGCCTGGCGGGTACATATTGATTAGCAAAATCCAAAACGTGAAAGGGGGGATAACTGGCGATATGAGGGGAATAGTCACTGATATTATGCGATTTTCTCTCAAAGACGGGCCTGGAATCAGGACGACTGTTTTCCTGAAAGGGTGCAACATGGTCTGCAAATGGTGCCATAACCCTGAAACATTATCGATTAAGCCGCAACTATTGAGCTACTCTGATAGGTGTATCGGCTGCTTTGCTTGCGCGATGGCGTGCAAATATGGCGCGACCGTCATTGAGGGATACGGGCCTGGTTCCAAGTTAGCCTTTTATAAGGATAAATGCGTTAACTGCGGCGCTTGCGCCGATGTATGCTACACGGGCGCGCGCGTCATGTCCGGCAAAGAGATGTCCGTTGACGAAGTGATGACCGAAGTGCTGCAAGACATAAACTATTATCAGAATTCTGGCGGCGGCGTAACCATCAGCGGCGGCGAGGTATCCGTACAGCACGAATTTGCCTTGGCTATTTTAGCGGCCTGCAAAAAAGCGGGGATCCACACGGCTATTGAAACTAACATGCACGCTGACTGGCGTGTGTTTGAGCGGCTCATACCAGAATTGGATCTGGTGATGCTGGATGCCAAGCTGTTTGATAACGAGTCCCACCGTAAATGGACCGGAGTTAGCAACTCACTAATTTTGGAAAACATAAAAAAGATCTCCCAATGTCTGCCGATTATTGTCAGAACCCCTGTTATACCTGGGGTCAATGACACGGAAGAGGAGATCGCGAAAATCGCGTCATTTGTTAAAGGGTTAGACAATGTGGAGTATTATGAGCTTCTTTTGTACAACCCGCTGGGCGAGAGCAAGTATCAGGCCCTTGGGATGGAAAACCAATTTTCGGGGCAGAAGCCGCAATCCGGAGAAAAGAAGAGACTGCTGATGAAAGCCGCAGAGGCGTGCGATAAGGTTGTTAAAGTATTGTGATAAAAGGGAGGCGGAAATGTTTAACAAAAAACACCTAAGTATGGCGGCGGTACTGATTATCGCTTTGCTCATACCCGCCTGCAGCGGCGGCGGCACAGGGGCTAACGCGAATGTCGCGGAGTCCGCCGGCGCATCCTCTCAGGCATCCTCTCAAAGCAATAAAAATGACACTGTTGTGGATGGTTATCCTACGTTCGGCCTTACCCCCGATTCGCCGCAAGCCTTTGACATTTTCTTCAATTTTACCTGGTGGCCTGACACCGATTGGGATGGCATCATACCGGAGGAAGTTACCAGAGTTACCGGCGTTTCGTTTAACGTAAACGTTGCGTTGGATGAGCAGCAAATGGGCGTTATGATCGCCTCGGGTGATTTGCCTGAGATCGTTTCAACACAATACCTGATGTCTGAACTGTCTAACAGCGAACTATGTTACGACTGGGATACCCTGATCAACCAGTACGGCCTGGACTGGGACATACCGCAGGTGGCAAAAGCCAACGCGCTGTCTTTCACCCAGGAAGAAGATAAGTACTTTACCATTATGAGCCACTTCGCCTCTACAGAGGATTGGCGTGAGCTTGAAGACTATGGCGTTGGCGCCGCCATGACCGGTTCGCTTCTGTATCGCCGTGATCTTTATGAGGCGATGGGCGCGCCCAAGCTGGATACTTTGGACGACATAAAGTCTATGCTGATAATGGCTCATGAAAAATATCCTGATCTGATCACCATGCAGTTTAACCCTGGCACAGATTTCTGGTACTTTAAAGAAGCCTTTGGCCTTGGTCAGGGCGACGGGCAATATGTTGAGGACGCCGACGGCAATTGGCATACCGTACTGAAAGATTCCAGATACAGAGACTTTTTGGTGTATTTGAATGAACTCAACAGAGCCGGCTGCCTGTCGGAAGACAACCTGACGCTGGATGGAACCACGCTGGCGGCAAATGTAACAGACGGCAATTGTTTCGCCATGGTTCACGGCACGCAGGGCGCGGCACAGGCTTTCTCCGCCACACTGCAAGAGAAAGTGCCCGAGGGACTTGTCTATGAAGCGCCTGTAGTCGGCGACCTGAATGGATATTATAACTGCAACATTGGTTACCTTGGCACATTTATCAGCAAGTCTTGCAAAGATCCGGAAAAGGCAATCCGCTATCTGCAATTCTGCCATAGCGAAAAAGGCGCGAAACTGCTCCAGTGGGGCCGTGAAGGGCAAGAGTACACGGTAGATGAGAAGGGCACCCCTACCTTTAGCAAAGAGTGGAACGACGCCGTAGCCGCAGGGCAGACCGAAGACATCTACAAGACATATTTCTATCTTGGCGGCTCTAAGATTCTTGAGGCCGTTGGACGCTGCGCAGCGTTTGATCCCGCGCAAACTCCCAACTACGAGGTTTTAAGAGAAGTTTATGGGAACAAGCCATGGATTACATACGCGACACCCGTCGAAGGCTCCAAGGAAAAAGTAGTGTTCGATAAGTTGTACAGCGGGACAACAAGCCACCTGCGCACATACGAGTTAAAGTGCGTATACTCCAAGACAGAAGCGGAATTTGAAGATAATTATACAAAAATGATTGAGATTGCCGATCAGATTGGCGCCGTCGATTTGGAAACGTTTATGGATGCCAGAATAAAAGAAGCCATGGTAGTATACGGCGTCGGGATTGGCGCGTAAGTTCGCGCCAAAGGCTTAATGGAGGGTTATTGTGAAAACGGGTATTCAGTTTTATATGTTTATAGAAATGATCAGGCAAAATAAAGTTGAGGAAGCCATTGAACTTGCGGCTCAAAGCGGCGTTGACGGGGTGGAGTTTTTCAGCTACCTGGATCTGCCCGAGGGCACAAAGCCTCTGATGCTCCGCAAGGCTCTCAATAACGCAGGCGTGGAATGTTGTGGCTGTCATAACCATCTTAAACCACTGCTGGAAAACCTGGATTTTATTATGGAGTACAACTATATACTGGGCAATAAAAATGTCCTGTGCCACTGGTTAATCGAAAAGACAGAGCGCGGGAGCAAAGAGAATTACCTTCGCGCGGCTGACTCCTTCAACAAAATCGCCTATAAACTTAAACAGAATGGATTTGATTTCGCTTTCCACAACCATGGCTTTGAGTTTGAAGAGGTGTTTGACGGCGAGCGCGGCTATGAGATTCTGCTGAAAAACACCGATCCATACTTGGTTGGTTTTGAGTTGCATATCGGAGCGCTGCCCATGTTCGGGCTGGATATTGTGGATTTTATCAAAAATGTACTCAGCTACAGGCTAAAACTGTTGCATATCCACACAAAAACATTCGGCCCTAATATGTCCTTGGTAGATTTTGACAGCGCCCCCGCCATCAAGGCGGCGCGTGAATTATGCGTCCCTTGGGCAATGCTTGAATCTATGTATATGCCATTCGATTATGAACAGCTTAAGAACGACGTTTCATGGTTGCGCCAAACGGGCAATAAAGGCTAACCGCATAAACTAGGGCGGAGGCGTCGCCTTCGCCCCTCATGTTAATATCAAGCCTTTTTGGGATCGCCCCCCGGGCGGAAAGGGTTTTACCATGAAAAAAAGTCTTGTGGCAAGGCTTCTGAGACAGCGATGGTTACAGCTATTCGTGCTGCTTGGCATGGCATACCTTGTCATATTCAACTACATGCCTATGGCGGGTATTATCATCGCGTTCAATAATTACAAGCTCAGCAGTGGGATTTTGGGTATGTTCACCTCACCCTTTGTCGGTCTCGATCATTTTATTGAATTTTTCTCCGATTACCAGATTGGTGATCTGTTTATAAACACCATTCTGATGTCTATAACAAAACTGCTTTTCTCGTTTCCGCTCCCCATCATCCTGGCGCTCGCGCTCAATGAAGTAAAGAACCGTCTTCTCAAACGCACGATTCAGACGGTAAGTTACCTTCCTTATTTCATTTCATGGGTGATCGTATATGGTTTTTGCAACATCATGTTCACCAAAACGGGTGTCATTAACGATTTGATCGCCGCGCTTGGCGGCGAACGCGTTGCTTTTTTGTCAAACCCCGACGCGTTTTTGCCGCTGGCGGTATTTACTGCTGTGTGGAAAGAAACTGGCTGGTGGGCAATCATATTTTTAGCCGCCATTACCAGTATTGATCTGTCGTTGTATGATTCGGCGCAGGTGGATGGGGCTTCCCGCTTACAGAGAATTTTTTACATTACCCTGCCAGGCATACGCCCAACAATCACCGTCGTGTTGATTCTCGCGTTGGGCAACCTATTGGGCGGCGGTCTCTCGGGTTCTAATTTCGAACAGGCGTACTTGTTTGGAAACGCTGGAAATTTGGAACGCGCGGAAATTCTCCAAACCTATATCATGAAAGTAGGCCTTTCTAAAGCGCGATATTCTTACGCCGCCGCTGCGGGCTTGGTTCAGTCGCTGATAGGACTCGCGCTTGTGGGAATCAGCAATTTCACCGCGAATAAACTCACCGGAGAAGGGTTGTTTTGACATGAGAAGTGGAAAGATCAAGCAAACATGGGGCGACTATGTGCTTGACGCAGCCGTAATCACAATCATAATTGTAGTGTTTATCATGTCTGTATACCCCTTCTATCTGTCCGTGGTGCTGTCATTCAATGAAGGCGTTGATTCCGCGAGCGGGGGTATCTACTTCTGGCCAAGACGCCCAACGCTGGATAATTATATTCAGCTTCTGTCGGACGAAAAGTGGGCTCAGTCTTTTCTGGTGACATTCGCGCGAACCATTTTGGGGACGTTTCTCACTGTTTTCTTTACCGCGATCGTCGCTTATGGGCTTTCACACGCCAAGCTGATTGGACGCAAATTTTATATGGGCATGTTGCTGGTCGCGATGTATATCTCCGGCGGTATTATACCGTACTACGCCGTGCTTAAGGCATTTGGCCTGATAAATAATTTTTCGGTATATGTAGTGCCCGGCATGTTGAATATCTTCTATGTGCTGGTGTCCATATCATTTTTTAGATCCATACCGCCAGAATTGGAAGACTCCGCGCAGGTGGACGGTGCGAGGGATCTGCGTATCTTCGCCAAAATCATTGTGCCAATCGCCAAGCCATTGCTGGCTACAATAGCCATATTTGTTTCGGTAGGGCATTGGAACGCCTGGTATGACAGCGCCTTTTTCATACAAAGAGAAGAGCTTAGGACGTTGGCCTACCGTATGATGGCCACTATACAGCGTTCGGTGCAAACTACCGACATATCGCAGGCTGGTATTGTAACACTAATCACCTACACACCGCTGTCGGTGCAATTGGCCGCCATGGTTGCGGCTGTATTCCCGATTTTGGCAGTGTATCCATTCTTCCAGCGCTATATAATCGCTGGCATTACAATTGGCTCAGTTAAAGGCTGATATAAATTTTAAAGCAAAGGAAAGTGATAAGATTGGGAAACAAGGAATTGCGCGTTGGTTTTATTGGAACCGGCGTTATCTCGCACATGCATATGCAGGGGTATGCGGACGCCCCCGGCGTTAAGGTAGTAGCCGCCTGCGACATTGACAAACCCGTGCTGGACGCGTGGTGCGACAAGTATGGCATCCCGGAAGACAGCCGTTACACAGACTACAGAAAGATGCTTGAGCGCGACGATATACAGGCCGTTGATGTGTGTGTGCACAACAACCTGCATACCCCGTTGTCCGTCGCCGTTATGCGCGCCGGTAAGCACTGTTTTTGCGAAAAGCCCATGGCGGCTACCTACGCGGACGCCAAGACAATGTATGACGCTTGGGAACGCTATAACAAAGAAAGCGACGTGGAATTAGCCATCCAGATGTCCACCATTTTCCAAAGCCAGACGCGTTTGGCCAAAAAACTGGTAGATCAAGGCGATCTGGGTCATGTATACTTTGCGAACGTGGTTGGCCATCGCCGTCGCAACCGCCCGGGCCTGGAATCAAACCTGTCAACCAATTTCTTCAACAAGGAAATAGCTGGTCGTGGCGCTCTGTACGATATGGGCATATACCATATAGCGCAAATGCTGTTTATTCTTGGCCTACCCAAGCTTGATAGGGTTTCCGGCTCCATGTTCTCTGAGATCGAGCCCAGTGAAAAACTGCTTAAAGGCAATAAATTTGAGGTAGAAGAACTCGCGATGGGATTCGCGAAATTCGCCGGCGGGCTTTCGTTGAACTTTATGGAATCTTGGGCCATCCACATGGATACTATTGGCGATACATATATCGCGGGCAGCAAAGGCGGCGTTAAATTCACCTATGATCCCCCGCAGCCGTTCGCTCCCCCCTTCCCTACCCCCAGCCTTATGCTATTTACAACAAAGAACGGGCAGGACATAGACATAAATATGAACTGTGGAATGAACGCGTTTATTGAGCAGGGTGAAGAGCCGTATACAAAATATTGCAACAACAACATGATGCATTGGTACGCGGCGTTGACAAAGCAGATCGATTTCCGTTATCCCACGCACAAGATAGCTCTGGAGACCGCCAGGCTCAGTGAGGGCATCGCGCTTTCAAGCGAGCTTAACCGCGAAATATGTGACGATGAGATAGACGAGTTAAGCAAACCAACGGCAATGCGTAAGCAGGTTACCGAATGGGGCACGTTCGAATACGATTTTTAGAGCCGAAATACATACATTTTTAGGAGGAACTATGGCAAAGTATAAGGTTGCCGTAATTGGAAACGGCATGATAGCGAATGCCGCGCACATACCCGCGTGGCGTGATATTCCCGATGTGGCTGAAATAGTCGCCGTAGCTGACGATCGCGGTGATATAGCGCAAGAGACGGCGGGGCGTTATGGAATCCCCAAGTCTTACAAAGACTACAATGAACTGTTGGCGAAAGAAAAACCGGATATCGTTTCGGTCTGCACGCCAAACGTTTATCATAAGGCGGCGGCAATCGCGTCGTTGAAGGCCGGCGCACATGTTCTATGCGAAAAGCCCCTTAGCGTTAGTGAATCCGACGCGATAGAGATGTACGACACCGCCGAGAAAACCGGCAAACTTTTATACACAAATCAGACCATGCGCTTTATGGATCCCATCATTGCCGCGAAAGATTTCTTCGACGCGGGATATATAGGCAAGCCATATTACATTGAGGCTAGCGCGGTGCGTCGCAGGGGCATACCCAAATGGGGTTTCTTTCATATGAAAGAGCATAACGCCTGGGGACCTGGTTTTGATATAGGAGTGCATGTGCTCGACGCCATATTGTGGATTATTGGAGCGCCGAAGGTAAAATCCGTTAGCGGTAAATCGTATACTATATTTGGCGACAAAGACGAGGGGCTCAAAGAATCGCTGGCCGAAAGCGGCGCGCCTATTGGCGTGTTCACGCCAAGGCCGTACAGCTATAAAGAGTTTAACGTAGAGGATTTTATAACGGGCTTTATACGGCTTGAAGGCGGTTTAACGCTTAACCTCAAGGCGAGCTGGGCTATCAACGCACCCGAAGGCGGCGGCGCTACGTTCATTTCTGGCACCAAGGGCGGGTTAAACCTGTTCCCCGAATTGGAGCTTATATCAAACATGGCTGGTTATCAAACGAATACCAAGGCCAAGGTGCCCATGTCAATAGATGTGCCGTTCTCTGGTCACTTCGGGGCGACTAAGCAATTGATCGCCACCATTGAAGGCCGGGAAGAAATGCTGGTGAAAAAACACGAAGTGCTTAACGTGCTGAGGATCCTGGATGCCCTGTACGCTTCAAGCGAAACAGAGAGGGAAGTTATATTCGAGTAAGAGATTATCTCTAGATGTGCGTTCTTGCGGTATGCGGTATATATTAATAACTGGCGGGCATGATTTCGTAGGGGCGCGCAGCGCGCGCCCGTGAGCCTTTCCAAGCCTCGCCAATATCGGGTAACGGGCGGTCGTCGGGTGGCTCTTTGACTTGGTTATCGGTCGGTTGTCAGGTGCGGGCGCGCACTGCGCGCCCCTACGAGTGCGCGTTACCCGATATTGGCGAGGCGTTAAGGGCCAGGCGCACCCCTGCGAAAGGCCGCCATCTTGAAAATATCTAAAAAAGAGTCTGTTTGATAAATATGCTAAAACCCGGTATTTATTCCGTGTAGAATATTTTCAATCAGGTCCCGGTGCTTTTTGAATTTGCATAAATCCCACATCACAAGGAGGATTTTAACATGAAAAAGATTACCAGAGTTTTGGCTTTCATATTGAGTTGCGGTTTAGTACTTGCGTCATGCTCATCGAATACCCCTGATAATACCAGCACGGAGGGCGACGCGAACGCGCCGGTCGTTGAGGCGAGCGCCGACGACATCACCGTAACCGCTGACGCGGGCACATCTAAACTCTCGCCAGATAACCCGCATACATTTGATGTTTTTTTTAATTTTACATGGTACCCCATTAATAAATGGGAAGGCATAATACCTGAAGAGATAACCACGCGTACCGGTATTACCCTAAACCCGACCGTCGCGGTAGATGTACAGCAGTTAGGGGTCATGATCGCGTCGGGGGATCTACCAGATCTGATCGCCACAGACGGAATGCTTTCTAATTTGTCTACCAGTGAATTGTCATACGACTGGGGCGGTTTAATAGAACAATATGGTATCGACTGGGACATCCCGCAGGTTAACAAAGCGAACGCCCTGTCTTTTACTCAGGAAGAAGGCAAGTTCTTTACGCTTTTGAGCCACTTCGCCTCAACAGAAGACTGGGTGGAACTAACGCGGTACAATGTTGGCGCGGCAATGACGGGATCGCTTATTTACCGCTACGATTTGTTGCAGGAGATGGGCCTTTCAGAGCCTCAAACTATGGATGAAGTAAAGGCTATGCTAATTAAAGCGGCTGAAACATACCCCGATAAAATAGCGCTTGCCTTTGACAGCAACAGTTGGGATTTCACATATTTTCGTGAGAATTTGGACATGGGGCAAACCGAATGCAATTATGTCGAAGACGCTGACGGCAATTGGGTTCCATACGCCATGCACCCTAATTTTATGACATATATAAAACTGCTTAACGATATATACAAAGCCGGCGGCATATCTACTGATAACTGGGCTACTGACGGCACAACCACAGAGGCGCTGGTTCAAGCCGGCGGCGCGTTCGCTTGGTCGCAATGCACACAGGGCGGCGCCATGGATGCGACAGCCGCTCTCAAAGAGACCGTTCCAACCGCTATTTTCCATGAGGCCCCGGTGGTGGGCGATCCTTCTGGTTACTATAATACGAGCATCGGCTGGATGGGCACATTTATATCTAAGAATTGCGACGATCCACAATTGGCTTTGGAGTATTTAAAATTCTTACACAGCGACGAGGGCGCTAAATTGACCCAATGGGGCAGAGAAGGCGTTGATTACACCGTTGACGCCAATGGCGTGCCAACGTTTAGCGATGAATGGTCAGAGGCTACGTTAAATGGAACGATGGATGAGAAATATAATACATGGTTCTATTTCGGGGGTTCCAAGATTTTAGAGGCCATAGCGCGTTGCGCCGCCTATCCGACTGAAATGATACCCAATTACCCCGCGCTTCGCGAAAATTTTGGCAATAAGCCGTGGATTAGATATGCCGAGCCTGTGGATGGCACAGATGAAAAGGTAATATATGATAAGCTGTTCCTTAGGCCGAACGGGCATTATCGGACGTATGAAATGAAAATTATTACATCCGCCAATGACGACGAGCTGCAAAAAAATTATGACGAAATGCTGTCAGTGGCTAAGAGCTTAGGTGAAGAGACCATAACCGCGTATATGGATAAGGCTATCAAAGAAGCTATGGTGGTATACGGAGAAAAGTAATTGAGAAGACTGCTGCCAAGGGAGATGGTTATGAAAGCCGATATCTTTAAGATTTTTTGGAAGCAGCGACGCCTTCAATTGTTTGTTTTGATGGGAATGGCTTTCCTCTTTGTATTTAATTACCTGCCTATATTTGGAATAATCATGGCGTTTAAAAATTATAAGCTATCCAGTGGCGTTTTAGGGATATTTACGTCTCCTTTTGTGGGCCTGAAAAATTTTAAGGAGTTTTTTGGAGACTACAAATTCCCATTTCTGCTGCGAAATACGCTCGTGTTGTCTGTAGCCAAGCTGGTGTTCACTTTTCCGCTACCTATATTTTTGGCTATTGTGTTGAATGAGGTTCGCAACGCCAAAGTTAAGCGTGTCGTCCAAACGGTAAGCTACCTCCCGTATTTTATTTCATGGGTTATCGTATCAGGATTCTGCCAGATTTTTCTTTCGATGAACGGAGTGTTTAATGATCTTTTTGCCGCTATGGGGTGGCAGCGAATGCAACTGCTGACAGGCTCGCAATTTTTCAGGATCATCGCTGTATTTACCGCCATGTGGAAAGAGACCGGCTGGTGGACGATAATATTTCTCGCGGCCATAACCGGCATTGACACCTCACAATATGAAAGCGCGCAGATAGACGGCGCGACACGTTTGCAGCGAATCGCTTATATAACTATGCCGGGCATACTGCCTACCATTACCGTGGTACTCATTTTGGCGCTTGGCAACCTGATTGGGGGCGGGCTTTCCGGCTCAAACTTTGAACAGAGCTATCTGTTGGGCAATACGGGCAATTTGGACGTGTCTGAAATTATACAAACATATGTGCTTGAGATTGGTTTAAGTCAAGGTAGATACGCATACGCGACTGCGGCTGGCCTATTTCAATCCATTATTTCTTTTACGCTGGTATTAGTAAGTAATTTTGTCGCGAAGCGTATTTCGGGGGAGGGTTTGTTCTGATGGCAAAAAGATTAAAGATCAGGCAGCCTTTCTCTGATAAAATTTTAGATATATTCGTTTATATCGTCATAGCGATCGTGTTTGTCACGTCTGTATACCCCTTCTTCTTAGCCATTGTGTTATCTTTTAACGAAGGGCTGGACGGTATGCTGGGCGGCATTTATCTGTGGCCGCGCAAGCCTACGCTTGAGAACTACGAAAAATTTTTTACTGATCCCGAATGGTTTGACGCCATATTGGTCACTGTGGCGCGTACCGGACTAGGCACAGTTTTGACGGTATTATTTACCTCAATGGTCTCATATGGGCTGGCGCATCGAAATTTGGCCGGCAGAAAGTTCTACATGGGTGTCATTATTTTTGCCATGTATTTCTCGGGCGGGATTATACCCTACTACGCGTTGCTGCGCTCGATTAAATTGTTGGACAGTTTTTTGGTATATATTATACCCATGTTGATGAATCTATTTTTTACCCTGGTTGCCATCTCGTTTTTTCAAAGCCTACCGGAAGAGCTGGAAGAGGCGGCTCGCATAGACGGCGCGAAAGAATTGGGGATCTTCTTCCGCGTCATTGTGCCTGTCTCGACCCCCCTATTGGCCACACTGGCCATATTTATGGCGGTACAGCACTGGAACTCATGGTATGACACAGCGTTTTTTGTCCGCAATCAAAGCCTTGCCACATTGGCATACCGTATGATGGCGGTAATACGAAAAGCGGACGTGCGCATGGTAAGCGCTGCTGCGGCCGGAGCTTACAGTACGGTTAAGACCACCTCAATGTCTGTGCAGCTGGCGGCTATGTCAATTGCTGTAGCGCCGATTATATTCGTTTATCCATTCTTTCAAAAATATATTATTTCGGGTATAACGCTGGGTTCTGTAAAAGCTTAAATATGTAAAACCGAATTCCGTTGGACTTTTTGCCAATGGGATTTTTTTTGTGTTTAATTTAATTGCCTACGCCACAATAATGATTGTCCTTGACATTGAATAACGCCTCCCATATAATATATGTATAATGCATCATGCGTTAGGCTTGTTAATTAAAGGGGTGGATCATGGGCAGAGAGTCAAAATATGTAGCGGAACCGTTTCGCATTAAGATGGTAGAGACAATCAGCGTACTATCGCGCGAAGAACGCGAGCGCAAAATAGCGGAGGCTCATTTCAACCCGTTTTATCTGCGGGCCGAGGATGTATACATCGACCTGATGACAGACAGCGGCACAAACGCTATGAGCGCGGCGCAGTGGTCCGCTTTGATTCAGGGGGATGAGGCGTATGCCGGCGCCAGGAGCTTTTTCAAATTTGAGGCGGCTGGGAAAGATATTTTTGGTTATGACTTTATCATGCCTGTGCATCAGGGGCGCGCGGCGGAAAAGGTATTGTTCAGCTTGCTGTTGTCAAAGGGGCAGTATGCTGTTTCCAATATGTTTTTTGATACTACTCGCGCTCACGTAGAACTGGCTGGAGCGCGCGCGATCGATTGCGTTACTCCAGAAGCTAAGGATCCGCAGATCCGCGCGCCGTTTAAAGGCAATATGGATGTCGCCTGTTTGGAGGCATTGATCGCAAAGCTGGGCGCGCGGCAAATCGGTATGGTCAATATGACGATCACAAACAATTCGGCGGGCGGTCAGCCGGTTTCATTGGATAATATCCGCTCGGTCGCGGGCGTTTGCAAAAAGCATGGCATACATTTGAATATTGATGCCGCCCGCTTTGCGGAAAACGCTTATTTTGTGAAACAACGCGAGCCTGCCTGTCAGGATATGACCATAAAGCAGATTATCCGTGAAATGTTCAGCTTTGCCGATACATTTACCATGTCCGCCAAGAAAGACGCCATAGTCAATATCGGCGGTATAGTTGGCATTAACGATGGCAGCTCCGATCTGGTGATAAAATCAAAGGCAAATTGTATTTCATATGAGGGCTTCACTACTTACGGCGGGCTTGCCGGACGCGATCTGGAAGCAATCGCCGTCGGCCTGTACGAGGGTATCGACGAAGAATTTCTCTCTTATCGAATAGGTCAAATGGAATATCTGGCCGCCTGTTTCGATGAAGAGGAGGTAGTATATCAGGCGCCCGTAGGCGGGCACGGCGTGTTTGTTGACGCGGCGGCCATGTTCCCGCAAATCCCGTATGATGAATTTCCCGGAATGGTGCTGGGGACGGAACTTTATAAAGAAGCGGGTATACGCGCTACGGAAATCGGCTCTTATATGCTTGGCAACGATCCAGACACAGGCAAGCAGCTAAAATCCGAATTTGAGTTTCTGCGGTTGGCTATCCCCCGCCGTGTGTACACGCGCTCGCACCTGGACGTCGTCGTGGAAGCAATGCTCAGCGTAAAAAAACGGGCGCCACAGTTTAAAAGGGGGATGCGCATCACATGGGAACCTCCGATTCTGCGGCATTTCCAGGCGCATCTCTCGGCAATCGAAAAGTAAACCTTAACTTGATCTGTAGTCGTCTGCGAAAGGAAGTCCTTCCTTCGTTATTTTACCGTGATTGCTGACCTAGTGAAGGGACGAATGAATAAATCATTCGTCCCTTCTCAATATTCTATGGCTACATCATGTTTATTTTCACGCTAATATTTTCACGCTAAATATGCTTACATTGCTACAGGTTCGCGCTTAGGGATACTGGCTGCTGCTTTGCCAGTGACATTGCTTCTTTCCAAGTGTCCCTAAAATCGCGAAACATGTCGCGCACTTCGGTTAGTATGCCCGCATCCTTTTTCATGTTGGCCTCTACCAGCCTTTGATGCATATAATCGTACAATTGGTTAAAATTATTCGATATCTCGTACTTAAAATCTAATGTCATTTGAAATTCGCGTATTATATCTTCTACCCTTACTATCAAGTTGTGGGCTTTTTCTACTTCATTGTTTTCAACCGCAACTATCGCCTGGTTGGTAAATTTAAGCCCGCCTTCGTAAAGCATGAGGGTAAGTTCTTCTTTGCTTGCGGTAAAGATATTGTTATCCTCGTATTTCTCATAAAGAGTTTTAGCGGGCGGCATACTTACACCCCTTCGCCGATTTATATCCTGTTGCCTTGACTCATTTTCGCGCCGCAAAAGGTTTTAGCGCCATTTTTTATGGTATTTATCAAGTTATCTCACCTGTGCTTTAATATTTCAGCTGTATATAGAGCTTATTTATTTCTTCACGCACCATCCAGCGCAGTTCGCGCCCATGCATGTCAGGCTTTAACAAGCTCCAATATTATATTCTCCATGTTACGCCCGTAATATGTGTGTTCGTTTCTTGTAATTTCTGAATATTTTGTTATTAAAATCTTAATACAACAAGACCTTTAACGAACCAAATCGCGGCTGCCGCTCATATATATCAGCTCATTTTTATTGTAAACTCTGCTTAGTTTGCTCATATTTTTGGTCTGTTTTATCTCATTTTTGATATTACACAGCATCGTGTCGGCTCTTTCGCGAAGGCTGGCGTCATATTGAATAAGGTCGTCCGCCGTCTGCGATATTTTCGCGGCGATACGCCGGTTATCCGGATCTCTTTCGGCGACCGCAAGCTTTGCGTCTATTTTGCGCGCTTCCAATATCAGCGGTTTCTTCTTTTCCACATAGGCTATATACTTGTCATTGTCTTTGAGCCCCATGTTTAAATGCAGTTCTCTTGCCATTTCATACATTTTGCCAAATATTTGCAATTTTCTGTTTAACAATGCGGCTTCTGACACAGAGCCCTCCTCTCGGTTAAACATTATAACAATTGCGCCTGCAAATAGGCCATTTGGTTATTGGCTTCGGTTATGGCGGCTTCCATGCGCGAGAACATTTCGTAATAGCTGGTCTCTTTGTTTTGTAAATATTCTAGCATTTCACTTATGCGAGTATTTTGATCTGAAAGCTGCTTATACATGGTGCTGGACATTTCGAGCAGCGTATCTCCTTTTAGCCCTGCCCGCCTGGTAATGGAGCCCGATGTGCCTATAGAGTTGTTTATAATGTCGTTCATGCGCTCGGCAATGCCTTCGTCCGCTATGCGATCCTGATTTGTCACACCGGGTTTGTAGCTAATGCTTGAAGATTTCGCAAACAATTCGGATACATCCGCAGCTCGCGTTTCCAGCGCGGCGCGCAGTTTGGTTTCGTCAACAACGAGCTTGCCGCTGTCACGGTAATCGGTAGAGGTGGTGATCCCTATTTCATATAGGCTAAGTTTATTTCCATTAGAGAGAGTGACTGGTTGGTACAGCATACCGCGCAGCTGTGACATGAAGGTCGTAAGCAGATCATCGTTTTTCAACAAACCTGTTTGCGCTTGCTTTTCCCAATTTTCTACGTCGCGGTCTGACATAGCTTCTTTCTGCTCGTCGGTGAGCGGTTCGTAGTAGTTGTAGCTGTCCTTTTTGGGGCGGCTGGTATTAAGTTGATTTTTAACTCCATCTATCATGGTATTATAGGCTTCTATAAAACCATTAACCATGTCATACGCCGCTGCGGTATCCTTTGTAACATTTATGCTGACTGGTCCGCCGTTAACAGCATTGCCGTTCTCATCGCCGGTAATCGCGGTTAACTCCATGCGTATGCCGTTTATTTCAAAGTTATTGCTATCACGCGTGGTCATAACGCCATTAAAATTGAATATGGCATCCTGCGCTTTTTGCTGATCTGTCTGCGTGGCGTTAAGTTTTATCGTGTCGAATAAAAAGTCCGTATCTGAGCCGAAGTTTATTTTGGATGCCGAGCCAGTGGATGTCGATTCCAAATTGAATTTTTCGCTATGCCCGTCATATGACAGTTTAACGCCTATACCGGCGTTGCTGACCTCGTTCATCATTTCTTGCAGGGTCTTATCGCTTTCAAATGTGAAGGTGTGATCATTAATGGTAAAGCTAATGTCGCTCGTTGTTCCGAACGTTTGCGCCAGTGTGCCTTGCAGGTTAAGCGAGGTGGATTGGCCCTGGCTAAACCCTAGTTGCGCCAGCTGATTTGTTGGTTTAACCGTAACGGACGAGTTCCCGCTAAACCCAAGATCGTTTAAGACCCCGCTTCCTTCGTCGTCAATAACGACAGCGGCGGCGGTAGAACCAACACTAAACGTCAGCTTGCCGTTCTGGGCGGTCGCTTTTAAACCGCTGGCAATCCCCGCTTCTGATATGCCTTTATTTATCGCGGAAACAAGGGCGTCTATATCCTGCTGCGTATCGCTCTCCAACGCTTTTGTAGTAAAAGAAACCTCTTGTCCGTCCACCTTAAAGGTAAAAGTCTGCCCGTCTGTGTTGGCTTCGTCGTGCAAACCGAAAGCGTCTGTCGGCGCGTCGGTCGCGCTGACGGTCGTATCTCTCAACCCGCCACCAGCAATAGAGGCCGTGTGACCGGCATTGGCTTTTATAATCAATCTGCCTTGTAAATCTATGTCAGCTTTTACCTTTGCGCCGCCGTCGCCTACCGTTTCCGTGCCAAACGCGGCGGTCAACTTGGATTGCAAGAGATTTTTAAAATCTTCGCCGCTGGTGATCAATGAATTCCCATTGGAGTCTTGCAAGTCTGACGCGCTAAAGGTAATGGTCTTTGTTGTGCCATCTAACGAAATGTTTAACGTGTCGCCCACTTTGACGTTCGCTGCGGCCACATCCGCGCTCATACCGGTTATCTGCCCGCGAACGGAGCCTTGAACGCCGCTGTAAGTATCTTTTTGCGCAAGTTGTTTCACGTCCATGGTATAGTTACCGGGTTCGACGTTGGAGGAACCCGTGATCTTTACCGCCCCCGTATCCGTACCCGAAGAGTTCTTTACCGTAGTGGCGTTTTTGAGATAGCTGGAGGCCAACCGCGCGCTTGAGGCGGTGGTAAGTGACAAGAAATTGGTGCTAAATGTCTTTATAATATCTGTAGTATTGTAGTACGCTGTTTGCTTCCACTGCGTCAATTGATTCGCGCTTCTAAGCCTGTCGAGCTTAATGCCCTCCGCCTTCATTAGCGCGGTTATCATTGATTCTGTGTCTATGCCCGAAAGCCCGGTGTATCGCGTTGTGCTTGTGTAAACGGCCAATGCGCTTCCCCCTTTCTGCCTTTATGTCTCTAATTATTTATCGTCCGCAATTCACAAATCTTTACTCTCTCATGAACGTGCGCGCATAAAGCAAGGTGGTTTCGGGCTTTATCAATTTTGCCATGTACACCGTATCATTGTGCGCGATAAAATTATTGCGCAGGTAAAACTCGTATGCTTTCATGTTACGGTTGGTAAACAGGTATATCGCTTTTATGCCACGCTTGAGCAGCATGTTTTCGATCTCACTCATAAAATAAGAGCCCAATCCCTGGCTTTGATGATCTCCCGTTATAAAGAGTTCGTTGATCTTGTAGCCTGGGGTCATAAAATGTTCTTCTGTTTGGCCCATGCACACGCCAACAATTTTATCTTCCTGCATTAGAATGTAATTAAGCGAGTGAGGGGTGTCTTCCATATCTTTAAAATATTCATCCACTTGTTCCATGCCAAGCCATTCGTAATTAAACGGAGCGTTTTTGTAAACGTTATAAAATAACTTTTTTGTATCTTCTCTGTAGTCGGGTGAGTATTCCACAACACTTTTGTCATCGCTCATGCCGTTCTCCTTCGTGAAAAATTTATATCTTTAGTATGCTCAAAAAAGCAAAATCTAGCGTGAAAAACCGTAAAAACAGTTTTGAGGCGAAAGAAAAATAGCGAATCATTGCGATATAAAAAAGGGCGTCACCCCACTTTAGGTGGATAGTGACAGCCTTTTTTTTGGATTTTGCGCGGCAAAACTTATGCGCTACATCGCCGCGAGGCGTTCAATAAGCGCAATAATGTCTTTTGCGGCTTGCTCCGGCGCAGAATTGCCAAACTGCATGGCTTGCGTGACTTGCTTCAGGTTATCAACAAACTCTTGATCCCCTGGCAGGTTTGGATCAGCCGCTATGGTTTGCCCAGAGGCGGTAGCGGCGGTTATATAGTCAAATAACACAACATCAGACCCGGTAGCGCTGGCCGACAGCGACTCCAAAATAGCGGTGGAAGACGGCAACCCGCGATCCGTACCTAAAATCTCACCCGCTTCGGGGTATGACTCAAAGAAATTTAAGAATAGCGCGGCTGCTTCTGGGCTAGCACAATCTTTATTTATAGTTAGGCACTGGCTGCCTTGGTTAGCCAATGCCGGGCTACCTCCTACCGGCAGCAAAGCCAAACCCAACTCATCGGTCATGGCCCCTTGGTAAGACCCGAGTTGGTTTGCCCACAACAGACCGATAGCCGCCTTGCCCGCAACGAGTATAGAATTGTCTACCGCTGTTTCGGCATAACCAGCCGTCGTTTCTATATCGGGAATGATCTCTTTGGCGCGCATGTCTTCCCACAACTGCAACCAACTAAGCGCAACCTCTTCGGTAGCGTAAGTCTTTTTTTCCGCTGTGTAAATGCGCGCGTCTTTCTGAGTAAACCAGTAGCTTATATAGTTCGCCTGGTTAGCGCTGTTATCTACAAAGGACCACACGCCGTCGGGCAGCAAATCCTTTATAGACTCGCCGTAAGCAATCATTTCTTCCCATGTCCAACTGCTGGGGGGCAAAGGCGCGCCCGCGCTCTCAAGCATTGTCTTGTTGTATGCCAGCGCAAGCATATTTTTACCATTGCACGCGCCATAGTACACATCATCTACTGCGTACAACTCAAATGTCGATTGGTCGAACCCCGCCGGGTCGGCTATGGTAGCCATAGGGCCATCGGCATTGAGAAATTCGTTAATCGGCAGCAGGTAATTGGTAAAGTCGGTGTAGTTGCCACCCATTTGCATGATATCGGGCGCGTTGCCGCCTGTTAATTGCGTGTTAAGGGTATCCCAATAAGAATCTGCCGGTTTCGGCTCGCCTGTGATAGTTATAGAAGGATACAGCTCATGAAACATTTCAATAACACTGTTTGTTCTGGTCGCCCGATCATCCGAACCCCACCATGTAAAGCGCAGCTCTACCGGATCGCCGGAATAAGTCGGGTAACCCTCGGGACCTTCCGCAGCGCTTGTATCAGGCTCCGAAACCGTCGGTTCTTCTGGAGCGGCAGACTCAGACGCAACCTGAGAACTTTCCTCGGTCTGAGGATTCTCTTCAGAGGCGGTCTGTGCAGGTTGCGCGTCAGATCCGCAAGCTGCCAAAGAAACCGCCAAAGCCGCCGCAATAATAGTTGCCAATAATCTTTTCATTAATAAAACCTCCTATAATATGTTAACCCTTAATACCTGTCGTGGCAATACCACGCACAAAATATTTTTGAAGGGCAAAAAACATCACAAAGCATGGCACAAGGGCCAGAGTGGACATCGCGAGAACCGCCCCCCAATCGCTCGACCCCGATGCGTCTACAAACGCGCGCAAACCCATAGACACCGTAAACGACCTGGTGTCTGACAGATATAACAATTGGTTGAAGAAGTCGTCCCACGTCCACAAAAAAGTGAAGAGCGCTGTCGTAACAATGGCGGGACCGGCCAATGGCAATATAATTCGAAAGAATATGCCAATTTTACCGCAGCCATCTATTGTAGCGGCTTCATCCAAATCTCTTGGCAGCCCGCGCACAAATTGAACCAACAAAAACACAAAGAACGCGTCTATAGCCAAAAATTTTGGCGCGACGATGGGCAGGTAGTTAACCATCGCGTTTTTGGACGAAAGCCATCCGAACGAATTAAAAAGCATGTACCTTGGTATGGTGGTAACATGCGCCGGCAACATAAGGCTAAGCATCATGATGCCAAACCACAGGCCCTTGGCGGCAAATTTCAACCGCCCAAACGAGTACGAGGCCATGGTGCACGACATTATATTGCCCACAACCGCAACCGCGCACAAAAGAATAGAATTGACAAAGAATGTGCCAAATGACACGCCTGAATAGCCCTTCCACCCCGACGTGAAGTTTTCGAGCGTAAAAACCTTGGGTATAAGGCTTGCGTCAGAAAAAATCATGTTGCCAGGCTTAAAGGCGCTTGTTACCATCCACACTATAGGGTATAGCATAATGAGCCCCAGCAGGATTATTAAAAAATGAGTGAGGCCCAGCTTGAGCATACCAACAGTTTTTTTATCCATCTTCTAATCCCCCGATCCATAGCTTACCCAAGAGCCGGACGACTTAAATATCAAACCTGTGAGCACGGCGATTATAATGAGCAAAAACCACGCCATAGCGGACGCGTAACCCATGTTACGGTAGTAAAATCCCTCATTATACAGGTGCAACGTGTAAAACAGAGTGGAATTTATTGGATCGCCCTTGCCGCCCGAAATTATGTAGGCTTGCGTAAATGCCTGAAACGCGGTAATCATCTGCATAACAAGATTAAAAAATATAACGGGAGACAGAGTTGGCAGCGTTATGTTAAAAAACTGCTGAATCTTGCCCGCCCCATCGATGGAAGCCGCCTCGTAATATTCTTGCGGAATCTGTTTAAGCCCGGCCAGAAAGATGATCATAGACGAGCCAAACTGCCACACGGTGAGCAATACCAACGTCCATAGCGCGTACTTGGGGTTTGATATCCACCCCGGTAACGCGGACGCCTCCAAACCTGTAAAACCGGCAATAATGATGTTGATAATACCGTCTTTAGAGAAAAGCTTTTTCCACAACACGGCTATGGCGACAGAACCGCCCAGCAGAGTTGGTATGTAATACACTGCACGATAAAATGACACAAATCTAAGCTGTCTGTTCATCAGCACCGCCACAAGCAACGCAAATATGAGCTTAAGCGGCACAGAAACGAACACATAAGTGAATGTAACGGAAAGCGATTTGGTAAATTTCGCGTCGGACACAAACATCTTGATATAATTGCCCAAACCTATAAAGTTTAGATCGTTAGGGCGTGAGATGTTATAGTCCGTAAAACTTAGATAAAGCGACATGATCATGGGGTAAAACGTAAGCGCAAAAAACCCCGCCAACCACGGTAATAAAAACATGTAAGCCACGGCGTTATTTTTCACGAATCGCCTTAACGCTAGCGAAACTGAGTTGCCCATGGTGCCCCTCCCATAAAAACAAAAACTTCGACACGCCAAAACAATAATGTAAGCATCTTTGTAAAAAAAACGGCTTTTGTGCCCGCAGCAACATGAAATATATGTAATAGAACAACTTTAAATATGCATTGATAATAACATTTTAGTCAACCGGCGTCAATACGAATTTTAAAAATATTTCTCAATAATATCCACTACAACGCTAATTTTTGTATATAATCACAAGATAATGAACAAGTCATGCCTTATCATCAACAAAAAAGTCGCGGCTCAACCTGCTCCCGCAAGTCAAACCGCGCTTATTTACAAACACTAAGCCAGTGCGGCTTAAGCCAGCGCCAGCGCGGCCGCGTATAACAGAGCCAACCCCGGTATGCCAAGCAACGCGGTCGTCAATATGGTCACTACATTTATGCCTATAACAGCTCCTACACCCACAACGCCTATAACGCTATTGAGAAGCATTATCATAACTACGCCTATTCCCCCTCGCAGCGCGAACTTCACAATCGCGCTAACGAACCTTCTTAGCAGCATTATTACTACCACGCAAGCTACCGCAGCAGCTAACCACATCTCCACACTCACTTTATAAAGCCCCCAGGTCACGCTGTTATATGCTTATCCTTTGCTTGCTTGTGATAATAGGCGTATTTCGCGTGCGCCGCCTTTATGCTATAGATACACGCCTCTATCAACGCCGGATCTGTTATGAAATCAAACTGATTGTATAATATATCCAGCTCGCGTGTGATGCCCTCAAGGGCATTGAGCAATTCCTTCGTATCTGAATCGACTTCCGATTTGGCGCGCGTTTTGTTTTCTACGACTTGCCCCGCCTTAAGTACGGCAGGGTATTTCATCACTACCGCAGACATGTATCCTCCCGGTGTTACAATACTTATTTTTAGTATAGTCATCCAGCGGATTTTTATTCCACTTTTTCTGCGGCAGTGTCAACAGCCCAGCCGGTTTTCTGCCGAACGCCAGCAAGAACGGTTTATTTCTCCAACCCAAAGAATTCACTTAACTCTAAATGAGCGTACTTGGTAAAAATGCACAAAATGATTAGGAGCAAAGGTCATAGAGGATCTCAATGGGTGTACCGTTTTGTGCATGTTGATAAATGAAAGAGATTCTGCCTCTCA
>JAISGK010000008.1 GCA_031263155.1 Clostridiales bacterium
CCGACAACTCGACGCAATACGCCTGATCAAGATCGTATTGCATGGTAAGTTCCAAACCGATACCGACCGTATGTATACCGGGTATTACCGCGAGCGTGTCTTCATAGACGACCGCCCCGGTGTTTAGATTGATGTTTTCATTTATGTTCTTCTCTATGTCAAACGGCGCCGATGGGTATTTTTGGCTTAACGTTTGACTCCTGGGTGACGCTCCATCGTAAAGAATATTATGGTTAAGTTTATATTTTTCTATAGTCTCATTAGCTTCTTCCAAAGACAGGCCGCTATTTTCAATCAATATATCAATAACGGATTGCAGACGTGTGTTTTCACTGTTGGCAGGCTGTGAACCGGAATCGCTGCCTCTCACCAAGGGAGAATCTATAATTTTTTCAATAAATTTCCCCGCAGCAAGCTGCGGGGTATTCTCTGGTTAGTGCGCCCCAAGGGGCGGGGTATTTACCCGGAGAGAATAAACAGCCTGGCGGCGGCATTAATATCAACCGGCGTTGTATCGTCGGTGTCAAGCGACGGTTCGGATAAGGCCAGCACAGTCAACCCCGCGACAGCCGCTGCCGCTAATACCTGTTTTGTGATAATAGTCGGAAAGTTCTCAAAAGCCACCAAAAGGTGAAGACCCATGAGCAACATTTCAGATTCTTCATCTTCAGCCTTTCCTCCACACAGGCACGGCCAAAGGCATTCTGGCGTCCGCTATTTTATATTCGCTGAACGGCGGTAACCACACCATTCATGATCCGCCGTCCTCGTTCTTCTTCCGAAAAACCGCATATGGGTATTTCTTGTTTCCAAGCGCAATCCATCTTTCATCAATCTGTTTGTACCTATGAGCCTTATAAAATTTCACTGCCTGTTCATTCTCGGTGAAAACATCAAGTACGAAGTTCATGTATCCCATCTCCCCGAGAGCCAATTCCGCTTTGTTGAAAAGAGCGTGTCCATAGCCTTGGCCGATGTAGTCCTTCCGAAGATAAATGGCCGATACCTCGCCGTCATCCGGATAGTCCTCGGTGATAGTTCAGCTTAAAATTCCTGTGTTATTAACGCTTGACAAAACTTTAGAGAGGTGGTATTTTATTATTAACGGTTAGCACTCAATAAAAGTGAGTGCTAACAGTCAAAGGGGTGATCGTTGTGGTTCTAAGCGAAAGAAAAATTCGCATCTTGGAAGCCATCATCAATGACTACGTCCAAACCGCCGAACCTATTGGCTCGCGCACCATCGCCAAAAGATATGATTTGGGTATCAGCAGCGCGACGATACGCAATGAAATGTCTGACCTTGAAGAGATGGGGCTTATCATTCAGCCTTACTCCAGCAGCGGGCGCGTGCCCTCTGACAAGGGGTACCGGCTCTATGTTGACAGCCTCATGCGTCAGCGCGAGCTTACCCCCGATGAAGTTGCGTATTTGCGCAAAATAATAGCCGCCAACATTAACCAAGTTGATCTGCTTATGCAAGAAACCGCAAGGGCAGTGGCTATCTTAACCAACTGCGCCACCGTTGTATCAGAGGCGCCCGAAAGACTTTCACGCATAAAACACGTATCCCTTATCCCGGCAGACGGCAAGTCTTTTTTGCTGTTGTTGGTAACTGACACGAACGCGGTAAAAAATCAGATTGTGTTTGTGGACGAAGCCCTTGCCGAGGCGGAGCTTTCTGTTTTGTCAGGCATGATGAACAGCATCCTTAAAAATATGACTCTTAGCGACCTTAACGAGGATATCGCCAAAGCGATTTCTGCCAGTGTAAACAATAGCCGCTCAACCCGCGATAATTCCGCCGCGCCCAGCAAAAGTGGGTTTGGTCATAACGGCGGCAGTTTGAGCCGCTATGACCGCGTCATAATCGCCGCGCTTAACTCCATAGCTCAGATAATTCGTCAGGAGGATGATGTGCAGGTGTATACCAGCGGTATGCGCAATATCCTAAACTTCCCCGAATTTTCTGACGTTAACAAGGCCCGCGCGATGATCCAGGCGCTGGAAGAAAAGGATATGCTCATTACCCTTCTGGGCGGCGACAACTCTGGCATCGTGCAGGTAGTCATCGGATCGGAAAACCACATAGAGCTGCTGGAAGATTGTAGTGTCATTAAAGCGAGCTATCAAGTGGGAAACAGGAATTTTGGAAGCATTGGCGTGATAGGCCCCAAACGCATGAATTATTCTCAGGGTGTATCTGTTTTGGGTGGCATACTAAAACACATCAACTCGGTCATTGAAGCCATATGCGGCGAATAGCGCGAGCGTTCGCAGCGTGGGTGCTCGCGCGCGGCTATTGTGAAATGTCTTAAAACAAATGAGGTGATTGTCATGAGCAAAAAAAAGGACGAAATCAAACAGCCTGTTACAGAACCTGTTAAAGATCCGTCTTCAAACACTCACGAAAATGCTGAACCTTCCACAAAAGTAGAAGCCGAGGTTATAGATTTTGATGCTGTGTATTCGGAAAAAGAGAAACAATGCTTAGAACTACAGGATCGTTTGCTGCGTACAATGGCGGAGTATGACAACTTCCGCAAGCGCACACTTAAGGAAAAGGCAAGCATGTATGATGACGGCGTTCGTGATACGCTAGAGCGTTTGCTTCCCGTGGCGGACAATCTGGAGCGCGCGTTGGGTACCGCCGCCGATCAGGAGGATACCCTTTATAAGGGCCTGGAAATGACATATCGTCAATTTGTCGAGATTCTCCAAAGCTTGGGCGTCGAGGCGCTGCCAAGCGTGGGATCGGTATTTGACCCCAACATACACAACGCCGTCTCACACATTGATAAAGAAGACGCGGGCGAAAACGAGATAGTGGCAGAATTTCAAAAGGGTTATAAATATAGAGATAAGGTGTTGCGTCCAGCCATGGTGCAGGTTGCGAACTGATAAAATGATTTACAGGCGATTGGGGGCAAGTGGTATTATTGGTTGTTGGTAAAAAACAGCCGGTAAACGATCGGCAACAGTTTATAAGACACATGTCGCATGATACAAGGAGGATATTTTATGGCAAAGATTATCGGTATCGACTTAGGTACCACAAATTCGTGCGTGGCGGTAATGGAGGGTGGGCAGCCTGTAGTTATCTCTAATTCTGAGGGCACGAGGACTACGCCGTCGGTCGTTGGGTTCACAAAGGCGGGAGAGCGCCTTGTAGGCGAAACGGCAAAACGTCAGGCTATCACCAATCCTGACAATACGGTCAGCTCCATCAAACGTAAAATGGGGTCAGACTACAAGGTAAAAATAAATGACAAAAACTATTCGCCGCAAGAGATTTCCGCTATGATATTGCAAAAGCTTAAAAATGACGCCGAGGCATACCTGGGAGGGACAGTCTCCAAGGCTGTCATTACCGTACCCGCCTACTTTACCGACAGCCAGCGCCAGGCCACAAAAGACGCGGGCAAGATCGCGGGGCTTGAGGTAGAACGTATCATTAACGAACCCACTGCGGCGGCATTGTCTTACGGCCTTGACAATGAGAAAGAACAGAAGATAATGGTGTACGACTTGGGCGGCGGCACATTCGACGTTAGCATTATAGATATAGGGGACGGTATTATCGAAGTGCTTGCCACCAGCGGTAATAATCACCTGGGCGGGGACGATTTTGACGAATGTGTTATCAAATATCTTGTGCAGGAATTTAAAAGGTTGGAAGGTATTGATCTTAGTCAAGACAAAATGGCGATGCAGCGCCTTAAAGAAGCGTCCGAAAAAGCGAAGAAAGAGCTTTCGACCGTTTCCACCACTAATATAAACCTTCCATTTGTCACGATGAACCAAGATGGGCCCAAACACTTGGATATTAACCTTACAAGATCGAAATTTGAAGAACTTATTCATGATCTTGTTGAAGCCACGGTCAATCCCGTGCAGACCGCGTTAAAGGACGCGGATCTCTCGCCAGGCGAACTGACAAAGGTAGTTCTCGTTGGCGGCTCAACCCGTATACCCTCTGTGCAGGATCTGGTGAAGCGGCTGACAGGCAAAGAGCCTTTTAAAGGCATTAACCCCGACGAATGCGTTGCGTTGGGCGCCGCCATTCAGGGCGGCAAGATCGCGGGAGATGCCGGCGCGGGCAATGTGCTTCTGCTGGACGTTACGCCCCTGTCTCTGGGAATTGAGACTCTGGGCGGGGTGGCGACCAAACTTATTGAGCGCAATACAACCATACCCACCATCAAACAGCAAATATTCTCGACGGCAGAAAATAATCAGACATCTGTTGACATACACGTATTTCAGGGTGAGCGTACCCTGGCCCGAGATAACAAAACGCTGGGGCAGTTTCGCTTGGATGGCATAGCTCCCGCGCCCCGAGGTATACCGCAGATAGAAGTGACCTTCGATATAGACGCTAACGGTATTGTACACGTAAGCGCAAAGGATCTGGGTACGGGCAAGGAGCAGAAGATCACCATTACCGCAAGCACTAACCTTAGCGACGCGGAGATTGATCGCGCCGTTAAGGAGGCTGCGCAATACGAAGAGAGCGATAAAAAACGCAAAAACGCCATTGACGCTAAAAACGACGCCGATTCGCTCATATTCCAAACGGAAAAGTTGCTTGCCGATTTGGGCGACAAAGTGTCTGACACAGACAAAGCGAGCCTGCAAGCCGAAATGGGCAGGCTAAAATCTGTGGCCGATGGCATGAAGGTAGAGAGCATGAGCGACTCAGACGCGGCAACATTAAAATCCGCTATTGATTCTTATACAAAGGTGCTTAACGACTTTTCGACAAAGCTGTATCAGCAAGCTGGCGCGCAACAGGGTCAGTCCGGCGCGGATGGTTTTGATCCCGGCGCGGGCGCTAACCCCGACGATGTAGTAGACGGCGAATATAAAGAAAAATAATTACCATACCAGAAGCGCCTGGAACCCCTTGCCTTAGCAATGGGGATTCACGCGCGCGATTTGCGCGCAAAATATGGTGGTATACCAAGCCTACACGTTGGGGAGTCGTCAAATAAAGGAATGGGTGCTATGGCTAATGGCTGATAAAATGGATTATTACGAGACACTGGGCGTCTCAAAAAACGCGTCTGACGACGAGTTGAAAAAAGCTTACCGCAAGATGGCAAAGCAGTATCATCCCGATAATAATCCGGGGGATAAAAACGCGGAAGAAAAATTTAAAGAAGTTAATGAGGCTTATGGCGTTTTGAGCGACCCGCAAAAAAAATCGGCCTACGATCAATATGGCCATGCCGCCTTTGATCCCGCTCAAAGCGGTTCTGGAGGCTTCTACAGCGGAGCTGGCTTCGATATGGGCGATATTTTCGAATCGTTTTTTGGAGATTCCGCGTTTGGCGATGTTTTTAGCTCTGGAGGGCGGGCTAGGCCGGGTCCACGCCGTGGCGCCGATTTACGCACCACATTGCAGATCAAATTTGAAGAAGCCGTGTTCGGTACGACAAAAGACATACGCATCACTACTAACGAAACATGCGAAACCTGTCACGGCACGGGAGCAAAACCCGGCACCGTCGCCGAAAATTGCCGTCACTGCGGTGGCACCGGGCAAGAACGCGTGCAGCAGCAAACAATGTTTGGCTCTATGACATCTGTACGCACATGCTCCGTATGCCATGGCGAGGGCAAAATAGTAAGGGATCCTTGCGCTACTTGCCGTGGTTCGGGCAAAGTGCGTACTAATAAGACATTACAGATAGTAGTGCCAAAGGGAATAGATAACGGGCAGTCTATTCGGCTTTCGGGCAAAGGTGAAGCGGGCGAAAAAGGCGGCCCCAGCGGAGACTTGCTAATAACGGTTTATGTGCAGCCGCACAAGGTATTTACACGACAAGGCACAAACCTGTATCTCGATGTGCCAATTACATTCGTGCAGGCCGCGTTAGGCGACGAGATTATTATACCAACGCTGGAGGGCGAAGAAAGGTACACCATAAAACCGGGTATTCAACCCAACACTGTGGTTAATATACGTGGTAAGGGCGTTCCAAATGTTAAGAATCAACGTATGATTGGCGACTTGGTAGTCAAGTTTATCATAAACGTTCCGACCCAGCTCAACGAGCGGCAGCGGCAAAAGCTGCGTGAATTTGCCGAAGAGATGGGGGCGGAATATCGTGACGATAAAAAGACCTGGTTTGATAAATTGATGGGAAAAAAGTAAATTGTTGGGAATAAGTAAAGATCGTTTCATATATTTTTGGCGGAGCGCGATCTGAAAGGTCGCGCTTTTGCATTTTTCTGACAACATATGTTATGGCAAACGATAAAAATATGTAATATTTTCATTTGAAACAAATATTTCTATATGATAACATATTATTTGAATTAATAATGGTAATCACGCGGCTTCGCGACGATGTCTTAATGTTATAGAACGAATACGGGATTTATAGGGGTGATTGATATTGCCAATTAACGAGCTTGATTATACAACAAACGGTGAATTACCCAGGCAGCCATATGGAAAAAACCCGCTTATGAGCGATGGCTTTGCAAAACCATGGGACGATATGCGAACAGATTTACCTTATGACAAGATCAAATCGGGCGAGGTCAGGCCATTTGAAGCGTCCTCACAAGGATCTGGGCGGGCATATGAATATGAAACAATGCAGACCAATACCATCGATCGCCAGTCATTTGACGTGCCAAGGCGAGGCGACAGCCATTTGTATGACACGCCGATGCAACGCGGAGCTAATACGACATTTGGGCATGGCCAAACTGATCGTAGTCAGATAGAGCGCAGTCAGATAGATCGTAGTCAGATAGAGCGCAGTCAGATAGACCTCGGTCAGATTGCCCGCGTTCCAGTTGACCACGGGCAGACAAGCGTTAATCAACACTTTGATACCTCGCCGCGCGAGTTTAACGCTTCGTTTGGCTCGACATCCACGTCAATAAATCCAGCGTTTGACATACCAGAGCCTCCGGCAAGCTGGACATATGATAACCCTGCTTTCAACAACAGCCGTACGCGTGACAGTGCGGACAGCAAATCGGGCAAAGCGTCCGATATGTTAAGAACGCCGCGTCACAGACCATCTGACAGGGCGAATAATTTATCAGAGTTTTACTCAGAAGAGCCAAAACCCAAAACTTTTGCGGATAAAGCCCGCGAAGTGTTTAATAAAGAAAATTTTAAGCATTTGTACAATAAGTTTCGCCTATGGCTTTTTCATCAACCCGAAGATGATATCGCCAGCGAACCGGCGGTGCATTTCTTTTACGACCTGGATATAGATTCGGTTGGCCATATCGCCTATAGGATATCGCCGCAGCGGTTTAACATATCGGAAAGATTTGCCGTGGGCACTCTAAAGATATATCGGATGCTGAGTTCTGTATCGGGCTCGCCTTTGGTTTACTGTATGGCAAACCTGTCGGAGCAAAGCATGTCAACTGGGCTTCGAAAGTCGGAAGTAAGACCGATGATAATCTCTTTTAATTGCGGTATGCAATTTGGCGGCGACACCGCGCCCAATGTAAACACAGCGATATTTTTTAGCGAAAAACCGTATGATGAAGCTGTAGAAACGTATTTAACGCTATTTTCGCAAATAAATTGTAAATATTACATAGTCGTTTGTACTGATGAAGGGAAATTTTCTGAAGCGGCAATCTTTTGCCGTTAAACATGCGGAGTCTTCTAGCGAAAAAGAAAACGAAAGCCAAACCGCCCGGGCGGTTGTCACACCTGCTCCGGGCGGTTTATGATATATATTTCCTCATATTTTTAAGCGCGTTTTTCTCCAGGCGAGAGACCTGCGCTTGACTTATACCAATCTCATCAGCCACTTCCATTTGTGTTTTACCTTCAAAAAACCGCAGACTTAGTATGAGTTTTTCGCGTTCGTTAAGACGCTTTAGAGCCTCTGAGAGCGATAGGTTTTCGAGCCAGCTCGCGTCGGTATTACGCTCGTCCCTTACTTGATCCATAACAAATATCGCGTCGTTACCGTCGTGATACACCGGCTCAAAAAGCGATATCGGGTCTTGTATGGCATCAAGGGCAAATATAACATCCTCTTTGGGGATATTCATTTCTTCCGCTATTTCTTCTATTGTGGGGTCTTTACTGTTTTTATTGGTAAGGCGCTCTTTGACTTGCAGCGCCTTATAGGCTGTGTCGCGCAGTGATCTGCTCACGCGTATGGAGTTGTTGTCGCGCAGATAGCGACGTATTTCGCCTATAATCATAGGCACGGCGTAGGTGGAAAACTGTACGCCCTGCTTCACGTCAAAATTGTCTATGGCCTTTATAAGGCCAATGCACCCCACCTGAAATATATCGTCTACATACTCGCCCCGGTTATTAAATCTCTGAATGATGCTAAGCACCAGCCGCAGGTTTCCATATATGTATTTCTGCCTTGCTTCATCGTCGCCCTGCAAAATTCTTTCAAATAGTTTCTTTTTATCTTCACCCTTCAAAACGGGCAATTTGGAAGTGTTGACACCGCAGATTTCCACTTTGTTGTTCAGCATAGTTTCCCTCCGCATTTGGCGCCCAAACATATCGAAAAAGCGAAAAATGTGTCGTGTTTAGGCGCTGGATCATCATACTAAATGATAACCCGTTGAGAGGAAAATATACTTGGAAAATTTGCCCTTATTTACGTAATTCGACGGGTATTTCGTCTGGGGCCAGTTTGCGGGCGTGAACCACAAAGCGTGTATCTTCCGTTATGTTGGTGCAAGTAGATAGAGTGAGTATTCTGTCGCCGGATCCTATCTCCACACCCGTGTTAAACCATGACTTTTCTTTCATTTGCGCCACCAGATCAAGAAACGCTTCTTCTGTGTCAAATCGCACAGTTATGTAAGGGAAATCATAGTTGGTGGAATAAAACGCGAACACCTCATATACCCGGTATTCATATAAGGTATCAAACACGATATACCTATGCTCATTAAAATAATCCTTGTCTTGATAATAGCGCAGGTCGTGAAACATTATTTCTGATCGCATGTTGTGACCATATATCACCGTGTTGTAGTCGTCCGTAGTCACGTCGTTTTCGAAATCCATAAAAACCCAGCCGGCCACGCTTTCTTTTTTATTGATGTCCCAATGCAAATAGCGCTCATTATCTGTATAACACGTGACAGGATAATCTATCGTCGTGCCCTCTATTTTAAGATAGCCTACTATGTCGTCATTGTCATATTGCTGGCGCAAATTGACAAATAGAGATTGCATGACTGTCGGAGTCGGCAGAGCGCTTATGTCTTCCATTGGCGAATCACTTATATCAGGAAAACTTTGCTGCTCTTTGAAAGGTCCTCCAACCGCTGACGGCGGTGTTGGAGCCGGTGTTAAGGCATGATTATAGTACGTCTGCTTAGCCTCCTGCGCCAGGCTCTGAATCTTCGCTTCTTTTACCGCCTGCACGGCCAGCCACACACACGACAACAATAATAATACAAAGCAAAACAGCCTGAAAGGCACTCGGGGTATTACCATATGACCACCATCCCGCATAATATAATTTAAACACCAAAATGTATGACGGAGGGAATATCATTGCATTACATAGTCAGCTCTCGTACAACGCAAGCTTTTTATCATCAAAAAGGCAGAGGAATAGTACGGCGAGTTTTCGATCAATTCTGGAGAGAAGAGCAGATTGTTTTCCCAGACGCCCACGACAATTATACCATACATGTGGATCAGGGCGTAATATATATTTTTTGCCAGGACGATTCTGGCGACATCACGTTAGTAACAATTAGCAAAGATGGCGAAGTCTCCAAGCGCGTAATGCTGAAAAACTCGGCCGGCATGTTGCAAGACATCATTATATACCCCATCATTCAGCCTGACAGAATTACCATTATTTACAATCAACCCGTGGAAGAACGCGGGAGCCGCCTTTTAAAGCGACATCTCTCCAGCGACGGCTGGAGCGAGCCGGAGCAGATAGATCACAATAGGGGAGGGCTGTTTGACGTTCAACGCCTGGGCCGCGAGCATTTGTTATTGTTTTACCAAACCAGGGTGGCGGAATGGAACCTTTGCTGCCGTGAAATAATGCCCGACAAAATAGGCGCGCTCAAAACTATTTTTTCCAGCAACTATTATATTTCCGACACCTCTTTTCTCACCACACAAGATGCCATTCACGCATTGTTTATTGTAAAGAGTATGTTTGGCAGCCAGTTGATATACCGGCGCAACGCCACGGGTGAGTTCTCCGCTCCCATAGCGCTCAACGACGCCCAGAGGCTGGAGAATTGCCTGCTATATATAGCGCGAGGCGTGCTGTACGCGGCGTTTATGCAAGCGGGAAACCTGTTCTTTTGCCTATCGCGTGACATGGGCGCCACATTTGACAAGCCCAAACGATATGAAAGCAAGTTTTGTCGCCAGCCCGAAAAGGCGCAATATGTAGGCGAACATCAAATGAGCGAACAAACCATGTATTGCCGACAAATATACGTTGATAAAAATCACCCTTGGGACGCGCAGATAATCCCCGATGTGTATGAGAATTTTTATGTGCCTGCCCAACAGGACGACGCGTGGGACGATAAAATGGAGACGCTGGAAAGCGAGATCGCCGAGCTGCGTGAGCAAGTGGCCCTGCGCGACAAGCAGATAGCGAATTTTAACAAAACGCTAAAGCAGCGCGGTTACACTACAGCCAGTGGATTGCAATTTGGTTATGTCGCCGGCGGGGAATACGCGAGTGAGTACGGCGAAATGAATTATCCGCCACGGCAAGAGGGCGGCAACGATTACGACACAGATTATAAAGATTATGAATAAGGGAGAACTCAAAAAGACTGAAACCGGATTTTTGAGTAGGCCTTTAATAAGGTATAAGAGTCGGACACAGCGCCAAGCGTTGTTTCGACTTTTTTTATTCACTATTATGCGCGTTGTTTACGCAAAGCCGCCCTTGTGGTACAATATCAAAAATATCAACAATATTGTCAAAGGAGGAACGGTGGTTGAGTGTAAACTTAAAAGGTAGGAGTTTTTTGTCGCTAAGGGATTTTAGCAACGCGGAGATACGTTATCTGCTATATCTGTCGCACGATCTTAAGAAGAAAAAACGACTCGGCCTAAGCGAAAAACTGTTGGCTGGCAAGAGTGTGGTATTGCTGTTCGAAAAGACGAGTACGCGCACGCGCTGCGCCTTTGAAGTCGCGGCCTATGACGAGGGCGCTCAGGTAACTTTTTTGGATAAAGACAGCTCGCAAATGAGCAAGAAAGAATCATTGGAAGACACCGCAAAGGTGTTAGGGCGTTTTTACGACGCCGTAGAGTACCGCGGCTATGATCAGGCTATCGTAGAGACCCTGGCCAGCCATTCTGGCGTCCCTGTGTTTAACGGACTTACGGATACTGAGCACCCCACACAGATTTTGGCCGATCTTATGACCATGGAAGAACATCTCGCAAAACCGTTGAATAAATGCTCCGTGTGTTTTGTGGGCGATGTGGGCAATAACATGTCGCTTACGTGGATGCACGCCGCCAGGATGGGGTTTACATATATCGCCCTGGGGCCAGAGGAACTTTACCCCCGCCAGGAAATTATTGCTGAAGCGCGCGCACAGGCTGAAAGATTTGGCGGGCAAATAGAATTTACGAACAACCCCGATGCCATAAGGGGCGCTGACGTGATCTATACAGATGTGTGGGTAAGCATGGGTGACGAGGATGAAATGGAGGAACTCACAAAACTTCTTACTCCATATCGCGTCACAGAGGAACTGTTTAAGAAAATAGGGGCAGACGACGCCATATTTATGCACTGCTTACCATCGTTTCACGACTTCGAAACGCTTACGGCGCGGCAAGCGCTCGAAAAGGGCCTGGACATTCGCGAGGTAACAGACGAAGTGTTTCGCGCGCCCTATTCCATAGTTTTCGATGAGGCAGAAAATAGATTGCATACTATAAAGGCCATAATGGTCGCGACAATGGGTTAGGCCGGACTTTTGGCCTTGAGTATCCGTTTGGCCTTGGGCAGACACTTGGCCATGGGCGGACTCCTAACACCCAAACAAAAAATTTCCAATTGTTCACAACTATGATATAATTTTCGTCGAGGGACACCATAAATAGCAGCGGTATAAGCGCTCAATACCAATGCATAAAGGAGTGTGCATATGATCAAGGAAATTGCCTCGCACATTTACGATATGTGCATGTGTTCTGTAGACTGTGGCGCAAGCTTATTGATTATAGAAATAAATGAAGAACCGGCCAACGATCTGTTAAGCGTCGTCATTAAAGATAACCGGCCCATGAGGAAAGCGCAATTGACAGCGATAAAACCGGTCGCCGCGAAGCAGCCGTCGCTGTCTGTGCCTGTGTTCAGGCAGGTTTGCGACGAATGCGGAGGATATCTTAACGTAAAATTAGACGACAGGGGCTGTACAATCTGTGCCGCCATGCAATATTCTTTCCACGGACGCTCGCCCATGGGCGAAATTCCCACCATTATTCAACAGCTTATGATCATGAGTGATGAAATAAAGGTGTACTATACCCACCGTTACAATGGTCACACTTTTCAGCTTTCTTCTCCAAAGATTCGCTCTGAGCTGGACGGCGTCAGCCTGGACGCCCCGCCTGTCGCGCAATGGATAAAGGAAAATATAGGTAATGGCCTGGCGGATATTATGAGAACAGAGGCGGCTAGAATATGAAATCATTAACATTTCCTCGTGGTATTCACCCCAGCGAGAAAAAAAATACTGCCCATAAGCCTGTGGTTAAGCTATCGCCCGCAGTTGGCGAGTTGTTGACTTTTCCCATGAGTCAGCATATTGGAGCGCCTGCGGAGCCCATTGTGAACGTGGGCGATAGAGTGTTGCTGGGGCAGAAATTGGGCGATAGCGCACAGCCCTTGTCATCGCCGGTGCACTCTAGCGTTAGCGGAGTTGTAAAATCTATAACTCAAACGCTAACCCCTACAGGCATCACTTGTCAGGCGGTTATTGTGGAGAATGACGGCGAAGACAACGCTGTCGGCAACTTTGCCATTTTGGACAGTGGAGATCAATCCATCCTGGCGGACGATGGCCAAACCCCTGACCGCGATAAAGTGTTGCAATTGATACGCGAGGCTGGTGTCGTCGGGCTGGGCGGGGCGGGATTCCCCACTCATATTAAACTTAACCCCCCAAAGGAAAAAGCGATCGATACCATTATTGTCAACGCCTCAGAGTGCGAGCCGTACCTTACCACAGATCACCGCGCCATGCTGGATGAGACGGAGCGGCTTATCTCGGGGCTTAAGATTATACTCAGCCTGTTTCCCGGGGCCAAAGGTCTTATCGGCGTAGAGACCAACAAGGCGGACGCGATAGAAAAATTGCTTAAAGTCGCGCGCAATGAGAGCGATATAACCATAGTACCGCTAAAGCCCAAATACCCCCAGGGGGCGGAAAAGCAGCTTATCTACACGCTGACGAAGCGAGAGGTTCCAAGCGGCGGGCTGCCCGCCGATATTGGCTGCATTGTTGACAATGTGGATACCGTGATCGCCATAGAACGCGCGGTACATAGACGGCGTCCCCTTATACGGCGCGTTATAACGGTAGACGGCGGCGCGGCCAAAAACCCCGGCAACTACGAGGTTCGCCTTGGAACGAGCTACAGCAGCCTCATAGAGCATAGCGGAGGGTTTGTAACGCCGCCTTGCAAACTAATAAGCGGCGGGCCGATGATGGGCGTGGCGATGTTTACCTTGGACGTGCCCGTCACAAAAACATCTTCCGCCATACTATGTTTCACTGATAAAGAGGCATACCTGCCGCCCGAAAAAAATTGCGTACGCTGTGGGCGTTGTGTCGATCACTGCCCCGCCCGGCTTATGCCGCTAGAACTTAACCAATATGTTATCGCGGGAGAGATGGACGAGTTTGTCGCGCACAATGGCAAGGATTGCATAGAGTGCGGGTCATGTTCGTACGTTTGCCCGTCTAAACGTCACCTGGCGCAATCCATTCGCGCGGCGCGCCGCCAAGCCTTGGCCGCGCCCAGAAAGTAGGGAAGTATGCAGTCAAATTCTTCGAATGCCATAGCCGAAAACAGATACTTGGTAACCTCAACCCCGCATATTCGCGACAATTCTACAATCAAAAAGCTCATGTTCGACGTAATTGCCGCCCTGTGCCCGGCGGCGCTGGCCGGTATATATTATTTTGGCTGGCGCGCTGCGGCGCTGATAATACTTTCCATTGCCGCGTGCGTCGGATTTGAGTACCTCTTTAACAAATGCGCGAGGCGAGAGCAGACCATAGCGGATTTAAGCGCGGTAGTTACGGGATTGCTGCTGTCGTTTAACCTTCCTCCCACCGCGCCCTTTTGGATGCCCTTTGTCGGAGCGTTTGTAGCGATAGTTATTGTTAAACAACTGTTCGGCGGGCTAGGCCAAAACTTTATGAATCCCGCGCTGGGCGCGCGCGCATTCCTCATGGCCGCGTACACCCCACTAATGGCCAGTAACTGGCTAAGCGCGGCACCGTTGGGCATAGACGCCGTCACCTCCTCTACCCCTCTAACGCTTATAAAAGAAGACGCTTCATACATGTTAAACAACAGCGATATACTCAACGCCCTTATTGGCAACACGGCGGGCTGCATTGGAGAAACCTGCGCCATTGCCCTCATTCTTGGCGGGGCGTATTTGCTGATAAAAAAAGTTATAAGCTGGCACATACCCGTGACATACATCGCCACGGTTCTTATATTGGGGTTGGTAATACATCGCGGCGGCTCGGGATCGATCATCAACGCGGGTTTGTTTGAGGCGCTATCGGGCGGGCTTATGCTGGGCGCGTTTTTTATGGCGACCGACTACGCCTCAAGCCCTGTTACATGGTTGGGGCGGATAATATTTGGCGCGGGCTGTGGGCTGTTGACCGTCATTATTCGTAATTACGGCGGTTATCCTGAAGGCGTGTCGTACTCAATCCTTTTGTTAAATCTCTGCGTACCCTTGCTAGACAAATATTGCGCCCCGCGCGTGTTCGGTACGAAAAGGAGGGCTCAGGCTTGAACGCGAAGGATATACTAAACCCTACCTTGCGCCTTTTTGTGCTTACCGCCGTAGCGGCGATATTGCTGGGCGTAGTGTACGACATAACGGCTGATCCGATTCTACAGCGTCAGCAAGAGAGCGAAGCGGCCGCTGTGCAATCTATTTTCGCCACTGCGGATGAGTCGCGTAACGAAAATATGAGCGACGAAAACATAACCCGTGTACTATCCGTTTTTTCCGCTGGCGAGTTGATAGGTTGGGCTATTTTCACCTCTCCCACAGGCTACGGCGGATCGGTTGATTTGCTGGTGGCCATAGGCGCGGATGGGGGCGTTAAG
Organism: Clostridiales bacterium; assembly: GCA_031263155.1. Lineage (GTDB taxonomy): Bacteria > Bacillota > Clostridia > Lachnospirales > WQUN01 > JAISGK01. The sequence continues at coordinate 15,344 of JAISGK010000008.1, forward strand.
GGCTTGCAGATACTAAACCACTCCGAAACGCCAGGGCTTGGCGCCAACGCGAACAGCCCCTCCTTTCTTGATCAATACCAAAACAAAAAGACTTTTGTAAAGGTAGTGAAGGCCGCTCCGGGCGATGATGAAGTTTTAGCAATTACGAGCGCAACCATCACCAGCGAAGCGGTCACAAAAGGCGTTAACAACGCCATCGCTTTTGCGGCGCAAAATTTGGAGGTGCAGCCGTGAACCCAATAAAGATATTAAAGAACGGTATTTTGGACGAAAACCCAACCTTTGTGCTGGTAATTGGCATGTGCCCCACATTGGCTGTCACTACATCAGCCATTAACGGCATCGGTATGGGGCTCTCAACAATGGTTGTGCTGGCCTGTTCCAACATCGCCATATCGCTGCTGCGAAACTTTATACCAGAAACGGTGCGCATACCCGCCTTTGTTGTTATCATCGCCTCGTTTGTCACTATCGTTCAATTTTTGCTGCAAGCGTATCTGCCTGCGCTCAATGCCGCTTTGGGCATATTTATCCCGCTCATTGTGGTCAATTGCATTATTTTGGCGCGCGCGGAGGCGTTCGCGTCAAAGAATAACCCCATAATGTCCGCGTGTGACGGTATAGGTATGGGGCTTGGTTTTACCGCCGCGCTATTTATTATCGGCTGTGTAAGGGAACTGTTGGGCGCGGGTACCCTATTGGGCCTCACCGTTTTGCCAGAATTTTTCCCTCGAACAATCATCATGATTCTGCCGCCGGGAGCGTTCATTACCCTGGGCTTTCTCATGGCGGGGCTTAACGCGATAAAATCTCGCACGCGCTTAAATCGCTCTCGAATAAAGGAGGCGCAATAGTATGCAAACATTATTGATTTTTATGAGCGCGGTGCTGGTCAACAATTTTGTTCTCAACAGATTTCTTGGGATATGCCCCTTTTTGGGCGTATCGAAGAAAACGGACACCGCCCTGGGCATGGGCGTGGCGGTTACGTTTGTGATGGCCCTGGCCTCCGCCGCCGCCTACATAGCGGAATATTACCTGCTAAGGCCGCTGGGGATTGGATATTTATACAATATCGCGTACATTTTAATTATCGCGGCGCTGGTGCAATTGGTAGAAATGTTTATAAAGAGATCCAGCCCGTCCCTGTACCAGGCGCTGGGTATCTATCTGCCTCTGATAACGACCAACTGCGCCGTGTTGGGTGTAACAGTGCTAAACAGAGACAATAACTACGGGTTTTTAACGTCTATCATTCACGGTGTTGGCGCGGCCACTGGTTTTACTCTCGCGATTGTACTGTTTGCGAGCATACGCGAACGAATGTCGCGTAGCAATATACCCTCCGCGTTTCAAGGTTTTCCCATTGCGCTTATAACGGCGGGGCTTATGGCCATAGCGTTTTTGGGATTTACCGGGCTTATAAAGGTATAGGGGAGGTATAAAATGACGGGCGTTTTGTATGCGTTGCTGGTGTTGGGCGGTATGGGTTTGTTGTTTGGCTTGGGACTAAGCGTCGCCGCCATTAAATTAAAAGTGGAAACAGACCCCCGGCTGCCTTTGCTGCGTGAAGCGCTTCCGGGAGCGAACTGCGGCGGCTGCGGTTTTGCGGGTTGCGACGCGTTTGCGGAAGCGCTGCTAACGGGTAAGGCAAGCCCAAGCGGCTGCCCTGTGGGCGGCGCGACAAGCGCGCAGGCAATTGGGCAAATTCTTGGTGTGCCTGTCACCATTGCCGGACGCCAAAATGCTTTTGTACGTTGCGGCGGATGCGAAAGCAAAAGCCTTTTTCGCTACGATTATCAGGGGCTTAGCGACTGCAAGGCCGCCATGCAGCTGGCGGGCGGGGGCTCTAAAGCGTGCGTATACGGCTGCTTGGGAGTGGGATCCTGCAAGGCCGCCTGCCAATTTGGCGCGATAGAGATGATAGACGGCATAGCGGTTGTTAACCGCGAAAAATGCGCGGCGTGCACCATGTGTGTCAGGGCGTGCCCCAAGCAATTGATCGCCATGGTTCCTTACAATAACACGGTGCATGTGGCTTGCGTATCGGGCGACCCCGGCAGAGAGGCGCGTAAAATTTGCAAGGCGGGTTGCATCAAATGCAAACTGTGTGAAAAAGCTTGCCAATTTGACGCTGTGCATGTGAAAGATAACGGCGCGATTATCGACTACGCTAAATGTACGCAGTGTGGGGAGTGCGTAAAGAAATGCCCCAGCAAGTGCATAACGGCGCTGGGTGTGGGGATACCCGCGAGTGTCTCCGAGGGGATCACGCAAAATGCGTAACGAAACGCGGCCCATTAATGTGCGGTTGAGCGACGATAACTTGGCGGTAATCATTTTGGATCAAACAGCCTTGCCTGCCAGCACAACCTTTATAGAGCTAGAAGGCGAGCAAGACATGTTTGAGGCCATTGTAATGTTGAAGGTGCGAGGCGCGCCCGCGATAGGCATTTTTGCGGCGTTTTGCTACGCCGTTTTGGCTAATGGGACGCATACCGATAACAATAAGGTATTTGCGGAAGAGGCAAAGCGCTTTAAGGCTCATCTCGAATCGGCGAGGCCAACGGCAGTTAACCTTGCCTGGGCGCTTAACCGTATGGAAGCAGTCGTTTTGGCCAACGGCGATACACCTGTGGCGGCCATTAAAGAGGCCTTGATAACCGAGGCGATAAAAATACAGCAAGAAGACATGCGCATGTGCGAATCTATCGCGCGGCATGGACTGCCTTTGCTTAATGACGGCGACGGCGTGTTGACGCATTGTAACGCGGGGCCGCTGGCCACGTCAATTTATGGCACCGCTCTTGGCCCTGTTATACTGGCCCGGCAGAGTGGTATGGCGGTTCGCGTTTTCGCCGACGAAACCCGCCCCCTTTTACAGGGCGCGCGCATTACGAGTTATGAGCTGACCCGCGAAGGGGTGGACGTTACTCTCATATGCGATAATATGGTAAGCGCCGTAATGAAAAACGGCTGGATAAACGCGTGCTTTGTCGGTTGTGACCGTATAGCCGCAAACGGCGACGCCGCAAACAAAATCGGTACAAGCGGGGTAGCGATTTTGGCGAAGCATTATAAAATCCCCTTTTACGTTCTTGGCCCGTCCAACACTATAGACCCTGATTGCGAAACAGGAGATGGCATAACCATAGAATTGCGGGATCCAAACGAGATAAAACAGATGTTCTTTACTAAGCCGGTCGCGCCTGATTCGGTCAATTGTTATAACCCCGCGTTCGATGTGACCGATCACACGCTCATAAGCGGCATAGTCACCGAGTATGGCATACTGCGCCCGCCCTATTCTGAAAGTATAGCGGCGCTAAAAGATTATATCACCAAAAAAATTTATCAGACAAGGAGAATATCATCATGAATAAAGTAATTGCCGTAATATCCGCTATCATATTTGGGTTGTCGTTAAGCGCGTGCGGCAACCCGCCCGCGCAGACCAGTGAGGCTGCCAGCGAAACGGCCGGCGAGGCCGCATCAGCCGCGTCAAGCGAATCTATAGGGAGCAACCTGCGTATCGCGATAGTCACCAGCCCCAACGGAGTAGACGACGGGTCGTTTAATCAAAATAATTATGAGGGCGCGCAAAATTTCATTCAACAAAATCCTGATTCTACCGTGCAAGCTATAAGAGAGACAGATATTAACAATTCTGTGCCCACTGTAGAGAATATACTGGCTGACTATGACGTGATCGTAGCCCCGGGTTACCAATTCGCGGGCATATCTTCCATTGCCATGGACAACCCCGATAAGTATTTTATTATAGTAGACAGCTTCCCCGATGCCATAGAGGATCAATTGGTTTTTGAAAACATACTGGGTATAACCTTCGCGGAACAAGAAAGCGGCTTTTACGCTGGCATAGCTGCGGCCATGCAAACGCAAACGGGCAAAGTAGCGGTTGTTAATGGCATCGCCTACCCGTCTAACGTCAATTATCAATATGGATTCGAATCAGGCGTCACGTATGCCAACGCACGTCTTGGCGCCAACGCGGAGGTTGTGTCGCTGGCGTCTTACGCAGGTACCGATGTGACAAACGTAAATGTAGGAGGCAACTACATCGGCAGTTTTGACGACGAGGCGGCGGGCAAGGTTTTGGGCGAGGCGTTGCTGGGAGAGGGCGCGGACATTATATTCGTGGCCGCCGGTGGCGCGGGCAATGGCGTGTTTACAGCTGTTAAAGAGCATGGCGACTCGTTCGTTATCGGATGTGACGTTGACCAGTATGACGACGGCGTGAATGGAGATAAAAACATCATACTCACCTCTGTGCTAAAGGTTATGGATATTAACGTGGAGCGCGCTCTGATCGCTATCGCCGACGGTACATTTACGGGCAATAACGTGGTGCTGGGCACAGACACAGATTCCACCGGCTTTGTAAAGGCTAACGGTCGTCACCAGATGGACGCTGACACAGTAGCCGCGCTGGACAACGCGTACGAGCTTGTCAAAAGCGGCTCTATCGTACCAGCATCCAACTTTAACGGGCATAAACCAAACGATTTTCCTGGCCTGTCATAATTTTCGCAATATATCCGTTTATATCCAAAAGGTGGGGGGCTATGCGAAAGGACGCGTATATAGTTGAAATGCGGCGCATTACCAAGCGCTTTTCCGGTGTCGCGGCTAATGAGGATGTAAGCCTTGGTATCTATAAAGGCGAGGTTTTTGCCCTGCTGGGGGAAAATGGCGCGGGCAAGTCTACCCTCATGAACATACTATTTGGCATGTACGAACCGGACGAGGGTGAGATATGGGTGCGCGGCGGCAAGGTAAGCATTAAATCACCCAACGAGGCGGTACGGTTGGATATAGCCATGGTGCATCAGCATTTTAAATTGGTGGAAAATTACACCGTTACCGAAAATATTGTGCTTGGAATGGAGCCTGTAAAACGTCTTTGCGGTGTGTTGCCCATGGTAGATCTAAAGAGCGCAAACGAAAAGGTGCGCGAGTTGTCGCGGCGCTATGGGCTGGAGGTTGACCCCACCGCAAAGATAGAAGACCTAAAGGTGTATGCGCGCCAGCGCGTCGAGATTCTTAAAATGCTTTACCGCGAAGCGGATATATTAATATTTGACGAGCCAACGGCGGTTCTAACCCCGCAAGAGATATCCGCGCTGTTGAATATAATCAAAAAATTGCGTGACGACGGCAAAACTATTATCTTAATATCGCATAAGCTGGAAGAAATAAAACAGGTGGCTAATCGCTGCGCGATACTGAAACGCGGCAAATTGCTGGATGTGCTGGATGTCTCCACTACCTCGACGGCAACCATGGCGAAGCTGATGGTTGGGCATGAGCTGTCCCTTGATATAGAAAAGCCGCCCGCCTGTTTCGGCACAACGGTATTGCAGGTAAAAAATTTGACGGTAGAAAACAAGCAGCGCTTCACTGTGGTAAACAATGTTAGCTTTTCGATTCGCGAGGGGGAAATATTCGCCATAGCAGGGGTGTCGGGCAACGGTCAATTGGAGGTTGCGGACGCTATCACGGGTATGTGCGCTGTAAAGAGCGGCAATATTATATTGGATGACAGCGACATAACCCATAAATCGGTGCGAGAACGCAACCAGGCGGGCATTTCTTACATTCCAGAGGACAGACAGCAAACGGGACTTATTCTCGATTTCTCGCTGGCGGACAATCTGGCGTTAAAGAGGTACCACACCCCGCCGTTTTGCAATGGGATGGTACTGCGCAAAAGCGCGTTCTCGCGCTACGCCAATGAACTAATTGGCAAGTACGATATACGCGGCGGTGGGGCAAACGGCAAAGCGCGCGCCATGAGCGGCGGCAACCAGCAAAAGGCCATAGTCGCGCGCGAGATAGAGCTGCAAAGCAGGCTGACAATATTTGTTCAGCCTACACAGGGGTTAGATATTGGGGCCATTATGGATATTCGGGAGAAAATGATACAGCAGCGCAACAATGGCAAGGCCATTCTGCTTATATCCCTTGAACTTGACGAGGTGCTTGCCTGTGCCGATACCATAGGTGTAATGTACAACGGCGCAATGATAAACATCGCCCCGGCGGATTCTATCTCCGCTAATGAAGTGGGCGAATACATGATGGGGGTAAAAAAATATGAGGAGTCGTACGCGTAAGCTAAGCCACCCCATAATGTCGCTGCTGGGCAATAAACGCTGGCAATTTATATCCATTCCGCTGTTTGCCATTGTGTGCAGTTTTATAGCGGCGTCGATCATCATATTGATAATGGGCAAGAATCCCTTGTCGGCTTTTTATAGCTTGCTGCAAGGCGGGGGCTTTTTGCCCAAACCCAACTATGCCGCCTACAAAAGTGTCTTTACAGATTTTATGGACACCATGGACGCGCTCGCCGTAATGATTCTGGCTTCGCTGTCGGTGGTGGCGGCCTTTCGAGCGGGCTTGTTTAATATTGGCGTTTCGGGTCAAATGCTTCTTTCAGGTTTTGTGGCTACCGTATTGATAGGCTATAGCGATTTGCCCTCTGCTATCGCGAAGCCGCTGGTGATTGTCATAGGTATAGTAGTGGGCGCGTTGGTGGGGGCGCTTATTGGCTATCTAAAACACAAGTTTAACATAAATGAGGTTGTGGCGGCCATAATGCTAAACTACCTGTTCCAATACACCATCAGCTACGTTATAAATACAAGGCTCGCAGACCCCGTGTCGCGTCAGTCGAGGGAAATCTCCACAGCGGCGAGGCTCACCCTTGTAGGCGTACAACTGGGGGGTATAAAGATGCGAGTCCCGCTGGCTATAATACTTGCGATACTGTGCGCAATTGCTCTGCTCCTGTTCTTTACAAAAACGAAGCAGGGATACGAAATGAAAGCGGTTGGACTAAACATGGTGAGCAGTCGCTACGCGGGCATAAACACAGGTAAAACGACAGTAGTCTCTATGATTATGAGCGGCGCGCTTGCCGGGCTCGCGGGCACAAGCTACTACTTGGGCTATTATGCCTCCATTCAGCCCAATGTGTTAAGCAGTACAGGTTTCGATAGTATCGCGGTAGCACTGCTGGGCAACTCTCACCCTATAGGGGTTATCTTTTCATCACTGCTCATAACCGCGCTTTCTAGGGGCGGCACATATATGAGCAGCATTGTGGGCATACGGCAAGAGATCTCCTCGCTTATAGTGGGTATAATTTTGCTGTTTAGCGCATGTGGGAGTTACATACGTCACATTGTAGATCAATACGATTATAAAAGCGAAAGGGGGCAATCATAGTGCCTACCGCCATAGCTGGCGGCGCCATAGCTGGCGGCCTCATAGCTGACGTCGTCATAATCGACGGGCTTTCATTTGCCTTGCCCCTGCTCATAATCGCCATAGGCGGCATATATAGCGAGCGCAGCGGCGTTACCAATTTGGCGTTGGAGGGCTTGCTGGGGTTTGGCGCGTTTTGCGGCGGCTTGTTTGTCGCGCTTTTTGGGACGCGCTTTGCAATAGGATCGACCGCGCCCATGTACCTTGCTTTTTTGTGCGCGATGGTGGGCGGGGCTGCTTATTCGTTACTGCACGCGCTTTTGTGTGTACAATTTAGGGCAAACCAAGTTATAAGCGGTGTGGTAGTAAACATCGTCTCTGTCGCCTTAACAGGTTTTTTAACCAGCCAAATCAACGCGAGCGTGTTCGGAGCGCCGTCCAACAAGTTTGTGCTTAGCGTTTCGCCGCGCGTTACTATTAACAGTTTTAGCCAGATACCTGTTTTGGGCGCGGTGTTCACAAACTTTTATCCGTTTGAGGCAATCTCGTTGATCATGGTGGTTATACTATGGTACATCATGAACCGTTCTCGCTACGGGATGCGCTTGCGGGCGTGCGGCGATAATCCTCACGCGGCGGATGCCGCCGGCGCGCATGTTACCCGCACGCGTTTCGCGGCGGTCATGTTTTCGGGGGCGTTAAGCGGCTTTGGCGGCATGTGCTTTGCCTATTCCATATCCAACAATTTTTCACCAAGCATATACATGGGCGCGGGCTATTTGGCCATCGCCGCGCTCATATTCGGCAACTGGAAAATAATGCCCACATTCGCGGCTTGCCTTATATTTGGCTTAGCGCGCTCGGGCGCATATCAATTGGTTAAAGCGATGGAGTTGTCTAGTAGCTTTTCTGACCTGGCAATGACGATACCCTACATTTTAACCCTGCTTCTTCTCATTTTCTTTTCTCGCAGCAACCGCGCTCCCCGCGCTCTGGGCGAGATATACGACAAGAGCAAGAGATAGAGAAAGCGATAAAAAAATATTTATAAAACCTCCTCCAATTTCCACTAATATTAAAATAGTTCGCGGATATAATACATTTGTAACATTCATCAAATCAGTATGAAATCAGTACGCGGATATTGATACGTGTTCCGAATTAAATTTCGAAACGCATATTAGACTCTAACTACTGTATGATAAAATCTGATTATGATCAACGTACTGAAAAAAATATCAAATCCTATGACCAGATTGATATAGGTTTTAGAATGATTAACGCTAACACGCATAAGCGTTATAGATAATAAATCAGTACTGAATGTTACAAAAAACCTATCATGCCGTGTATAATGAGTACAGTTCACTCATAATGAGTACAGTTCACTCATAATGAGTACAGTTCACTCATAATGAGTACAGTTCACTCATAATGAGTACAGTTCACTCATATGAGTACAGTTCACTCATATGAGTACAGTTCACTCATAAAAAGATAACGGCAAAATGCGAGGGGCGGGATGTAAATCCCGCTCCGACGTGAGATAGGGGGGCGCGTTTATAGTTTGCCAATTATGTTTTAACTAATAGACGCGTACAATAATTTTTTTGAGGAGGAAAATCGGATGAATACACCACAACCCAAGGGAGTACCCGAAGCGCGCGAAGCGCTCAATAAGTTTAAATTTGAGGTTGCAAGTGAAATCGGCGTGCCTTTAAAGAATGGTTATAATGGAGATCTTACTTCAGCTCAAAACGGCTATGTCGGCGGTTATATGGTTAAGAAAATGATCGAGGCCCAGGAGAAACAACTGGCCGGTAAATAATACAATTACTTTATCTTGATAGATTGAATCTTGCTGGATAAAATCTTGTTAGGTTAAATCTTGTTAGATAAAGAAAAGAACGCGGCGTATAATTGCCGCGTTCTTTTTTGATACTATAATAAAATAAGTAATCTGCCGCTATTTCCAGCGATTAGAGGTTTTAATTGTTACGAAAATGTGATAGAGTATATTCAACATTCTATAAGGATAAATGGCTTGAGGAGAGTACGAGTGCCCGACGGAGTGGTGTTTGCAGAACAACAAATGGGTTACGATAAACAACAAGTCGATAGTTACATCGCTAGTTTGACATATGAGTATCAATCATTGCATAACGAATATTTGGCAGTGGTGGCAAAATGTAACACCCTAAGCGAAACATGCGCAAGGTTAAGCAATTCGGGCGCGTCTGGCGGCTCAAACACCGCGACCGAGCGTGAAGCCATAGCGCGCGCGCTTATTGATGCCGAAATGATGGCAAAACAGATAGTAGACGGCGCAAAGAACGAGGCGCGTAGATTCGAAGAGCAGATTAACCAATCGCGTGAACAGCTAAAACAGGTGCAATTATGGAAAGATAAGGCTATGATCGAAGTTCATGACATAAGAAAGAAAATTAACTCGTTTTTCCCTGAATGAGGCATAGGCTGGGGGTGGTACATTGGCGCCGAGGTCGATAAACGAGATAAATAACGATTTTGGATATGAAAAGTCTTCCGGGTACTACGCGCCCTCGCGTGAAGATAATGCCGCCTATGGATCGCCTTACCCCGAACCCTATGACGCGTACGCGGACGGTAGGCAGCGGCGAGCCAATAACGCGCTAAACAATGGCCAGCATTCCCAATATTATAATCAATATGATTACAATCAACATGATTACAATCAACATGATTACAATCAATACGCGAACAACCGTCCAGCGGACGAAAACCCCGCGCAATACAACCGAGCGCCATTGCCCGCAGCCGGTTACAATGCCGATGACCGTTATGGCGGTTCCTCGCAATACTCAGAGCAGCCTCATTATGCCGACCAGGATCGCGCCGTCAGTCGTCCCGCCGCATATTCTACGCCCGATCGTTTTTATCAAAATAATAGCAATTATCAGCCAGAACCATATGAAAGGCAATCTCAATATTCGCAGCCCGAGCGTTATAAGCCGCAGGGGTATTATGATCCACAGGAGCATTATGATCCACAGAAGTATTATGATCCGCAAGAGCGCCCCTCTCAAATGGATCAATACTCTCCACGCTCAATTGAAACGTCTAATTACCGTGAGTTTGCCGCTTCAGGCCGCTATGAACAAGAACGTCCATACAATCCCTCTGCTCTGCCGCCACGATCGAATGGTGGTGAGCGAGCTTTACCAAGTCATACAAACGTTCAGCGCTTTGATTATCCGCAGGAGCAAATATCCATGGATGCTGCACAAAGACATTACGGCCAGTCTTTGCCCCTGCCGCAAGCAAACCCACAGCAACCCTATGCCGGCGCTGGACAGGCATATTCTGCCGGGCAATCATATTCGCCAACGCCTGGATACCCACAGCAAGGTTATCAACAACCGCCAACAGGGCAGTATACGCCAGGGCAAGCTATTGCGAATCAACACTATTCTGATTCATATGCCAGAACGCCATACGACCAAACCTCTTATGCACGAACGCCAGGCGCGCTGCCGCAGGGGTTTTCAAACGACATATATAACGAGTCTCCATACCCACAGCAAACGCCGGGGCAAATGCCCCTAAGGCCAATGTCCTTGGGGCAAACGCCCTTATACCAAGGGGACCAGGGCGCGCCTTATATGAATAATCCTATGGCCGAGGCAGGGTATCAGCAGGGGCAAAATTATTTTGGCATTCCCACACCCATGCTTGGCGGCCCACAGGCGCGCGACCCCAGACAACAGGCCCTGGCGCGTTCTGACGATTACGCTGATGACGAATACGACGACGATTTAGGGATAGGCCCGCGCAAAGCAAAACGCGGCGCGAATAGGCCTGGCGCCTTGCGGCGAGGCTTAGACGCTCTGTTCCCTTCAAAAGATAAAAGCAAAAGAGTGGGTGGATCTAAAAAAACCTCTCTTCGTGATAAGATTGCCGATTTTTTGTTCTACACAGGGTTGATAATTTTGGTAATAACAGCGTTTTATTATACACAACGCTCTAGCGGCCCCGTAAGCCTGTTTGGCTATTCATTCATGGACGTGCTTAGCCCCAGTATGCAAAGCCAGATACCCCAGGGATCGCTCATTTTGGTTAAAGATACCGGCGTAAACGCGCTGGAGGTTGGCGACACCATTACATTTATGAAAGACGCGCAGACATCTTGGACACATCAAATTATCAATATTTATGATAATTATGAAAATACCGGAAAGAAAGGATTTCAAACCAAGGGTGTGGATAATGATAGCCCCGATGAGACAATCGTATATGAAGACAAGATTGTGGGTAGGGTAATTTTCCACATCCCTGTTTTAGGATCCATGCTAACTTATGTGGGCGGTAACATTTACATAGTCTTCCTATTGTTCGGTTTATTAATGATATTTTCATTTGGACTTAGGGGACTTATACGCTTGAGCCCGGAACCGGGTTCTGAAGGCGACCCGCATCTGCTTGCGCAATCACCGTTTGATAATGATCGTTAAAAGGGCGCGAAGGCGAAAAACCGCTAACGCGTCCTTTTGATTTTACTCTAAACGCGCGTTTTCACAAAAGGGTTTTGATCTCGTAGGGGGCGGCGTCCTCGACGCCCCGTCGCCTGTCCCCAATGGGGCGGCGTCCTCGACGCCCCGCATTGCAAGTTGACGCCATACGGCGATGCCGTAGCAAAAAGAATAACCGATATGTGCCGTCATTACGAGAACATTGAGATACCGCATTATGTGATTATGCCAAACCACGTACACATGATTATTTTGGTTTCCGACAACGAGGGCAACGAGACATCAAACGGGAACCGTGGAATGTCGGGGCTGGGAAACGGGACGTCGAGGACGCCGTCCCCTACTATAAAATCCGCCTGAATTCCAACGAGTTTATGCGGTTTTCAGGCATCGTTTAGGGCAAAAATTGGACTTTTTGCGCAGTCTGAGTGCGCGCCCCTACGAAATCATACCCACTGACCGCTGCGAAAACATGCCAAATTTGGAAAACACACGTTCAGAGGATTTTAACAACGTTCGCGCGAGAAGTCTCCCGCCTCTACTCAATTACTTGCGGCATTATAATAAACTCCTATTTTGGAATAATATCTTTATGAGTAAACGCAAGCAGAGGTGATTTGTGAACCGCAAGCAGTTAATACTTATTTTTGCTTCTGTAGTTTTGATGACCGCGCTCGTACTGGGAGGGACGTATGCCTGGTTTACCTCACGCTCATCCGACCCATATTACGATTATTTTATTGGCTATGGCGGTATAGGCATAGAGGTAAAATACGCCTCTTACACTGTTAAGCATGACGGCGACGGTGTATATAACGACTATTATGACAAAGATGGCTCTCCCATTGCCATGCCAACATATATACCCTACTCGCCCGGGGTGTATGCGCCTTGGCCGCTGCCGACCGGGCTTAGCGCGACGTCCGCTGCCGCCTTGCCGACAGCAGATAATCCTAATGACCTATTTTACAATCGCGTGGCGTTCATCTATCCCGGAAGCATGTTTTATGACAATGGCTATCCGATTGACAACGCTCGCGGAGTGCTTGAGTTTTATGTTAAAAACGTCTCCAGCGGTGACGCGATAGTTAGGGTCAATCAAAAAGGTGTGAGGTTTGCGAATCAAGATGAGCCAAAGCCGGATGAGATAACAGATGTGGATTTCATCCTTTATCGCATCAAAAATAATTTTTTGTATCATGCGGACGCTCCAGAAAGCATAGTCAATCCTAACAGGCAAACGCCCATACCATTTATAAATGAGACCATGCTGCGCTCTATAAACTTTTCGCCCTATGACATTTTTAACAACACTTTTTATGAAACCAGGGCTATTAACTTCGTGTCAAAGGCGTGGAAAGCCGCGTATACAACAGAAGATTACTCCTATACCAACCCATTTGGGCCAGACGCGTTCGGCTTAAGGCTAAACGCGCGGGCAGTATTGGACACAGATGTAAAAATGGCGGCTAACGCGAATGCCGAATGTTTCTATTTTTACATCCCCAGAGATCAGACCGCGAGGGTAATATATTCGTTTAACGCGCTTACACCGGCAGACACCAATAGTGTGGTAAAATATTTTACAAACGAATATCAGTACAGCGTGCTTACCTTGGACACTGAGAACTCAGCCGTCCTGGAAGTTTCTGCCGTGCAACCGATTCAAGATCAGTTTGAGCACTTGTTCGGTACGGGCGACTCGCAAACAATAAAGGAAAACTTTGAGCTTACCGACTGGATTTCGCGCCCAAAGCAACCGATTATTCCTCGTGGCTCGAAAACGCCAAGCCCCACCGCGGCTGAGCCTACGCGCGCGATTGTTCCCACGCAGACAGTACCGCCCACTCCGACGCCTCCGATTTCCGCTACGCCGACGAGCGTGCCAGGGTTATCGATAACGGAAAAGCCGACGCCCACTCCCAGACCTACATCTACGCCAACAGCGACTAAAACCCCCAGGCCAACGCCAACCAATACGCCAACACCCAATTGCAGCGGCGTCAAACCGGCCGCGCCAGTTTTGAATGGAAAAGAAGAAAGTATAAGAACAATTAGCCTATACTGGAGCCCGGTTCCTTGCGCAAACAAATACAATGTATACTTTGCTATTAAATTTATTAGCGACCCCACCGCACTAACCGACGCAGACTACACGCAACTAGGTGGTAGTATGTCCGACACGCATCTTGAGAATTGGGATCTAATTGTTGCTGGTATACCTGGGGTTTGGCTGGATACAGCGAGAGTGTACTTCAAGATTAAGGCCGTAAGCGCTTGCTGCACAAGCGATTTTAGCAACGCCTATTGCCATGACTCCAGTATTGCGCTAACGCCAACTAATACGCCAACTAATACGCCAACACCCGATTGCAGCACCGTCAACTTCGTACCAGACACGCCAATTTTGAGTGTTGTAGAAAATCCTGTCGGAGTACTTAACTTATACTGGACAGACGTTCCTTGCGCCGTGCAATACTCTGTATGGTTGATTATTAGCGATGCTGGCGTCGACCCTTTGACGCTTAACTACAACCAAATACTTTTTCAGGATGACCCGTATATTGAGAATTGGAAAATAACCGATAAGATGGATGTGTCGAGCTATCCAAATAAGATGTTGCATATAAGGGTTATGGCTCGCAGCATTTGTTGTAACAGCTATTTTAGCAACGTGTATTCGTATGACCTTTCCAAGCTCCAATCATAGCCACCCCCGCGCCATGAGAGCATCCTTATACAAAAGTCATACAGCATTAAAAGGGCACGTTAGCGGTTTTCGCTTTCGTAGGGGCGCGCAGTGCGCGCCCGCACCCGACGGCCGATAACCAGGTCAAAAAGAGCTGCCCGACGGTCACCCGGTTACCCGATATTGTAGAGGCTTGGAAAGGCCCGCAGGCGCGCACTGCAGACTGCGCAAAAACTCCAATTTTTGCCCTAAACGATGCCTGAAAACCGCATAAACTCGTTGGAATTCAGGCGGATTTTAGAGTTTTTTCGCAGTCTAAGAGCGCCGGTATAACCGCATTCGTAGGGGACGGCGTCCTCGACGTCCCGTTTCCCAGCCCCGACATTCCACGGTTCCCATTTGATGTCTCGTTGCCCTCGTTGTCGGAAACC